>JAUVUZ010000033.1 GCA_030604885.1 Alphaproteobacteria bacterium | reverse complement strand
GCGCGCCGCCTCGGCGGCCGCCGGGTCCGCCGCCAGCCGGGCGAGCGCCGCGCGGCCCCAGCGCGCGCCCTCGAACCGCAGCGTCACGTAGTCGAAGCTCTCCGGCCGGGCCGCACCGCCGGCGAGGCGCGCCATCTGGTCGGCCACCATCAGCCGCGCCGGGTCCGCCGCCGGGGTCAACAGCGCCAGCATCGCCGCCACGAACGCGGCGGCGGCGGCGAGGTTGGCGCCCTCCACCCGCTTCAGCCACGGGCCGCGCGGCAGCGCCGCGAAGGCATAGCCCGCCCCCGCCACCGCCGCCACCCCGATCGTCGCCCCGCCCTGAATCCGCTCGACGCTCCAGCCGTATTGGCCGACGCGCAGCCCCAGCCCCCAGGCGGCGAGCGCCACCAGCGGCAGGATTTCCAGCGCCGCCACCCGCGCGGCGAGGCGGCGCACCCCGCGCGGCGGCGCCTCGCCGCCCTGGTAGGCGCAATTGAGGAACGCCGCCAGCGCCAGCGCCATGCCGAGCAGCAGGCCCGCCGACATCCGCGAGCGCCACAGCTCCGCCAGCGACACGAACGGCAGGCCGAGCAGGAACACCGCGACGATCGCCACCGCCACCGGCAGCAGCCACGAAAACAGCGCCAGCAGCACGGTGCGCACCCCGGCGATCAGCCCCGGCCGCGCGTCCAGCAGCAGCAGCGCGGCGGCGAACGCCAAGGTGCTGGCGGGGTAGGAGAACCAGCGGCGCTCCAGCAACTGGGAGAGAAAATCGATGTGCACCAGCTTGAGCAGCTCGGCGCCCGCGAACAGTACCAGCCAGAACGCGCCGACGAACGCGGCGGTGAGCGCCAGTTGCAGCAGGGTGCGGCTGGCGGTTTCGAACACCTCCGCGTAGGCCGGGCGCAGGCGCCGCGCCCGCAGCGCGGGCACCGCCAGCGCCTGGGCGACGAACAGCGCCGCGCCGAGGGGGAACCACACCGCCGCCCCCGGCCACGCGTCGCCCGGCTCCGGCGGCAGGCCGCCGCGGGTGGCGGAATGCACCCCCACCGCCATCGCGACCAGCGCCGCCGCCCCGAGCCAGGCGAACGCGGCGCGGCGCGGCAGGCGCGGCCACGCCAGCATCGCCAGCGGCGGCAGGAACAGGGCGACGAGCGCCAGCGGCTGGAACAGCGCGGGTCGGGTGGCGGGCCAGGTGGGGAACCCGGCGGCGGCGCTCGACAGCAGGCAGAGGACCACCCCCTGCGCCAGCGCCAGCCCGGCGAACCCCGGTGCCCGCGCCGCCGCGCGCCGCATCTCGTCGTGCTCGTCCATCGCCCCCTCCCGTATCGTCTGCGGCGACTTTCCGCCCGCCGCGCCGGGAACGCAAGCCCCGGCGGCTGGACATCCGCCCCGGAGTCGCCATATGTGGGGCCGGACGCGAACGCCCCGGCCATGCAAACCCATGGAGACCCGATGTTCGGCCTCACCGCGCTGGAACTGGCGCGCATTCAGTTCGGCTTCACCATCTCGTTCCACATCGTCTTTCCCGCCATCACCATCGGGCTGGCGAGCTATCTCACCGTCCTCGAAGCCCTGTGGCTGTGGAAGAAGGACGACGTCTACCTCTCGCTCTACCGCTACTGGCTCAAGATCTTCGCGGTGAACTTCGCCATGGGGGTGGTGTCGGGGATCGTGATGGCCTACCAGTTCGGCACCAACTGGAGCTACTTCTCGTCGTTCGCGGGGGGCGTCACCGGGCCGTTGCTGACCATGGAGGTGCTGACCGCGTTCTTCCTCGAGGCGGGGTTCCTGGGGGTGATGCTGTTCGGCATGAACCGGGTGGGGCCGGGGCTGCACCTGTTCGCCACCGCCATGGTGGCGGCGGGCACGCTGATCTCCTCCACCTGGATTCTCGCCTCCAACAGCTGGATGCACACCCCCCAGGGGTTCGAGATCGTCGACGGCCGGGTGGTGCCGACGGACTGGCTGGCGGTGATCTTCAACCCCTCGTTCCCCTACCGCCTGACCCACATGGTGATCGCCGCCTACCTCGCCACCGCGCTGTTCGTGGGCGCGGCGGGGGCGTGGCACATCCTCAAGGGCCGCTCCACCCCGGCGGTGCGGACGATGCTGTCGATGGCGCTGTGGATGGCGCTGCTGGTGACGCCGGTGCAGATGGTGGCGGGCGACCTCCACGGCCTCAACACCCTCGAATACCAGCCCGGCAAGATCGCCGCCATCGAGGGCCATTGGGAGGACGACGGCAAGCCCGGCACCGCCCTCACCCTGTTCGGCTGGCCCGACATGGCGGCCGAGGTGACCCGCTACAAGGTGGAGGTGCCGCGCCTCGGCGGCCTGATCCTCACCCACGAGTGGGACGGCGAGATCCCCGCCCTCAAGGACTTCGCGCCGGAGGACCGGCCCAACTCCACCATCGTGTTCTGGACCTTCCGCATCATGGTGGGCCTGGGCATGCTGATGCTCGCCCTCGGCCTGTGGAGCGCGTGGCTGCGCTGGCGCGGGCGGCTCTACGACTGCCGCCCGTTCCTGCGCTTCTGCGTGGCGATGGGGTCGTCGGGGATCGTCGCGATCCTGGCGGGCTGGTACACCACCGAGATCGGCCGCCAGCCGTGGGTGGTCCACAACATCCAGCGCACCTCCGACGCGGTCTCCAACCACTCGGCGCTGTCGCTCTCGGTGTCGCTGACGATGTTCGTGGTGCTCTACGCCGTGGTGTTCGGCATCGGCCTCGTCTACATGCTCAAGCTCGTCGCCAAGGGGCCGGAGGCGGTGGAGGACGACCCCCACGACACCGACGCCGACCAGGCGAAGCGCCCGGCGCGCCCGCTTTCCGCCGCGCCCGACCGGGTGCGCACCCCCACCGCTCCGAGGGAGGTCTGACCATGGGAATCGACCTGCCGGTGATCTGGGCGCTGATCATCGCCTTCTCGCTGGCGATGTACGTGGTGATGGACGGCTTCGACCTCGGCATCGGCCTGCTGTTCCCGTTCGTCGAGCCGGGCGAGAAGCGCGACATCATGATGAACACCGTCGCCCCGGTGTGGGACGGCAACGAAACCTGGCTGGTGATGGGCGGCGCGGGGCTGCTCGCGGCGTTCCCGATCGCCTACGCGGTGATCCTTCCGGCGCTCTACTTCCCGCTGCTGGTGATGCTCGCCGGGCTGATCCTGCGCGGCGTCGCCTTCGAGTTCCGCTTCAAGGCGGACGAGGCGCACCGGCCGATCTGGGACAAGGCGTTCGCGGGCGGCTCCTACGCCGCCACCTATTGCCAGGGCCTCGCCCTCGGCGCCTTCATCGAGGGCTTCCGGGTCGAGGACGGCGCCTTCGCGGGCGGGCCGTTCGACTGGCTGACGCCGTTCTCGGTGTTCACCGGCTTCGGCCTCCTCGCCGCCTACGCCCTGCTCGGCGGCACTTGGCTGATCATGAAGACCGAGGGCGACCTCCACCGCCGGATGGTGTCCCTCGGCCGCCCGCTGACGCTGATCCTGCTCGCCGCCATCGGCGCGGTGAGCCTGTGGACCCCCCTCGCCCACCCGGAGATCGCCGCGCGCTGGTTCAGCCTGCCCAACCTTTTCTACTTCTCGCCGGTGCCGCTGCTGGTGCTGGCGGCCACCTGGGGGCTGCTGCGGTCGCTCAAGGGCGAGACCCCCGACGCCACGCCCTTCCTGCTCACCCTCGGGCTGCTGTTCCTCGGCTATTCGGGCCTCGCCATCAGCCTGTGGCCCAACATCGTGCCGCCCGACATCTCGATCCGCGAGGCCGCCGGGCCGCCCGAGAGCCTGGGATTCACCCTCGTCGGCGCGCTGCTGATCATCCCGGTGATCCTCGCCTACACCGCCTGGGCCTACTGGGTGTTCCGCGGCAAGGTGAAGGCCGGGGAGCACTACCATTGAGCGCGCGCGGCTGGCCTCGCCGCCTCGCCTGGATGGCGGCGCTGTGGTGCGCGGGCGTCGCCGCGGTGGGGGCGGTGGCGCTGCTGCTGCGGCTGCTGATGTCGTCGGCGGGGATGACCACGCCCGGATCATGACCCAGCTTCTCCTCGCCCTCGCCGCGTTCGTGGCCCTGCACTCGCTGCCCGCCCTCCCGGCGGTGCGCGCCCGGCTGGTGGCGGCGGGCGGCCGCGCCGCCTACCTCGTCGGCTATTCCCTGGTGTCGCTGCTGGCCCTCGGCTGGGTGTTCCACGCCGCGACCAACGCCGAGTATATCCCGCTGTGGGACACCGCGCCGTGGCAGGGCCACCTCACCCTGGCGACGGCGCCGGTGGGGCTGTTCCTGGTGCTGGCGGGGCTTCTGAGCGTCAACCCGGCGTCGATCAGCTTCCGCCGCGGATCGCAGCCCGGCGCCATCGTCGCGGTCACCCGGCATCCGGTGCTGTGGGGCTTCCTGCTGTGGTCGCTGGGGCATCTCGCGCCCAACGGCGATCTGCGGTCGCTGATCCTGTTCGGCGGCTTCGCGGCGTTTTCGGCGGCGGGGATTCCGGTGCTGGAACGGCGGGCGCGGCGGCGCCTCGGCACACGCTGGGCGCCGTTCGCCGCCGCCACCGCGGTATTGCCGTTCGCGGCGATGCTGGGGGGCCGGGCGCGGCCGACGCTCGACCGGCCGCTGCTGGTCGCCCTCGCCCTCGCCGCGCTGACCACCTTCTGGCTGCTGGAGGGCGGCCACGCCGCCCTGTTCGGCGTCGACCCGCGGGCGTTCCTGCCGGTCAGATGAAGCCGATCCACCGCCCCGCCAGCAGCGCGGCGAGCCACAACGTCAGCGAAAGCGCCGCGTGCAGCCGTACCCGCGCCGTCACCGCGCCGCCCGCGCAGGCGGCGCGCCAGCCGCTCCCCGCGTGCTGCGCCGCGACGTTGGCGAGCGCGGCGGCGACCAGCCCGAGCTTCCACAGGAACGCCGGGTTGGCGAGGTAGTCGCCGGGCTTGACCGTGAACAGCCACGCGCCGGAGACCGCCGCCAGCGCCAGCCCCGCCGCCGCCGCGCGCGCCAGCACCGGCGCCAGCACCGCGACCGGCGCGGCGCGGAAGCCGCCGAGCAAGCGCAGGTCGAGGGGCACAATCGCCCCCACCAGCAGCCCGAGGCCGAGGATGTGGGCGGCGTTGACGGCGAGATAGGCGACATAGGAGCGTTGCAGCCACACCGCCCCCGGCCAGCGCGCCAGCGCCTCCGCCCACTCCATCAGTCGATCCGCTCAGGATACATGTCGTAGTTGCGGCCGCCGATGGTGATGCGCACCGCCTTGATGTGGGTGGCCCCCGGCTCGCGGGAGCGGTTGCCCAGCACCGTCACCGCGTCGCCCGGCTTGGCGCTGTCGGCGGAGAAGCCCGAGCGCTGTGTCTGGGCCGGATTGCCGAGGTCCACCTGCCACACCGTGCCGTCCGCCGCCTCGACCCGCAGGGTGGGGTGCGGCGGCGCCATGGAGATGTTGCGGATCGTGCCTTCGAGGGTGGTCTTCTCGCTTTCGGCCCACGACCAGCCGTGATGGGCGGCCGCCGGGGCGGATGCGGCGAGAATCAGAACGGCGGCGGCGAGCGCGCGCCGGAGCGGGGTCGGGATCATCGTCCGGCCTCCTTCGGGTTGGCGTGTCTCCCCCCGCCCGGATATGCGGTCGCGCGCGCCTCCGGTCAACGCACTGTTTCCGCGCATCCGGCCGTGCTAGGGATTCGGAAACCCAGCCGGAGGACCGCCCCCATGGATCGCTTCACCGTTTCGCTCGAGGAGGAGTTGCTGGCGCGCTTCGACGCGCACATCCGCGATCGCGGCTACGCCAACCGCTCCGAGGCGGTGCGCGACATCCTGCGCCGCACCCTCGAAGCCGAGCGCCTGGAGGCGGAGGAGGGCGACTGCGTCGCCTGCTTCTCCTACGTCTACGACCACGGCGCGCGGGAGCTGTCGCGGCGACTGACCGAGACCGCCCACGCCCACCACGGCCTCACCCTCTCCACCCTCCACGTCCACCTCGACCACGACACCTGCATGGAGGCGGCGATTCTCCACGGCCCGGCCGCCGAGGTGCGGCGCTACGCCGACGCGGTCGCCGCCGAGACCGGCGTGCGCCACGGCAGCCTCAACGCGGTGCCGGTGGACGGGGCGCATCCCCATCATCCTCGGGACTGACCGCGGCGACCCGCGCCACGCTGCCGAGGTCGAGTGGCTCGCCGCATTCGGAGCACACCACCGTCGGCGTCGTCACCTGGCCGCAGGCGGTGTGGCGCAGCCGCATCGACGGCTCGCCGTCGGCCAGCCAGCGGTCGCCCCAGCGCATCATCGCCGCGATCACCGGGAAGAAATCCCGCCCCTTTTCGGTCAGCAGGTAGTCGTGGCGCGGCGGGTGCAGCGCATACGGCCGCCGCTCCAGCATCCCTTCCGCCACCAGCCGCTCCAGTCGCTGCGTCAGGGTGTTGCGGCCGATCCCCAGGCTTTGGTGAAAGCCGTCGAAGCGCGTGATGCCGCGCACCGCGTCGCGCAGGATCAGCGGCGTCCACCAGTCGCCCAGCAGGTCGGCGACCCGGGCGACCGAACAGTTCCAGTCGGAAAATCGCGTGCGTCTCATCGCCACAGCGTTGCACGAACCGCACGGGAGGCGCAATCTCCGGTGAGTTCGTTCAATGAACTTACGGAGCTTCCGATGCCGCTGATCGATTTGCGCTACCCCGAGGGGAGCCTCGACGAGGACCGCCTCGCCCGCCTGGCCGAGCGCCTCGGCGCCGCCGCCCGCGCCGCCGAAGGGCTGCCCGAGACCGACGCGGCGCGGGCGATCTCGGTGGTCAACTGCGAGAGCCTGCGCCACGTCTTCGTCGGCGGCCGCAAGGCCGAGGCGCCGCGCTTCCTGGTGGTGATCCACGCCTTCGCCGAGGCGATGGACGAGGCGGCGCGGCGCACCCTGGCGGCCGAGGTCGTCGCCGCCTTCCGCGCCGAATGCCCGGCGTGCGTCGCCGAGGGCGGGCGCAACGTCTGGTGCGTCGTCGACGCGCTGCCGCCCGGCAGCTTCGCCGCCGGGGGGCATCTCGTCGGCCTCGCCCAGGTGCGCGCGATGGTCGGCGCCCCGGCGGCGTGAGCGGGCCTCAGTCCGCGCGGCGGCGCGCGGCGAGGCCGTAGGCCAGCCCGGCGAGGCCGACGATGTAGCCGACGCCGCCGAGGGCGTCGTGCCAGCGGATCTTGTCCTCGTAGGCGTCGAGCTGCTCCCGCAGCGGGCGGATCTGGCGGGCCACCGCCCGCTCCACCGCCGCCTGGAGGTCGGCGGGAGCATCCGCCGCCTCCGCCTCCGGCAGGTCGGCGGCGGCGAGGGTGAATTGCGCCACATGGCCGTCGCCGCCGTCCACTACGATGAGGTGATCGGCGCGGCGGGCGGCGCGGAAGGCGAAGCCGCCCGACCCGTCGGTGGTGGCGTCGAGCACCCGCGCGCCCTCCGCCTCCACCGTCACCCGCGCGCCGACGGCGCGCACGCCGCCGCCGAAATAGGCGTAGCCGGACACCCGGTCCCCCTCCGCCGCGGCGAACACCTTGAGCTTGTGCGCGAGCGCCGGGGAGGCGCCGCCCAGCAGCAGCGCCACGGCGAGGAGACAGGCGCGCGCGCCGGTCATTTCATGTCGACCGCTTTGACCCAGATCAGCCCGCCCTGCTCCACCGGCGCGGGCTTGCCGTCGGGCGCGGTCATCGGCGCGTCGGCCTCCACCAGCGCGGCGAACCCCCACCACCCGGCGCGCGGCATGGCGTAGGCGAAGGTGCCCGAGGCGTCGGCCTTGATCACCTGGGTGACGAACGGGTCCGCCGGGGCGGTCACCGAGCCGTCGTTGACCCACTCCACCTCGATTTCGGCGAACGGCACCGGCTGCCCGCCCTTGCGCACCACGCCGCGGAACAGGTTGCCGGTCCAGAGGCCGTAGGGCCGCACCAGCGGCTCGATCTCCACCGGCAGGCCGACCATCGCGTCCCAGCCGTCGCCGGAGGCGAAATCCACCACCACCTTGGCGTAATGGACGATGAACTTGCGCTCGGCGGGTTCCCAGTAGGGCGTCGGTTCGACGAAGACCACCGCGTCGCCCGGCGCCTGGAAGCGGTAGGCGGCGCGATAGCCGCGCTTGCCGTCCACCGCGTGGGTTTCGAGGGCGGGCTTGAGGTCGGCGGTCTTGCCGCCCGACAGCACGCCGAACCGCACCGGCGGCGCCATGTCCATCACCGGCCCGCCCTCGAACGGATGGGTGAAGACGAGGTCGAGGGTGACGGAGCGGCCGCCGGCTTCCGGGAGGATGTCGGCGGAGGGGAGAATTTGCTGGAAATGGGCGAACGCGGCGGTGGGCAGGAACACGGCGGCGGCGGCCAGAAGCGGCCGAAAGGCGACGATCATCGCGGAGTCTCCCGAGAATTGGGCGCGGAGGGGTTTGTATGAAACTTTACGTAAAACTTCATACCCAGGCGACGGGCTTGTCAAGCCGCGCGATCCTTTCGCGGCGAAGACGTGTTGCGCCGCCGCGTGCCGCCGCTTAGCTTCTGAGCCGAAACCGCCGACACCGTGCCGCGAGACGCCGTCGATGATCCGCATGTTCCGTTCCCTCGCCGTGGCCGCGCTCGTCGCCGCCCTGGCGCCCACCCCGGCCGCGCGGGCGCACCCCCACTCGTGGATCGACCTGTCCGTCGCGGTGCGGTTCGACGACGCGGGGCGGATTTCCGGCCTCGCCGAAACCTGGCTGTTCGACGAGGTCTACACCGCCTACATCATCGACAGCTTCGTCAAGGAGCGCGGCTTTCCCAAATCCGGCGCCGGGCTGAAGCCGATCGCCGAGCGGATCATGGGCAACCTGCGCGACTATTCCTACTTCACTCACGCCACGGCGGACGGCGCGGCGGCGGAGATCGCCGAGGTGCGCGACGCCGACGCGACGATGCGCGGGCGGCGCTTCGAGCTGCGCTTCACCGTGGCGTTCCGCACCCCGGCCCCGGCGACGGCGTTCACCTACGCGGTCTACGATCCCACCTACTACATCGAGATGCTCCACGCCGAGGGGGGCGAGCCGGTGCGGCTCGAAGGCGCGCCGCCGGGCTGCGCCGTGCGCTTCGCCAAGCCCACGCCGTCGCTGGAGGCGATCACCCTGGCCGCCTCTCTCGACCAGACCCAGACCGCCTCCGACACCCTCGGCGAACTGTTCGCGGAAAAGGTCACCGTCGCATGTCCCTGAAGCCGCTGCCGCTCGCCTGCGCCCTCCTGCTCGCCTCCGCCCTGCCCGCCCACGCGGCGGACCTGGGCGACGCGGTGGCCTGGATGTTCGCGCAGCAGCGCACCCTGCACCGCGAGCTGACCCAGGCGCTCCGCGCCCTCGAGGCGGCGGCGGACGCCCAGGCGGCGCTGTGGCTGATCGCCGCCAGCTTCGTCTACGGCGTGCTCCACGCCGCCGGGCCGGGCCACGGCAAGGCGGTGCTGAGCGCCTACCTTCTCACCCACCCGAGCCGCGTCGGCCGGGGGGCGGCCCTCGGCGTCGCCGCGTCGCTGTTGCAGGGGGTGACGGCGATCGTGCTGGTCTACGGCCTGATCTGGCTGGCCGGATGGCGCGCCGCCGAAACCGCCCAGGCGGTGTCGTGGTCGGAACGCCTGAGCTACGCCCTGCTCGCGGGCATGGGCGGCTGGCTGTGCCTGCGGGCGGCGCGGGCGCTGGCGGCGCAGTTCCGCCCCCGCCCCGCCCCCGCCGGGCACGCCGAGCACCACCACGGTTGCGGCTGCGCCCATGCCCCCTCCGCCGAGCAGATCGCCGATTCGGGCGGCGTGCGCGCCGCCCTCGGCCTCGCCCTCTCCATCGGCCTGCGGCCGTGCAGCGGCGCGGTGCTGGTGCTGGTGTTCGCCTACTCGCTGAAAATCGCCTGGGCGGGGATGATCGCGGCGATGGCGATGGCGGCGGGCACCGCCCTCACCGTGGCGGCGCTGGCGCTGTTGGCGGTGAAGGCGCGCGATCTCGCCGCCGGATTCGCCGCCGGGCGGGGGCGCGGCGCCGCCCGCGTCGGCGCGGCGGTGGCGTTGTGCGGCGGCTTCGCGGTGATGCTGCTCGGCTGCGCGCTGCTGATCCGCTCGTTCGGCCCGGCGTCGTCGATGGGGGTCCTCTAAGCCGCGCATTGACCCTGCGCGGGGGCGGCAATATCATGACATTCATGGTTTTATGATCCTCCGGGGGGCCGCATCATCGCCAATCCGTCAACCCGCGGCGCCCTGACCGCCTGGGTCACCTCCGGCGACCGCCGGTCCCTCCTCGCGCCCGTCTCCGGCACGCCGGACTCCGCCCCCGACCATCGCCTGCTCCTCGACCCCGCGCAGCGCTTCCAGCCGGTGCGGGGCTTCGGCTTTTCCCTCACCGGCGGCAGCGCGCTGCTGCTGTCGCGGATGTCGGCCCCGGCGCGGCACGCCCTGCTGCGCGAGCTGTTCGCCCCCGACGGCCCGGTGGGGGTGAGCTGCCTGCGCCTCAGCATCGGCGCCTCCGATCTGGGGGAACGGGCCTATTCCTACCGCGACGATCCGGCGCGGGGCTTCGACCTGTTCGCCGGAGACCCGGAAGTGGTGCCGGTGCTCAAGGAAATTCTCGCGCTCGCCCCCGGCCTGCCGCTGATCGCCTCGCCGTGGTCGGCGCCGCCGTGGATGAAGACCAACGGCGGCTTCGTCGGCGGCGAACTGCGGCCCGACTGTCACGCCGCCTACGCCGCCTATTTCGTCGACTATCTGCAGGCGATGCGCGACCACGGCATCGCGATCGGCGCCGTGACGGTGCAGAACGAGCCGGGCAACCACAAGAACGACCCGAGCATGGTGATGGGCGCGGCGCAGCAGGCGGAGTTCGTCGGTCGCCACCTCGGCCCGGCGCTGAGCGCGGCGGGGTTCGCCACCGAGATCTTCTGCCACGACCACAACTGCGACGCCCCCGAGTATCCGCTGGCGGTGCTGGCGGACGCGGAGGCCGCGCCGTTCCTCGCCGGGTCCGCCTTCCACCTCTACGCCGGGGAGCCGGAGGCGATGGGCAAGGTCCACGCGCGCCACCCGGACAAATCGGTGATCTTCACCGAGCAGTGGGTGGGGCGGCGGGACGACTTCGGCGGCGCGCTGCTGTGGCACGGCGAGCGGGTGCTGGTGGGGGCCTTGCGCAACTGGGCGGAAATCGTGCTGGAGTGGAACCTCGCCGCCGATCCGGACTGCGGCCCCCACACCCCGGGCGGCGAACCCCACTGCCTCGGCGCCCTCACCCTCGAAGGCGACGGCGCGGAGCGCAACGTCGCGTGGTATCTGATCGCCCACGCCGCGCGCTTCGTGCCGCCCGGCTCGGTGCGGATCGGCTCCGCCCTGCCGCTGCCCAACGCCGCCTTCCTCACGCCCGAAGGCAGGCTCGCGGTGCTGGCGGTCAACCCCGCCGACGCCCCCTGTGCCCTCGCCCTGGGGCTGGGGGACGACACCTCGCCGACGATCGCGCTGCCCGGCCGATCGCTCGCCACCTGCGTCTGGGACCGAGGAGCCTCGCGATGACCGCCGACACCACCGCCTTCCTGGACGACCTGATGGCGCGGATGACCCTGGACGAAAAGCTCGGCCAGCTCAACCTCGTCACCGGCAACATTCCGCTGCCCGACGACCGCGCCGCCGACATCCGCGCCGGACGGATCGGCGGCATGCTGGGCGGACTGGTGGATTGCACCTTCGGCGTCCACGGCCCGGCGGCGCTGCGCGCGGTGCAGGAGATCGCGGTGAACGAATCGCGGCTGGGAATCCCGCTGCTGTTCGCCTACGACGTGATCCACGGCCACCACACCGTGCTGCCGATCCCGCTCGCGCTCTCCTGCACCTGGAACCCCGACCTGATCGAGGCCGCCGCCCGCGTCGCCGCGCGGGAGGCCACCGCCTGCGGCCTCAACTGGGTGTTCTCGCCGATGCTCGACATCGCCCGCGACCCGCGCTGGGGGCGGATCGCCGAAGGCTCGGGCGAGGACCCCTATCTCGGCGCGCGGATCGCCGAGGCGATGGTGCGCGGCCTGCAAGGCGACGACCTCGCCGACCCGGAAAGCGTGATGGCGTGCATCAAGCACTTCATCGCCTACGGCGCGGCCGAGGGCGGGCGCGACTACAACAACGCCGACGTCAGCCTCGCCCGCCTGATGGAGGTCTACCTGCCGCCGTTCCTCGCCGCGCTGAATGCCGGGGCGGGGTCGGCGATGCTGTCGTTCGCGGCGGTCAACCGCATCCCCTCCCACGCCGACGCCGACCTCCTGCGCCTGCTCGACGGCGTGCTCAAGGTCTCCGACTTCAACGCCATCCCCGAGATGATCGCCCACGGCCTGGGCGACGAGCGCGGCGGCATCGACGCCGACGACCCGCTGCAGACCCTGTCGGAACGGGCGCTGCGCGCGGGCGTGCAGATGGACATGATGGGCCACGGCTACGCCTCGCGCCTCGCCGCCGGGGTCGCCGCCGGCCGGGTGTCCGCCGCCGAGGTGGACGCCGCCTGTCGCGCGGTGCTGGAGGCGAAGGTCAAGCTCGGCCTGTTCGCCGACCCGTTCGCCCGCTTCGACGAAGCCCGCGCCGCCCGCAACCTGCGCGCCCCCGCATACCGCACCCTGGCGCGGCAACTGGCGGCGGATTCCTGCGTGCTGCTGAAGAACGCGGGCGACCTGCTGCCGCTCGCCCCCGAGGGACTGAAGCTGGCGGTGGTGGGGCCTCTTGCCGACGACGCCTGGAACCTGCTCGGCCCCTGGAGCTTCCAGGGCGACCGGGAGGGCGCGGTGTCGGTGCTCGACGGCATCCGCGCGGTGCCGGGGGTGACGGTGCGCCACGCCCGCGGCGCCGACATCGTCGACGACGCCCGCATGATCGAATTGCTGAACTTCGCCGGGCCGAAGGTGGGCCGCGACCCGCGACCGGCCGCCGAGATGATCGCCGAGGCGGTGGCCGCCGCGCGCGCCGCCGACGTGGTGGTGGCGGTGCTGGGCGAGGCGGCGGAAATGTCGGGCGAGGCGGCCTCGCGCATGGATATCGGCCTGCCCGCCTGTCAGCGCGCCCTGCTGGAGGCGCTGCACGCCACCGGCAAGCCGGTGGTGCTGGTGCTGGCGAACGGCCGCCCGCTCACCCTGCCGTGGGAGGCGGAGCACGTTCCGGCGATCCTGGTGTCCTGGTTCGGCGGCTGCGAGGCGGGTCCCGCGGTGGCCGATCTGCTGTTCGGCCGCCGCGCCCCCAGCGGCAGGCTCACCACCACCTGGCCGCGCCACGTCGGGCAGGTGCCGCTCGCCTACGACCGCGCCACCACCGGCCGCCCCGGCAGCCGCGACGCGGACCCGGGCAAATACACCACCCGTTGCTATCTCGACGGCTCCTCCGAGCCGCTGTTCCCGTTCGGCTTCGGCCTCGGCTTCACCACCTTCGCCTACGCCCCGCCGGTGGCCGACGCCACCGACCTCGCGGGCGACGACGCGGTGCTCACGGTGTCGGTGGCGGTGACCAACACCGGCGGCCGCGCCGGGGAGGAAACCGTGCAGATGTACCTCACCGACCCGGTGGCGAGCGTGGTGCGGCCGGGCAAGCAGTTGAAAGGGTTCGCGAAGCTCGCCCTCGCCCCGGGCGAGACCGGCACCGTTGCGTTCCGCCTCACCACCGCCGACCTCGCCTTCCCCGACGCCAGCCTGCGCCGGGTGTGGGAGCCGGGCCGCTTCATCGTCGGCATCGGCCCCCACGCGGACGCTCTCCAAACCGTCGAAGTGACCTGGCGGGCAGGCGCCTGAGGCGCACGCCCGTCAGGACCGGACGGCGCGACACCGGGCCTGACCCGGGCGGCCCGGCTGAGAGCCGGTCGTATCCCCGGCGAAACCACGACACGCCCCCCTCACCCCTCGTCATCCCCGGCTCGACCGGGGATCCATCTCCCCGTCGGAGATAGAAAAATCTCCTCCGGAGTAGGGCCGGACGTTCCTTCCAGGACATTGCTCCCGGAAGCATGGACCCCCGGTCGCGCCGGGGGTGACGATGTGGGAGGGAGGGGAGGCACCGGCGACTTCGGGGCGGACCCTCGGGTCACCCCCCTCGTGTCTCCCGGCCGTGCGCTTTCGGCCATGGTAAAAGGCCACGCCCCCTCCCTCGTCATCCCCGGCGCGACCGGGGATCCATGCCCTCCGCCGAGAACGGCCTGGCAGACGGGAAAAATGGCCGACGCGTCCCCTATGGCCTTCCGGGCATTCTTTCACGGCTGTGTCCCCGGAAGCATGGACCCCCGGTCGCGCCGGGGGTGACGATGCGGGAGGGGAGCGGGAGGCACCGGCGACTTCGGGTCGGGCGGCGTGAGCCTGTCGGGAGCGTGAGGGCGCGGGGGGAGGATCGCGGCGAGCCGGGGTGACCGGAAGGGGGCCGGGCGGGCGGGGAACGGAAAGGGCGTTTTTCGCGCGGCGGCCCGCGCCGCGACGATTGACAGGGCGCGGGCCGATCTGGTATCAGCGCGTTACGTTATAACATTCATGACAACAACCATACATCCAGTGTGGGTGTAGCCCAACCCGGGTGCCCGTGTCCACCGCTCCCGGCGAGACGGGCGGCTGCAAGGAGGAAGTCTTCGTGAAACCAATCGGTTCTGTCGCCTGCGCGGTGGGCCTTCTGATGCTCGGCGTCTCGTCCGAAGCGCTGGCGCGGAAGGACAATATCATCGACGTGGTCTGCCCGTGGGAAATCGGCAGCACGGATTCGACCCGGTCCGGCCACGTGTTCCGCTGGATGTCGATTTCCGAAACCCTGGTGGGGGTGGAGCCGGACGGCGCGATGAAGCCGCTGCTCGCCACCGCCTGGTCGGTGGACGACAGCCGCCTGGTGTGGCGCTTCAAGATTCGCGAGGGCGTGACCTTCCACAACGGCAAGCCGCTCACCGCCGACGCCGCCGCCTTCAGCCTCAACGCCGCGCGCACCAAGCCCGGCGTGCTGGCGAAATCGCCGATCGCCGAGATCGCCGCCGAGGGGAGCGAGCTGGTGGTGCGCCTGAGCGAGCCGTTCGCCACTCTGCCGTCGCTGTTCACCCACGCCTCGGCGCAGATTCTCGAGGCCGAGTCCTACGACGCCGACGGCAACACCGTGAAGGTGATCGGCACCGGGCCGTTCGCCATCACCGTGCTGCAGACGCCGCAGCGCCTCGCCGCCAAGGCCTACGCCGGATACTGGGGGCCGAAGCCCGCCGCCGAGGGCGTCACCTACCTCGCCGCCCCCCGCAGCGAGACCCGCACCCTGATGGTGCAGAGCGGCGACGCCGACCTCGCCTTCAACATGGACGCGGCGAGCCTGAAGCGGCTGGAAATGACCGCGCCGGTCAAGGGCTTCTCGACCCCGGTGGCGCGCACCGTCACCCTCAAGCTCAACGCCGCCCGCCCGGGCCTCGACACCGCGCGCGGCCGCAACGCCATCAACGCCGCGATCGACCGCCAGGGCATCGCCGCGAGCATCCTGCGCGAACCCAAGTCGGTCGCCAACCAGCAGTTCTCGCCGATGTTCGGCGACTGGTTCCTCGAGGGCCTGCCGCAGTTCCGCTACGATCCCAAGTTCACCCGCGCCGAATTCAAGGCGATGGGCTGGAGCGAGGACGCGGACGGCTATCTTGCCAAGGACGGCAAGCGGCTGTCGCTGGTGCTCACCACCTTCTCCGACCGCCCCGAGTTGCCGATCATCGCCACCAGCATCCAGGAATCCCTGCGTCAGGCGGGCATCGAGGCGAAGGTTTCGGTGAACAACGCCTCGGCGATTCCCGCCGGACACCATGACGGTTCCCTCGACATGGGCATGCTCGCCCGCAACTACGGCGTGGTGCGCGACCCGTTCGTGGTGGTGACCGAGGACTTCCGCTCCGGCGGCGGCGACTGGGGCGCGATGAACTGGGGCAGCGCGGAACTCGACGACCTGATCGCGAAGATGAAGCTTTCCGACGGCGGCGCCGAATACAAGGCCCTGTCGCAGCGCGCCGCCCGCATCATCCACGACGAAATGCCGGTGATCCCGGTGGCGTGGCACGTGCAGACCGTCGCGGTGAGCAAGGACCTCGCCAATTTCTCCATCGACCCCTTCCAGCTCACCTGGAACCTGGAGAAGGTGACATGGGCAAAATGATCCGCGCGGTGGTGGTGCCGCGCGCGCTCCAGGCGGTGATGGTCGCCTGGACGGTCGGCACCCTCACCTTCGTCCTCACCCGCGCCCTCCCGGGCGACATGGCCTACCGCATCGCCGCCGGTCGCTACGGCTACGACAACGTCGACGCCGCCGCCGCCGCCGCGGTGCGGCAGGAACTCGGCCTCGACCAGCCGCCGCTCTTGGCCTACGCATCGTGGCTGTGGGATCTCCTCACCCTCAACCTCGGCCGCGACATGGTGAGCAACGAGCCGGTGTGGTCCGAGGTGACCCACCAGGTCGGCCACTCGCTGGTGCTGGCGCTGGTGGCGATCGCCTTCGCGGTGCTGCTCGGCCCGGCCCTCGGCGTCGCCGCCGGGCTGCGGCGCCGGGGCGCGCTCGACCACGCCTCGCTGGCGCTGTCCACCGCGCTGCGCTCGGTGCCGCCGTTCATCCTCGGCATCGGCCTGATCCTCGTCGTCGCCGTCGAACTGCGCTGGCTTCCGGCGGCGGGCCACGGCGGGTTCGCCCACGCGGTGCTGCCGGGGCTGGCGCTCGCGCTCGGCCTCGCGGCGGTGTCGAGCCGCGTCACCCGCAACGCGGTGGTGGCGGTGGCGCGCTCGCCGTTCTTCGCCTTCGCCCGTACCAAGGGCCTGGGCGAGGCGCTGGCGTTCCGCCGCCACGGCGTGCGCAACGTCGCGGTGCCGGTGGTGTCGTACTTCGGCGTGCAGTTGATCTACCTGATCGAGGGCGTGGTGGTGGTGGAATCCCTGTTCGCCTGGCCGGGCATCGGCCATGCCCTGGTCCACGCCATCGTCGCCCGCAACGTGCCGATGATCCAGGGCACCGCCCTGGTGATGGGGCTGATGTTCGTGGCCCTCAACGCGGTGGTGGACGGCATCTGCTGGGGCCTCGATCCGCGGAGGCGCGCATCATGACCGCTATCGCTTCGACCGACGGCTTCGGCCTGCGCCTCGGCGCCCTTCTCGGCACGCCCGGGCGGCGCCTCGGGTTCGCGCTGCTCGCGGCGATCGTCGCGTTCGCCTGGCTGGTGCCGCTGCTGCACGGCGGCGACATCGCCTCGCAGAACCTGATGCGCACCCTCGCCGCGCCCACCGCCGCCGAACCGTTCGGCACCGACCACCTCGGCCGCTCGATGATCGTGCGCCTCGCCGCGGCGGTGCGGCTGTCGCTCGGCCTCGCGCTTCTCAGCGTGGCGACGGCGGTGGTGCCGGGGGTGGCCGTGGGCATCCTCGGCGGCTGGTACGGCGGCGCGGTGGACCGGGTGTTCGTGACCATCGCCGACAGCGTGCTGGCGTTGCCCGGCCTGCTGCTGGTGCTGATCCTCTCGGCGATCGCGCCGGGGAACTTCTGGGCGCTCTACGTCGGCATCTCGCTGGTGATGTGGATCGAGTACTACCGCGTGGTGCGCGCCTACACCCAGACCATCGCGCGCTCGCCGGAAATCCAGTCGTCGCGCCTGTTGGGCTTCGGCATGGGGTACTGCGTGCGCCGCCACATTTTGCCCGAGGTGCTGCCGGTGGTGGCGACCATGGGCGCGTTCGGCGCCGCCGGGGCGATCATGGCGATCTCCGCCCTCGGCTTCGTCAACATCGGCGTGCGGCCGCCCACGGCGGAACTCGGGCTGATGATGACCGAACTGTTCCCCTACTTCGACGAGGCGCCGTTGATCATGCTGCAACCGATCGGCGTGGTGTTCCTGCTGGTGCTGAGTCTCAACCTGATCGCCGGGAGCGACCCCAAATGACCGCCTCCGCAACCCAGCGCCGCGCCGACCCCGCGAGTCCGGCGATCCGCGTACGCGACCTCTCGGTCGCCGCCGCGGGCGAGATCGTCCGGCCGATGTCGTTCGACGTCCACCCCGGCGAGCCCTTCACCATCCTCGGCTCCAGCGGCTCGGGCAAGAGCCTGCTGTCGCAGGCGATCATGGGTAACCTGCCCGAGGGCCTCACCGCCTCCGGCCGCGTCGAGATCGACGGCGTCGACGTGCTGGCGCTGCCGCGAAAGGCCCGCGAGGCGATGTGGGGGCGGACGCTCTCGCTGCTGCCCCAGGAACCCTGGCACGCCCTCGACCCGACGATGACGGCGCTGCCGCAAGTGGCGGAAACCCACCGCCACGTGCGCGGCCTGGCGGAGGCGGAGAGCGCCTCCCGCGCCCGCGACGACCTGGCCGCCCTGGGCCTGCCGCCCGAGGCCGCCGACAAGCTGCCGATGCAGCTGTCGGGCGGCATGGCGCAGCGGGTGGTGTTCGCCGCCGCGCAGGCGGGCGGCGCGCCGATCGTGATCGTCGACGAGCCGACCAAGGGGCTGGACGCCTCCCGCCGCGACGACGTGGTGGCGCTGCTCAAGCGCGCGGTGGAGGCGGGCGGCGTGCTGCTCACCATCACCCACGACATCGCCGTGGCGCGCCAGTTGGGCGGCTACGTGATGGTGATGCGCGCGGGCGAACTGCAGGAGGAAGGCCCGGCCGCCACGGTGCTGGCCAACCCCCGCAGCGCCTACGCCCGGCAACTGATCGCCGCCGATCCGGAAAACTGGCCGGTGGCCGCCCGCCCGCCGGTGGCGGCGGACGCCCCCGAGGTGCTGCGCGCCGAGGGCGTGGCGGTGATTCGCGGCGGCAGGCATCTGGTCACCGGCTTCGACCTCGCGGTGCGGGCGGGCGAGATCGTCGGCGTCACCGGCGACAGCGGCTGCGGCAAGTCCTCCCTGGGCGACACCCTGCTCGGCCTGCTCAAACCGGGCGCGGGCCGGGTGACGCGGGCGCCGGGCCTCGCGCCGCACCGCTTCCTCAAGCTCTACCAGGATCCGCCGACGGCGTTCTCGCGCCACTGGCCGATGCGGGTGCTGCTGGACGACGTGGTGCGCCTGCACCGCCTCGACCCCGGCCGCATTCCGCCGCTGATGGAACGCCTGCGCCTCGCCCCCGAACTGCTGGAGCGGGATTCCCGCAGCATTTCCGGCGGCGAGTTGCAGCGGTTCTCGATCCTGCGGGCGCTGTTGCTCGACCCGGTGTTCATCTTCGCCGACGAACCCTCCTCGCGCCTCGACCCGATCATCCAGCAGGAGATCGTCGCGCTGCTGGCGGAGATGGCGCGCGAGCGGCGCTGCGCGCTGCTGCTGGTGAGCCACGACATGGCGCTGGTGGACCACGTCTGCGACCGCCGCATCGCGCTCTAGCCTCCCTCCGCCCGGTTCCGCCTTCCTTCCCATCCACACAGGTGTCACATGAAACGACTGATCCTCCGGTGCAGCGCACTGGTTCCGGCGGCGTGCCTCGCCGCCGCCGCCCACGCGGCGGACCCGCTCCAGCTCAAGCTCGGCGGCTACATGGAATACTGGGTGGCCGGCGCCGGCCAGGGCGACGACTACGCCGAGCCGGTCAACAGCTTCGACATCCAGGGCGATTCCCAGATCTACTTCCTGGGCAAGACGGTCCTGGACAACGGCCTGGAAGTGGGCGTGCGGGTGCAGGCGAGCGCCGGGTCCGACACCAACGCCCAATACATCCAGCGCTCGTATGCGTGGGTGAGCGGCGCCTACGGCAAGGCGATCGTCGGCAAGTATCGCGACGTGGTGTGGCTGACCCATAATTACGCGCCCGAGGCCTCGCATCTGGATTCCGGCCTGGGCGGGTCGGACTTCTACCAGATTCTCCCCACCGGCCGGGGCGTCGCCTCCCTCGACCCGAACGAGAAGCCCACCAACTACGCCAACAAGTTCCTCTACATGACGCCGAAGGTGTACGGCTTCCAGCTCGGCGCGTCGTTCACCCCCTCCAACAACCGCGCGGGCGACGACGCCAGCGCCACCTCGGAAACCATCGTCAAGGACGCCGGGTTCGACCAGGCCTGGGCCACCGCGCTCACCTACGGCGGCACCGTCGGCGGCGTCGGCGTCAACGCCTCGGTGGGCTACAACCTGATGAACGGCCGCAACGACGGCACGGTGCAGAAGCCGGGCGACGTGCACAACTTCCAGACCAGCGCGCTGCTGTCGTACCAGGGCTTCTCGGTGGGCGGCGGCTTCAACCGCATGGTCGCGCCCGCCGACAGCTTCTACGCCAGCAAGGACGGCCACGCCTGGGAAGCGGGCGTGGGCTACGCCGAGGGGCCGTACATGGTCTCCCTCGCCTACGTCTCCTCCTCGACCCGCGGCGACCTCGCCGCCTATCCGATCCGCGTCCACGACCAGGACGAGGTGAACTTCTTCCGCATGGGCGCGCGCTACGCCCTCGGGCCGGGGGTGGACCTGTGGGGCGCCCTCGCTTACCTCGACTCCCGCTCCCACACCGGCAACAAGGCCGACGGCAACGAAGGCGCGATCGGCGGCGCCCTCGGCCTGCGGCTCGACTTCTGACGCTCCGGACCGGCGGGAGAGCGATCCCCCGCCGGTCCCCTCTCCACGAAAGGACTCTTCCATGCGGATACACGCGGGATTCCGCCGCTTCTGCTGCGGCCTGGCGCTGGCGGCGTTTCTCCTTCCGGGCACCGCGCTCGCCCACAAGGTCGTCCACCGCCTGTCGATCGAGGGCGACGCGGTGGTGGGGCGGATCGGCTACTTCAACGCCGGATGGGCCGCCGACGCGCCGGTGGAGGTCAGGGACGACCGGGGGCGCGTGCTGTTCGAAACCCGCACCGACGCCGAGGGCCGCTTCCGCTTCGTTCCCACCGAGACCACCGCCCACACCATCCACGCCAACCTCGGCGGCGGACACGTGCTCGACGTCCGCATCGAGGCCGCCGACCTGCCGTTCGGCGTGGCCGCCAAGGAGGAGGACGCGCCGCCCAAGCCGCGTTCCTTCTGGCAGACCCTCACTGGGCGCTGACGCCCCCGGGCGGCGGACGGGCCGCACCCATGGGGGTGCGGCCCGCCGTTGCCGTCATTGCGGCTGGTGCAGGCCGAAGGCCGGGTGGTGGATCAGCTCGCCGCGCGGCGTCGGCCCGTCGAACGGCAGGGCCAGCACCACCTCGGGAGGACACCCGGCCACCCCCAACCCGGGGAACGCCCGGAAGCCGAACCGGACATAGTAGCCGGGGTCGCCCACCAGGGCCGCGCCCCGGCAGGTGGTGCGCAAGCGGCGGAGGGCTTCCGCCATCAGCGCCGAGCCGATGCCTTGGCGGTGCCGCGACGGCAGAACCACGAGCGGGCCGATCAGGCCCCAGCCGTCGCGATTGCCGATGCGTGCCGCCGAGGCGGCGAGATAGCCGATCGCCTCGCCCCGTTCCTCGGCGACGAGCGAGAGAGTCAACGCGCCCTCCGCCCGCAGCCGCTCGACGATGGCCGCCTCGGTGCCCGTGGCTTGGGGGAGCTGCCGGAGCGCCTCGGTGACGAGTCGGCCGATCGCCGGGGCGTCGGCGGCGATTTCGTCGCGAATCCGCATGTCATGCGATGAGATGGTCATGGAAGTCTCGTGTGTGATGGATACGAAACAACACCCCGGGCGCAGGCGCGCCCGGCGGCTTCGTCTTCCCTCCGAAATCAGAGGGACCTATCGCACACGTTCCGACATCCAGTCTCCATGGGCCGGGGGATGCTACGTCCTCGCTCGGCCCGTCCATCATAAGGCGGCGGCATTTGCGGGGCAACCCCGACACCCCATCTTGACTCTCTCAGAACAAAAATAGAACATTGGGACTCCCGAAGCCTTGGAGGTGCCCATTCGTGCGGTCCCGGTCCGCCATCGACTCCCTCCGCGCCGAAATCGGCCGGATCGAAAGCGTGCGACGCCGCAGCGCGGCGGTGCTGCCGTTCGGCATCGCCCTGCTCGACGCCCACCTGCCGGGCGGCGGGCTGGCGCAGGCGGCGCTGCACGAGGTGGGCGGAACCGGCAACGCCGCGGTGGACGGCGCGGCGGCGGCGCTGTTCGCCGCCGGAATCGCGGCGCGCACCGGCGGGCCGGTGCTGTGGTGCCACGCCCGCGCCGACCTGTTCGCGCCCGCGCTGGCGCAGGCGGGGCTGGCGCCCGACCGGGTGATCCATGTGGAGGCGGGCGACGAGGCCGGGGTGCTCGCCTGCCTCGAGGAAGGGCTGCGCCACGGCGGCCTGGGCGCGGCGGTGGGCGAGCTTGCCCGGCTGCCGATGGTGGCCTCGCGGCGGCTGCAACTGGCGGCGGAGGCTTCCGGCACCCTCGGGCTGGTGGTGCGGCGCTGGCGGCGGCCGGGCGACGCCGCGCTGTTCGCCCAGCCCACCGCGGCGGCGACGCGCTGGCGGATCGCCCCTCTGCCCTCGACGCCGCTGCCGGTGCCGGGGGTGGGGCGGCCGCGATGGCGGGTGGAACTGGTGCGGTGCCGCGGCGGCGAGGGCGCGGCGTTCGAGGTGGAGGCGTGCGATGAGCAGGGTCGTCTCGGTGTTTTTGCCGACCTGGGCGACGGATCGGCTGCGGCGCGCGGAACCCACGCTGCCGCCTGACACGCCGCTGGCGCTGGTGGGGCGCGAGGGGCGGCGGCGGGTGGTCCTGGCCGCCGACCGGGCCGCGCAAGGCTCCGGGATTCGCGTCGGCATGGCCGCCGCCCAGGCGCAGGCGCTGGTGGCGGGGCTGGAGATCCGCGACGCCGATCCGGCGGGCGACCGCGCCGCGCTGGAGCGGCTGGCGGTGTGGGCCTTGCGGTTTTCCCCGGTGGTCGCCGCCGATCCGCCCGACGGCCTGGTGATCGACACCACCGGCGCGGACCACCTGTTCGGCGGCGAGGCACCGATGCTGGAAAGCATCGCCCACCGCATCGCCGCCGCCGGATATGGCGTGCGCGCCGCCCTGGCGGGAACCTGGGGCGCGGCCCATGGCCTCGCGCGCCACGGCGGCCAGCCGCTCGCGGTGGTGCCCGGTGCCGCCACCGCCCGGGCCGCCGCGTCGCTGCCGCTTGCCGCGCTGCGGCTGCCCACGGCGACGGTGGCGGCGTTGAAGGTGCTCGGCTTCCGCAGCGCGGGCGAACTGGCGGCGCAGCCGCGCGCGCCGCTGGTGCGGCGCTTCGGGCCGGAGCTGGCGCTGCGCCTCGACCAGGCGTTCGGGCGGGTGGAGGAACCGATCGTGCCGGTGCGCGACCCGGACCGGGCGACCGCCCGCCGCGCCTTCGCCGAACCCATCGCCGCGCCGGAGACCATCGGCAAATACGTCGGCAAGCTGGCGGCGGAGCTGTGCGCACGCCTGGAGGCCCGGGGCCTCGGCGCGCGGCGGGTGGAGATGCGCATCGACCGGGTAGACCGCAGCGCCCAGACCGAGCGCGTCGGCATGGCGGTGCCGATGCGCGACGCGGCGCGCCTCGCCCGCCTGCTGGGGGAGGCGATCCCCCGCCTCGACCCGGGCTTCGGCATCGAAACCCTCACCCTGGCGGCCACCGAGACCGGACCCCTGGCGGCCCGGCAGACCGTCTCCAGCCTCGGAGCGCCGCCACAGCCCGACGTCTCCGGCCTGATCGACACCCTGCTCAACCGCGCCGAGGTGCGCGGCGTCCACCGCGTCGCGCCGGTGCAGAGCGACGTGCCGGAGCGCAGCGTGCGGCGTATCGACGCCCTCGCCCCCGCAACCGGCGACACCTGGCCCCAATCCTGGCCGCGCCCGGCGCGGCTGCTCGCCCGCCCCGAATCCATCGAGGCGATGGCGCTGCTGCCCGACCATCCGCCGGTGGCCTTCACCTGGCGCGGCGTGCGGCGTCGGGTGCGGAGGGGCGACGGGCCGGAGCGGGTGTTCGGCGAGTGGTGGGCGCGCGACCCCGAGCGGGTGGCGGTGCGCGACTATTTCCGCGTCGAGGACGAGGGCGGCGAACGCTTCTGGATTTTCCGCGCGGGCGATGGCGAGGACGCCGCCACCGGTTCGCACCGCTGGTTCCTGCACGGGATCTTCGGCTGATGGCGGCATACCCCGAGCTTCAGGTGACCACCCATTTCAGCTTCCTGCGCGGCGCGTCGTCGGCGGACGAACTGTTCGCGCAAGCGGCGGCGCTGGGGATTCCCGCCCTCGGCGTGGTCGACCGCAATTCGCTGGCCGGGATCGTGCGCGCCCACGAGGCGGCCAAGGCGACCGGCGTGCGGCTGGTGGTGGGCTGCCGCCTCGACCTCGCCGAGGGCGCGAGCGTGCTGGTCTACCCCGCCGACCGCCCGGCCTACGCCCGGCTCTGCCGCCTGCTGTCGCTGGGAAAGACGCGCGGCGGCAAGGGGACGTGCGTCCTCTCCTGGGACGACCTCGGCGCCGCAGCCGAAGGGATGATGGGGGTGCTGGTGCCCGACGTGGCCGACGACGCCTGCGCCCGCGACCTGCGGCGCATGGCGGAGATCTTCGGCCGCGACGCCTCCCTCGCCCTCACCCTGCGCCGCCGCCCCAACGACCAGCTCCGCCTGCACCAGCTCGCCACCCTCGCGGCGCGCGTCGGCGTCGCCCCGGTGGTCACCAACGACGTGCTCTATCACCTCCCCGGGCGGCGGCTGTTGCAGGACGTGCTCACCTGCATCCGCCACGGCTGCACCATCGACGACGCCGGATTCCGCCGCGAGCGCCACGCCGACCGCTACCTGAAACCGCCGGAGGAGATCGCGCGGCTGTTCCCCCGCCACCCGGAGGCGGTCGCCCGCGCCGTAGAGATCGCCGACCGCTGCCGGTTCTCCCTCGACCAGCTGGCGTATCAGTATCCGGAGGAGAAGGCGTTCCCCGACCTCACGCCGCAGCAGGCGCTCGCCCAGCTCGCCCGGGAGGGGGCGGCGGCCCGCTATCCCGGCGGCGTGCCGGAGAAGGTGCAGGCCGCCCTCGACCACGAACTGGCGCTGATCGAAAAGCTGCGCTACGCCCCCTATTTCCTCACCGTCAACAGCATCGTGCGCTTCGCCAAAAGCCGGGGGATCCTCTGCCAGGGGCGCGGCTCGGCGGCGAATTCGGCGGTGTGCTACGTGCTCGGCATCACCGCCATCGACCCGGCGCACACCGACCTGCTGTTCGAGCGTTTCGTCTCCGAGGAGCGCCGCGAGCCGCCCGACATCGACGTGGATTTCGAGCACGAGCGCCGCGAGACGGTGATCCAGTGGGTCTACGACACCTACGGCCGCGACCGCGCCGCCCTCTGCGCGGTGGTGACGCGGTATCGCGCCAAGGGGGCGCTGCGCGACGTCGGCAAGGCGCTGGGGCTGCCGGAAGACCTGATCAAGACGCTCTCCTCCCAGGTGTGGGGCTGGTCGAGCCACGGGGTGACGGCGGAGCAGGCGGAGAGCCTCAACCTCAACCTCGCGGACCGCCGCCTGCGCCTGACCCTCGACCTCGCCCGCCTGCTGATCGGCACGCCGCGCCACCTCTCCCAGCACCCCGGCGGCTTCGTCCTCACCCGCGACCGGCTCGACGAGCTGGTGCCCATCGAACCCGCCGCCATGGCCGACCGGCAGGTGATCGAGTGGGACAAGGACGACATCGACGCCCTGCAGTTCATGAAGGTGGATTGCCTCGCCCTCGGCATGCTCTCCTGCATGAAGCGGGGCTTCGACCTTCTCGCCCAACACAAGGGCCTGGTGGTGGACCTGGCCACGATCCCGCAGGACGACCCGGCCACCTACCGGATGATTTCCAAGGCCGACACCATCGGCGTGTTCCAGATCGAATCCCGGGCGCAGATGGCGATGCTGCCGCGCCTCAGGCCGAAGGCATTCTACGACCTGGTGATCCAGGTGGCGATCGTGCGCCCCGGGCCGATCCAGGGCGACATGGTTCACCCCTATCTGCGCCGCCGCAACGGCCAGGAGCCGGTGGACTATCCGAAGCCCGAACTGCGCGCGGTGCTGCACAAAACCTACGGCGTGCCGCTGTTCCAGGAGCAGGCGATGCGGGTCGCCATCGTCTGCGCCGGGTTCAGCCCCAGCGAGGCGGACCAGCTTCGCCGCAGCATGGCCACCTTCAAGCATTCCGGCGGGGTGTCGGCGTTCGAGCGGAAGCTGGTGGACGGCATGGTCGCCCGGGGCTACCCGCGCGAATTCGCCGAGCGCACCTTCCGCCAGCTGGAGGGCTTCGGCTCCTACGGTTTCCCCGAGAGCCACGCCGCTTCGTTCGCGCTGATCGCCTATGCGTCGAGCTGGCTCAAATGCCACCATCCCGAGGTGTTCTGCGCCGCGCTTCTGAACGCCCAGCCGATGGGATTCTACGCCCCGGCGCAAATCGTTCGCGATGCCCGGGCGCACGGCGTCGCCGTCCGGCCGCCGTGCGTCAACGCCAGCCGCTGGGATTGCACGCTGGAGCCGGAGGGCGGCGGCTTCGCCGTGCGCCTCGGCCTGCGCATGGTGCGGGGCTTCGCCAATGCCGATGCCGCGCGGCTGGTGGCGGCGCGCGGCGGGCAGGCCTTCGCGAGCGTCGACGATCTCTGGCGGCGCGCCGGGCTTCCCTCCGCCGCCCTGGTGAACCTGGCGGAGGCGGACGCCTTCCTGCCGAGCCTGGGCCTCGCCCGCCGCGACGCCCTCTGGGCGCTGAAGGGCCTGGGCGACGCCCCCCTGCCGCTGTTCGCCGCCGCCGACGCCCGGGAAGCTGTGGAGCCGGAGGTGGCGCTCGCGCCGATGACCGAGGGCGCGGAGGTGGTCGAGGACTACGGCCACATGGGCCTGAGCCTGCGCGCGCACCCGCTGTCGTTCCTCCGCCCCGCCCTCGCCGCGCGCCACATCCGCCCCTGCGCCGAGGCCACGGCGCTCAAGGACGGCCGTCGCACAACCCTCGCCGGATTGGTGCTGGTGCGGCAGAAACCCGCCACGGCCACCGGGGTGGTGTTCGTCACCCTCGAGGACGAAACCGGCATCGCCAACCTGGTGGTGTGGCGCGACGTGTACGAACGGCACCGCCGCATCCTCCTCACCGCACGCATGATCGCCGCCCACGGCAAGGTGCAACAGGAAGGGGAGGTGGTGCACATCGTCGTCGACCGCCTCGAAGACCTCACCGCCGA
Source organism: Alphaproteobacteria bacterium (assembly GCA_030604885.1). Taxonomy (GTDB): domain Bacteria; phylum Pseudomonadota; class Alphaproteobacteria; order Rhodospirillales; family Rhodospirillaceae; genus Oleispirillum. The sequence goes on along the minus strand of JAUVUZ010000033.1, from coordinate 244 downwards.
CCTCACCCGCATCGGCGATGCCTGCCTCGATGTGCGCTCGCGGGACTTTCACTGAGGGGGTGGCGGACATGAAAAAAGCCGCCGGAGGTGTCTCCGACGGCTTGATGCAAGTAAAGCTGGTTGCGGGGGCCAGATTTGAACTGACGACCTTCAGGTTATGAGCCTGACGAGCTACCGGGCTGCTCCACCCCGCGGGAAGGTGTATTTGAGTTGAAGTGTGAAGCGCCCGGCTTTTTGGGCTGGG
>JAUVUZ010000001.1 GCA_030604885.1 Alphaproteobacteria bacterium | reverse complement strand
CGTCCCCGAGTACGCCGTCATCCTTCCATACGTCCGGTCCGCCCCGTACGTCGCGTGCACGCTGTAGCACAGGCTCCGCTTCTCGCGCACCTCCGTGAACAGCCTCCCCGACCTCCCCCCCGGCGGCGCCGCCCCCGGCGCCCGCGCCGGTCGTGCCGGACGACCGCGACGCACTCGACGGCGGGCGCCTGCTGCTGGCGATCGAGGACGACCCCAAGTTCGCGGCGATCCTCGTCCACCTCGCCCACGAGGCGGGGTTCCGCTGCATCGTCGCCGGCACCGCCGAGGAGGGCGTGGAGGCCGCGCGCACCTATCTGCCCGAGGCGGTGATCCTCGACATCGCCCTGCCCGACCACACCGGCATGGCGGTGCTGGCGCAGTTGAAGCGCGACCTCCGCACCCGCCACATTCCCGTCCACGTCGCCTCGGTGGAGGACTACACCGAGACCGCCCTGTCGTTCGGCGCCGCCAGCTACATGCTGAAGCCGGTGAAGCGCGAGGAACTGCTGGGCGCCCTGGCGCGCATCGAAACCGGCCTGACGCGGCAGATGCGCCGGGTGCTGATCGTCGAGGACGACGCGGCGCAGCGCGAGGGCCTGTGCCGCCTGCTGGAAACCCCGACGGTGCGGACCGAAGGCGTCGCCACCGCCGCCGCCGCCCTCGACCGCCTGCGCGGCGAAACCTACGACTGCCTGGTGCTCGACCTCTCGCTGCCCGACGCCTCAGGCCTCGACATGCTGGAGCGCATGCACGCGGAGGAGCAGTTCGCCTTCCCGCCGGTGATCGTCTACACCGCGCGCGAACTCACCGAGGACGAAGACCTGCGGCTGCGGCGCTACTCCAAGTCGATCATCATCAAGGGCGCCAAGTCGCCCGAGCGCCTGATCGACGAGGTGACGCTGTTCCTGCACCAGGTGGTGTCCGACCTGCCGGAGCAGCAGCGCCGGATGCTGAGCGCCTCCCTCAGCCACGATTCCGCCTTCGAGAACCGGCGAATCCTGGTGGTGGAGGACGACGTGCGCAACATCTACGCCCTCACCGGCATTCTCGAACCCCACGGCGCGCGCATCGACATCGCCCGCAACGGCCGCGAGGCCCTCGACCTGCTCGAGGCCAGCCTGGCGCCGGGCGAGGCGGCGTTCGACCTGGTGCTGATGGACGTGATGATGCCGGTGATGGACGGCCTCGCCGCCACCCGCGCGATCCGCGCCCGCCCCGAGCTCCGCCGCCTGCCGGTGATCATGCTGACCGCCAAGGCGATGCGCGACGACCAGGCGCAGTGCATGGCGGCGGGCGCCAGCGACTACCTCGCCAAGCCTCTGGACGTGGACAAGCTGCTGTCCCTCGCGCGGGTGTGGATCCGCCGATGACGCGCTCGAACCCGGGAGACCGCCGATGACCCAACCGGTCCGCTTCCTGCTCGTGGACGATTTGCAGGAAAACCTCGTGGCCCTCGCGGCGCTGCTCAAGCGCGACGGGGTGGAGATCCTCACCGCCCGCTCGGGCGCCGAGGCCCTGGAACTGCTGCTGCTGCACGACGTGTCGCTGGCGCTGCTCGACGTGCAGATGCCGGGGATGAGCGGCTTCGAGCTGGCCGAGCTGATGCGCGGCACCGCCCGCACCCGGCTGGTGCCGATCATCTTCATCACCGCCGCGGGCGAGAACGAGGCGCGCCGCTTCAAGGGCTACGAAGCGGGTGCGGTGGACTTCGTGCTGAAGCCGGTGGACCCCTTCATCCTGCGCAGCAAGGCCGAGGTGTTCTACGAACTCGGCCGCCAGCGCCAGGAACTGCGCGCCGCCGAGCGCCGCGCCAACGCCGCGTTGCAGCGCCTCCACGCCCACACCGACAACTCGCCCCTCGGCGCGGTGGAGTTCGACGCCGAGCTGCGGGTGCTGTCGTGGTCGAAGGGCGCGGAGCGCATGCTCGGCTGGGCGGCCGACGACGTCACCGGTCTCGGCCTCGACGGCTTCGGCCTGCTCGCACCCGCCACCGCCCGGGCCGTGGCCGCCCGCCTCGCCGCGCTGCTTGCCGACCCGGCGCGGGAGCGCGCGGTGGAGGCGGTCGCCACCCGCCACGCCGACGGCCGGGTGCTCGATTGCGAATGGTATTGCTCGGTGCTGCGCGACGCCGCCGGGCGGCCGGAGTCCCTCACCGTACAGATCCTCGACGTCACCGAGCGGCGGCGCGCCGAGGAGACCCAGCGCCTGCTGGTGGACGAACTCAACCACCGGGTCAAGAACACCCTCGCGAACGTCCAGGCGATCGCCACCCAGACCCTGCGCACCGGCACCGATCTCGCGAGCTTCGGCACCACCTTTCTCGGCCGCCTGCAATCCCTCGCCAGCGCCCACGCGATTTTGAGCGACGCCACCTGGAGCGGCGCCGCCATCGGCGAACTGGTGCGCGACCAGATGCAGCCGGGCACCCTGGACGCCGGTCGGGTCGAGATTTCCGGCCCCGACATCCTGCTGCCCCCCGCCACCGCCCTGCGGCTGGCGCTGATCGTTCACGAACTCTGCACCAACGCCAACAAATACGGCGCCTTCGCCGACGCCACCGGCCGCCTGCGCCTCGCGTGGTCGCGACGGCCGGACGGCGTCGACCTGCGCTGGGAAGAAGACGGCGGCCCGGCGGTGACGCCGCCGCAGCGCACCGGCTTCGGCAGCACGCTGATCGAACAGAGCGCCCGCGCCGAGGGCGGCGCCGCCACGGTGTCCTGGCTGCCGCACGGCGTGGTGTGGGAAATCTCGCTCACCTTCGGCCCCACCGAGGCGGCGACGCAGGCGAACGGCACCGACGCCGCACCCGAGCCGGAACCGGCGCCGCCGCGCACCGGCACCGCCGGAGCGCGGATCCTGGTGGTGGAGGACGAACCGCTGATCGGCATGGAGATGCTGGCGATCCTCGAGGAGGAGGGCGCCACCGTGGTCGGCCCGGTGCCGACCGTCGCCCAGGCGGTGGAGGCGGTGGAAACCCAGGCGTTCGACGCCGCGTTCCTCGACGGCAACCTGCGCGGCGAGCCGGTGGACGCGGTGGCGGCGGCGCTGACGGCGCGCGGCGTGCCCTTCGCGTTCGTGAGCGGCTACGGGCGGCAGAGCCTGCCCGCCGCCTTCCAGTCCGCGCGGGTGGTGGGCAAGCCGTTCTCCTCCAAGCAAATCCTCGGCGCCGCCGCCGAGCTTCTGGCGGAGTCGTCGGGCCTCAAGCGGGCGTGACCGGCGCCTCGGGGAAGGGCTGCGGGCACGCCGCCTCGAACGCGGCGGACACCCGCATCACCAGGTCGTCGCGCCACTTCGCCGCCACCACGTGCAGCCCCACCGGCAGGCCGTCGTCGCCGAAGCCGCAGGGCACGCTGGCGGCGGGCTGCTGCGTCATGTTGAAGGGATAGGTGAAGGGGGTCCAGCACACCCAGTCCTCGCCGTCGTCCGGTACGTTGCGCCCGGCGGCGAAGGCGGTGAGCGGCAGCATCGGCGTCACCAGTACGTCGTGGTCGCGGTGGAAGAGCGCCATCGTCTCCGCCACCGCGGCGCGCACGTCGAGCGCCTGCATGTAGCGCACCATCGGCGTCGCCGCGCCGTCTTCGGCGATCTTCACCAGCGCCGGGTCCATGCGCGCCCGCTCCGCCTCGGGAATGCCTTCGAGAATCTTCGCCGCGCCCGCGTGCCACAGGGTGTTGAACGGGTCGAGCGGATCGGCGAAGCCGGGGTCGGCAAGGCGCACCGTCGCCCCCAGGTCTTCGAGGACCTTCACCGCCGCGTCCACCGCCCGCCGCACGTCGGGGCGCACCGTGGCGTATCCCAGGGTCGGCGAATAGGCGACGCGCAGGCCCTCCAGCGGCCGGTCGAGGAACGCCGTCCAGTCGGCGGGGAAGCCGGTGCCGGCGTAGCTGTCGCGGTCGTCGGGCCGGGCGACGGCGTTCAGCATCAGCGCCGCGTCGCGCACCGTGCGGGCGATCGGGCCGAGGTGGGAGAGCGTCGTCATCGCCGAGGCGGGCCACTGCGGCACCCAGCCGAAGCTCGGCTTGATGCCGAACACGCCGCAAAAGCCGCAGGGAATGCGGATCGAGCCGCCCGCGTCGGACCCCTGGTGCAGCACCCCCATGTTGAGCGCCGCCGCCGCCGCCGCGCCGCCCGAGGAGCCGCCCGAGGTGCGCCCGGTGTTCCAGGGATTGCGGGTAACGCCGGTGAGCGGGCTGTCGGTGACGCCCTTCCAGCCGAACTCGGGGGTGGTGGTCTTGCCGAGGATCACCGCCCCGGCCTCGCGCATCCGCGCGGTGAAGGGCGCGTCCGCCGCCGAGGGGGCGTCGCCGGTGGTGAACGAACCTTTGCGCAGCGGCAGGCCCTTCACCATCGTCAGGTCCTTGATCGAGCTGGGCACGCCGTCGACGGGCGAGAGGGGTTCGCCCCGCCGCCAGCGCGCTTCCGAGGCCCGCGCAGCCGCGAGGGCGCCCGCGTCGTCCACCACGCAGTAGGCGTTGACGGCGCCGTCGAAGCGGCGGATGCGGTCGAGCGCCGCCGCCGTCGCCTCGACCGGCGAAAGCGCACCGGCGGCGTAGGCGGCGGAGAGCGCGGCGGCGGACAGGGTTCCGATGTCGGCGGTCATGCCTCAGCCCTCCCTGGCGGCGAGACCGGCGCGCGCGAGCGCCGCGTGCAGCAGCACCGAGGCCCCGGCGGCGAGGTCGGCGGGCTTGGCGTTCTCCGCCTCGTTGTGGCTGATGCCGTCCTCGCAGGGGACGAAGATCATCGCGGCGGGCGCGATCTCGGCCAGGAAGATCGCGTCGTGCCCGGCGCCGGAGACGATGTCGCGGTGCGAGAACCCGAGCCGCCCCGCCGCCTGCCGCACCGCCGAAACGCACTCGGGATGGAAGCCGAGCGGCGGGAAGTCAGCGGTGGGCCTCAGGTCCGCCGCCACGCCCATTCCCGCCTCGATGCGGGCGATCTCCGCCTTCAGGTGCGCCACCATCGCGTCGAGGGCGTCGGTCTCCCAGTGGCGGAGGTCGACGGTGAGGTCCACCCGGCCGGGGATGACGTTGCGGCTGTCGGGGAACACCGACAGGCAGCCGACGGTGCCGCAGGCGTATTCCCCCGCCTCCAGCGCGATGCGGTTGACCGCCTGGACGACGTGGGAGGCGGCCAGCAGCGCGTCCTTGCGGCGGCGCATCGGCGTCGGCCCGGCGTGGGCCTCCTGGCCGGTGAGGGTGAGGTCGAACCACTTCTGCCCGAGGGTGCCGATCACCACGCCGATGGTTTGCCCCTCGTCCTCCAGCACCGGCCCCTGCTCGATGTGCGCCTCGAAATAGGCGCCGACCTTATGGCCGGTGGCGGCGCGCGGGCCGGAAAAGCCGATGCGCGCCAGCTCGTCGCCGACGCTCAAGCCCTCCGCGTCGCGCTTCGCCAGGGTTTCGGCGAGGCCGAACTGCCCGGCGAACACCCCCGACCCCATCATGCAGGGGGGGAAGCGCGAGCCTTCCTCGTTGGTCCAGGCCACCACCTCGATCGGCGCCTCGGTCGCGATGCCGAGGTCGTCGAGGGTGCGGATCACCTCGAGGCCCGCCATCACGCCGAAGCAGCCGTCGAACTTGCCGCCGGTGGGCTGGGTGTCGATGTGGCTACCGAGCATCACCGGCGGCAGCTCCGGGTTGCGGCCCGCGCGACGGGCGAAGATGTTGCCGACGGCGTCGACCTCGACCGTCAACCCGGCGGCCTCGCACCACGAGACGAACAGCCGCCGCGCCTGACCGTCCAGCTCGGTGAGCGCGAGGCGGGCGACGCCGCCCTTCGGCGTCGCGCCGATTTGCGCGAGGTCCATCAGCGACTGCCAGAGGCGGTCGCCGTTCACGGAAAGGTTGGCGAGCGGGGGATTGGACATGACGCTTCCTTTGCTTTCAGCCGTCCAGCGCGAGATAGCGGTCCCGCACCGAGCGATCCGCCGCGAATTCGGCGGCGCTGCCGGAATAGACGATCCGGCCCTGTTCGAGAACGTAGTGGCGGTCGGCGAGTTTTTCGCACACCGCGAGGTTCTGCTCCACCAGCAGCACCGACATGCCGGTACGCTTGATGTCCACCAGCACCCGCACGATTTCGTCGACGATCACCGGCGCCAGGCCTTCGGTCGGTTCGTCGAGCAGCAGCAGGCGGGGATTGTTGAGCAGCGCGCGAGCGATCGAAAGCATCTGCTGCTCGCCGCCCGAAAGCGCGTTGCCGCCGTTCCTGCGGCGCTCGTAGAGGCGCGGAAACAGGTCGTAGACGTCGGAGAGCTTCCACCAGCCGTCGCGCACCGCGATGCGCAGGTTCTCCTCCACCGTCAGCAGCGCGAAGATGCCGCGGTGCTCGGGCACCAGGGCGATGCCCGCGCGCGCGATTTCGTGGATCTCGCGGCCCACCGTCTCCGCCCCCGCGAACCGCACCGAGCCGGAGCGGGGGCGGACGACGCCGGTGACGCTCTTGAGGGTGGTGGTCTTGCCCGCGCCGTTGCGCCCGAGCAGGGTCACCAGCTCGCCCTCGCCCACCTGGAGCGACACCCCTTCGAGCACGTGGCTCTTGCCGTAGAAGGAATGGATGTCGGCCACGTCCAGCAACGCCATCAGCCCGCCTCCCCCAAATAGGCGGCGCGCACCCGCTCGTCGGCGCGCACCGCGTCCGGCCTGCCCTCCACCAGAACCTTGCCCCGGCTCATCACCGTGACGGTGTCGCTGATGCTCATGACGATGCCCATGTTGTGCTCGATCAGCATCACCGTGTGGTCGCGGCCGAGATCGGCGATCAGTTTGGTCATCACCGGGATGTCGTCGATGCCCATGCCGGAGGTCGGCTCGTCGAGCAGCAGCAGCTTCGGCTCGCCGCACAGCGCCATCCCCACCTCCAGCACCCGCTGCTGGCCGTGGGACAAATCCCCCGCCGCCGCGTTCGCCCGGGCGGAGAGGTTGAGCCGCTCCATGATGCGGTCGGCGCGCTCCAGGTGCGCCCGGCCCGCCGACACCGGCCGCCAGAACGCCAGCGCCCGGTCGCCGTCGCGCCCCTGGCTCGCGAGCCGCAGGTTCTCGCGCACCGAAAGGTTCTGGAACAGGCTGGTGACCTGGAAGCTGCGCGCCATGCCGATGCCCACCCGCGCATGCGCCGGGCGGCGGGTGACGTCGCGGCCGTCGAACACGATGTCGCCCTCGGTGGGCTTGCGGCCGCCGGTGAGGCAGTGGAACAGCGAGGTCTTGCCCGCGCCGTTCGGCCCGATCACCGAATGGATGGTGCCCGCCTTGACCCGCAGGGAGACGCCGTCGACGGCGCGGAAGCCGCCGTAGGCCAGGGCGAGATCGCGGGTTTCGAGGATGTACGCGCTCATTCCGCCGCCTCCCCCCGCCGCCGGTAGCGGGCGATCAGGCTTTCCACCCCGCCCCACAGGCCGCGCCTGAGGAACATCACCAGCAGGATCAGCCCCACCCCCAGCAGCAGCGGCCAGCGCGGCCAGATCGCCGAGAGGACCTCGCCCACCAGCACCAGCGTCCCCGCCCCCAGCAGCGAGCCGAGCAGCGAGCCGGTGCCGCCGATGATGGTCATGATGACGATGTGCTCGGACATCGCGATGGCGACGTTGTCGAGCGGCACGTAGTTGATGAGCATGGCGTAGAGCGCCCCCGCCAGGGCGGTGACCGCGCCCGAGAGCGTGAAGGCGAGCATCTTGAAGTGCCGGGTGTCGAAGCCCACCGCCGCGGCGCGCGCCTCGTTCTCGCGGATCGCCACCAGGGTGCTGCCGAACGGGCTGTCGATCACCCGCCGCGCCCCCACGTACACCGCCAGGAACAGCACGGCGACGAAGGCGTAGTAGGCGTACGCGCCGTCGAGGCTCGCCAACTCCACCCCGAACAGCGCCAGGGGCGGGCGCGGCACGTCGAGCAGGCCGTTGTCGCCGCCGGTCCACTTGGAGAGGGTGTAGGCGAGGAAATACCCCATCTGCGCCAGCGCCAGGGTGAGCATGACGAAATAGATGCCGGTGCGGCGGATCGCGAGCCAGCCCACCGCCGTCGCCACCGCCGCGCCGGCGGCCACGGCGATGGCGAGCGCCGCCACCAGCCCCACCTCCAGGTGGATCATCGCCAGCGCGGCGAGATAGGAGCCGACGCCGAAGAACAGCCCCTGTCCGAACGACAACAGGCCGCCGTAGCCCAGCAGCAGGTTGCAGGCGAGCGCCGCCATGGCGAAGATCAGGATCTCGGTGGCGAGCGTCGCCGAGGGCACGGCGACCGGCAGCAGCGCCAGGATCGCCAGCACCGCCGGAGTGGTGCCGCCCCACACGCCTTTCGGAAGCGGGACCATCTCACGCCCTCCCGAACAGGCCGTAGGGCCGCCACAGGATCACCGCCGCCATCGCGCCGTAGATCATCAGGCTCGCCCCCTCGGGCCAGATCGTCGTCATCAGGCTCTGCACCAGGCCGATCAGCAGCCCGCCCGCCAGCGCGCCGCCGAACGACCCCATGCCGCCGATCACCACCACCACGAAGGCGATGCCGAGAACCTCCGGCCCGAGGAACGGGTGCGCCCCGCGGATCGGCCCCGAGAGCACCCCGGCGAGACCGGCGAGTCCCACGCCCAGGGCGAAGGTGAGGGAAAACAGCTTGTAGATGTCCGCCCCCAGCAGCGACACCATCTCGGTGCTCTCCGACCCCGCCCGCACCAGTGCGCCGAAGCGGGTGCGCTCCAGCAGCAGCCACAACAGGAAGCCGATGACGGCGGAAAAGCCGATCAGGAACAGGCGGTATTTCGGATAGGCGAACTTGCCCATCGCCACCACCCCCTGGAGCGCCTCGGGGATCGGGATGCTCTTGCCGATCGGCCCCCAGATCATGATCGCGCTTTCCTGCAGGATCAGCGCGACGCCGACGGTGATGAGGATGTGGAAGGTGTGCGGCAGGTGGTAGACGCGGCGGATCAGAAGCTTTTCCGCCCCCCAGGCGAGCGCCGCCACCGCCAGCGGCCCCGCCAGCAGCGCCAGCCAGAACTGCCCGGTGGCGGCGAGCAGGGCATAGCAGAGATAGCAGCCGAGCATGAAGAACGCGCCGTGGGCGAAGTTCACGAAGTTCAACAGGCCGAAGATGATCGTCAGCCCCACCGAGATCAGGAAATAGATCATCCCGAGACCGAGGCCGTTGAGGATCTGGAACAGGTAGAGATTGAGCATGCGGCGCGCCCCCGGGCGGGTGGCGGGAGCGGCCGGAGCCGCTCCCGGAGAGGTGGTCAGGCCATCTTGCAGAGGATGGCGTCGCCGGTCGGGAACGACTGGCCGTGGCTCACCAGCGTCGCGTAGTCGTCCGGATCCTTCATCTGGGCCTTCGCCTTGCCCTTGAGGAGGTAATAGTCCTTGATCACCTGATGGTCCTGGGCGCGGATCGTCTCCTTGCCGGTGGGGCCGTCGTAGGTCATCCCCTCCATCGCCTTCGCCACCGCCTTGCCGTCGGTGGAGCCGGATTGCTTGATCGCCTCCAGGATCACCTTGGTGGAGATGTAGTCGGCGGCGAGCGGATAGTTGGGGGTGATGCCGTAGACCTCCTTCACCCGCTTCACCAGGGCGGCGTTCATCGGCGTGTCCACCTGGTGCCAGTACTGGGCACCGAGGTAGACGTCCTCCAGCAGCTCCGGCCCGAGGGACTGGAACCAGTCGAGACCCGCGGTCCACGCCACCAGCACCGTCATCTGGCTCTTGAGGCCGAAGTTCGCGGCCTGGCGCAGACAGTTGGCGGCTTGGCCGCCGAAATTGAGGATCAGCAGCACGTCGGGCTGGGCCGCCATGGCGTTGGTGAGGTAGCCCGAGAACTCCTGCTCGGTGGTGGAGTGGTAGCTGTTGCCGACGTGCTGGATGCCCAGTTCCTTGAACAGGTCCTTGGCGGCGGTGAGCAGCGCGTCGCCGAACACGTATTGCGGCGTGATGGTGTACCACTTCTTCTTGTCCGGCAGCGCCTTGGCGAGCGGGCGGACGGTCTGGTGGATGGCGCCGTAGGTGGGCACCGTCCAGCGGAAGGTGGCGGCGTTGCACTCGGTGCCGGTGATCTCGTCGGCGCCCGCCGGGGTCATGAACACGCCGCCCGCCTTGGCCACCTCCTTGCCCACCGCGAGCGCGGTGGAGGAAAGCGTGCAGCCCTGGAAGAACTTCGCCCCCTGCTGCTGGATCGCCTCCTGCACCTTGCGCACCGCCTTGCCCGGGTTGCCCTCGGTGTCGATGGTGACGTAATCCGCCGGGGCGCCCAGCACCGGCCCGAAATCCTGCACCGCGAGCTTGGACCCCATTTCGGCGAACTTGCCGTAGCTCGCGAACGCGCCCGACATCGACTTGAGGCCGTGGATCGTCACCGGCGTCGCCGCCATCGCCGGGCGCAACAGCGACGGGGCGGCCAGGAGGGAGGACGCGGCGAGACCGGATTTCAAAAAGGACCGACGGTTCATGGGAAGCCTCTTGCTGTTGCGTTCGTTGTGAGACCCTACGCGCCCCTTTCGCCCTCGCGGCCGGGGAATTCGAGAAGGAAGCTGTTCGCCACCTCGCCCTCCAGGGCGACCATGTGGCGCTCCGCATCGTGCATGTGGGCGAGCATGATCGCCCGCACCCGCGCCGCGTCGCCCTCGCGATAGGCGTCCAGCAGCAGGCGGTGGTAGCCGACGTTGGCCTCGCCGAAGCGGTGGCGCTCGGGCACGTAGGCCTTTTTCAGCACCACCAGGTCGCGCAGCATGTCGTTGAGGAAGCGGCCGACGAACGCCAGCAGCGGGTTGGGGCAGGCGTCGGCGAGAATGTTGTGGAATTCGAGTTCGAGGATGCGCTGGCGCTGCTGCTCGTCCTCGGTTTCCGGGCGGCGGCTGCACTCGGCCACGTTCTCCTCCAGCTGCGCGAACCGCTCGGGCGTCAGGCGGCCGGTCACGCTCGCCGCCAGCTCCGGCTCCACCACCTTGCGCATCTGATAGACGCCCTCGCCGTCCAGGTGCTGGAAGTGCAGGAAGTTGCGCAGCATCCGCGCCGCCGGTTCCGGGTCCGCCTCGGCGAGGTAGGCGCCGCCCCCCGGACCGGTGCGGGTCACCACCAGCCCCTCCACCTGAAGCGCCTTCAAGGCCTCGCGCACCGTGCCCTTGGAGCAGCCGTAGGAGGCGATCAGCTCCGGCTCGCTCGGCACCCGGTCGCCCGGCTTCAGGCATTCGGCGACGATCAGGCGTTTCACGTCCTGAACGATGAGATCCGAAAGCTTGGTACGGCGCAGCGGGCGCGGCATCGGCGGAGGCTCCCAGGCACGGGCGATTTATCCGGATAAATAGCATAGTTTTGAAAAACTGCACACGTAAAAGTCATGATACGAATTTGCACAATTTTTATGCTGCTTTTCCGGCTTCCCTCCCCGCCCCACGGGCGTACACTCGGAGTTGATCGCCTTCCTGGACGTTTTCGTCATGCGCTCCGCCTCCAACCGCCTCGCCCACGTCGACAATCTCCGCTGGTCGATGATCCTGCTGGTTCTCGGGGTTCACGCCGCGATCCCCTACAGCCACATCGGCCCGTGGTACGTCTACGACCCGCGCCCGCCCTCGCCCACGGAAACCCACCTGTTCCTCGCCTTCGAGGCCACCGCCCAGGCGTTCTTCATGGGGCTGCTGTTCTTCCTCGCCGGGCTTTTCGCCCCCGTGGCGTGCGACCGGCGCGGCATCGGCGGCTTCGTGCGCGAGCGGCTGGTGCGGCTCGGCATCCCCACGCTCGGCTTCATGCTGGTGATCCAGCCGCTGATCATCTGCTATCTGATGCGTGCCTGGCCCCAGGGGTTCTGGCACGGCTTCCTCACCCTCTACCTGCCGAGCCGATACTTCCCCTCCGGCAGCGGGCCGATGTGGTTCGCTCTGGCGCTGCTGATCTTTTCGCTGATCTACGCCCTCGCCCGCCGCCTCGGCGTTTCCGCCCGGCCGCCCCTGCCCGCGAGCCTGCCGGGCCTCGTCGCCTTCGGGTTGCTGATCGCCGTGCTCGCGTTCCTGGTGCGCTGGGTGCAACCGATCGGCACCAGCGTCCTCAACATGCAGCTCTGCTATTTCGTGCAATACGTGGTGCTGTTCTGGGCAGGCATCGCGGCGGCACGGCAAGGCGCGCTCGACCGGGTGCCGGAGTGGCGGCCGTGGATGGGCTGGGCACTGGCGCTCGGGGTTCCCGCGTCTTGGTTGGCGCTCTCGGCGATTGCCGGAGTCGGGCGCGGCGACTGGTCGTATCTCGGCAACGGCACCTGGCAGAGCGCGGTCCACGCGGTGTGGGAATCGCTGCTGTGCGTGTTGGTGTGCGTGGCGCTGCTGTCGCTCTACCGCAAGCATGTGGACCGGGTCACGCCCGCCACCCGCTTCCTCTCCGACAACGCGTTCGGGGTCTACGTCTTCCACACCCCGATCCTGGTGGCACTCACGGTTCTGATGAACGGCGAGGACTGGTCGCCGGGCACCAAGTTCGCACTCACCTTCGTCGCCACCGCGATCCTCACCTTCGCCTTCGTCCACCTGGTGGCGCGGCGCACGCCGGGGCTGCGCCGCGTGATGTAGTTTCTCCCCGCGCCCGGGGGTGGCGGTGCGCGATTCGCACCCAACATCCTGGGAAGCCACGCGGGGAGAACCGAATGAACTGGCAGGAAGAACGGATCGAATGGCGGGCGGACGGCGTGCCCATCGCCCTCGGCGTCACCCGGTGCGGCGCGGGGCCGGAGCTTCTGCTGCTGCCCGCCCTCAGTTCGATCTCGACGCGGGGAGAATTGCGACCGCTGCAGGAACGCCTCGGCGCCCGCTTCGCCACCGTCGCGGTGGACTGGCCCGGCTTCGGCGATCTGCCGCGCCCGAAGCTGGCGTGGCGGCCGGAGATCTACCGGGATTTCCTGCGCTTCCTCCTCGCCCGGCGACCGGCGGGGGTGGTCGCGGCGGGCCACGCCGCCGCCTACGCCCTCGCCGAGGCCGCCCGCGACCCCGGCGCCACCGCGCGCCTGTGCCTGCTCTCGCCCACCTGGCGCGGCCCGCTGCCGACCATGGCGGGGCGGCGCCTGGCGCTGTTCGACGGCCTGGCGAAGGGCGTCGACCTTCCGGTGGCGGGGGCGGCGCTCTATCGCCTCAACGTCAACGGCCCGGTGATCGGCCTGATGGCGCGCGGCCACGTCTACGCCGATCCGGCATGGCTGACGCCCGCGTGGATGGCCGAGAAGCGCCGCGTCACCGAGGCGCCGGGTGCCCGCCACGCGTCGTTCCGCTTCGTCTCCGGCGGCCTCGACCCGTTCGCCGACCGCGACGCCTTCCTCGACGCGGCGCGCCGGGCGAGGGCCGAGATCCTGGTGGTCTACGGCAAGGATTCGCCGCGCAAGTCGAAGGCCGAGATGACCGCCCTCGCCGCCCTCGACGGCGTCGCCGCCGTCGAGCTGCCGCAGGGCAAGCTCTCCGCCTACGAGGAATTCCCCGACGCCGTGGCGGCGGCGATCCTCGACCGCTGGGCGGCCTAGGTTCTATCCGCCACCCAGGCGGCGATGCCGTCGCGAAGCTCGGCGGGCAGTTCGGCGGCCAGGGTGGCGCCGAGATCGGCGAGGCTGACGGCGGCGAGCCGGGCGCGCCAGGCTTCGTCCGCCTCCCACATCACCCGGGCGATGGCGCACGGGCCGGTGGGCGGGTGCGCGGGCGAGGCGCACGGGTTATTGCGGCGAATCTCGGCGCAGGCGAAGGTGGAGGCCCGCCCCTCCACCGCCTCCACCACGTCGAGAAAGCTGATCGCCGCCGGGGGCTTGGCGAGGCGGTAGCCGCCCGCCGGGCCGAGGGTGCCCTCGACGATCCCGGCGCGGGCGAGCGCCTGCAACGCCTTGGAGAGATACGCCTGGGGCACGCCGTGGAACTCCGCCAGCGCCCTGGCGGGCAGGAAGCGCCCCGGCGGCACCCCGGCGAGCACGGCGCTGCAATGCAGCGCCCACTCCACCTGATTGCGCAGCTGCATCAGCTCAAGCCCGCCTTGTCCAGCCCCCAGGCCGCGTCCATCGACCCCGGCACCGGCCGGAACGCGATGGACAGCCGGTTCCAGCCGTTGATCGCCACCACCGAGAAGGTGAGGTCGGAGAGTTCCTTCTCCGAGAACGCCGCACGCGCCGCGTCATACGCGGCGTCCGAGACGCCGTGTTCGCCGAGCTTGGTCAGCGCCTCCGTCCACGCCAGCGCCGCCCGTTCCCGCGCGTCGAACAGCGGCGACTCCCGCCAGATCGCCACGTGGTGCAGGCGCAGCTCGCGCTCACCCGCCAGCTTGGCCTCCTTGATGTGCATGTCGACGCAGAAGGCGCAGCCGTTGAGCTGCGAGGCGCGGATCGTCACGAGATTGCGGATCGTCTCCCCGATCGCCTCGCCCTTTTTCAGGGACAGGCTGAAGTCCATGTAGCGCTTGGCGAATTCCGGCGAGAGGGCATAGTAATCGGCACGCATCGGCAACTCCTCATCCATCGCGGCCGCCGCAACGGCACCGCTCGACTGCGGATATGGGAGGCTATAGCGGATATTCAATATCCGAATTGTCGGCCCGTCGCCACCGCGCGGGGGACGTGCGGGAAAAATGGCGCGCCCTACAGGATTCGAACCTGTGACCGCTCGCTTAGAAGGCGAGTGCTCTATCCAGCTGAGCTAAGGGCGCCCCGGGGGCCTACGACCACTTGGACGCGGCGAAATTGTCGGCGTAGTTGTTGGGGACGAGGCGGCGCGGTTTCGGCTCCTCGACGGTGTAGGCGATGCCCTCGCGCTCGGCGTAGGCCACCGCTTCCTCGCGGGTGGGGAAGCGGAGATGGAGCTGTTGCAGGGTGTCGCCGGAGCCGACCCAGCCCACCAGCGGGTCGACCTCGCGCCGCTCCTGCGGCTCGAATTCCAGGATCCAGTGGGCGGCGTTGGCGCGCCCCGACTGCATCGCGTTCTTGGCGGGCTTGAAGATTCGGGCTTTCGCCATGGCGTGGGTCCTTCGGCCGGTGGGTGCCGCGTGGTCGGGGTGATAGGATTCGAACCTACGACTTTCGGCTCCCAAAGCCGACGCTCTACCAGGCTGAGCTACACCCCGTGGCAAAGGAAAATATGGGGATGCGCCGCCCAAGGCAACACGTTTCAAAGAGTCCCGATTTCAAGGAATTGTCGGCTTGGCCGGAGGGGTGGTGACTTTCATCCGGTCGCCCTCCCGAAGCTTGAGGGCCTTGGCGCGGCCGCCGGGGATTTCCAGCACCCAGCGCACCGGCACCGGCGCGGCGATCGGGGTTTCGTCGTGGGGCTTGGCCTCGGAATGGATGTGGCGGATCACCCCCTCGGCGTCGACGAACAGCATGTCGAGCGGGATCAGGGTGTTCTTCATCCACATCCGCGCCGCCGTCGGCTCGCCGTAGTCGAACAGCATGCCGGTGTCGGGGGCGAGGGCCTCGCGGTTCATCAGCCCCTGGGCGCGCTCCTCCGGCGAGGTTGCGATCTCGACGGTGAAGGTGGCCACCGGCGAGGCGGCGTGCTCCAGCATCACCACCGCCGTCGGCGGCTCGGCGCGCGCGGGCGCAACCGCCAACAACAGGGCGAACAGGGCGAAAATCGGCAGTCTCGGCATCGTCCATCTCCGGCTTGATCTTGACCCGCATCCGGGTCGGCACCATACAGGATGTGTCGGCGCTTCTCCAGCGCCGCAACCCACGGGGGGAGCCGCGACGGAGCGGCTGAGAGGTTCCCGGCCCGGAACGACCCCTAGAACCTGATCCGGTTGATCCCGGCGTAGGGAACGTGAAGCGATGCCAGACTCCGCCCTCATTGCGGCTCCACCGGCGGTGCGCGTCAGGGGCGCGCACGTCCGCCTCGGCCGGGCGACGGTGTTCGACGACCTGGCGTTTTCCGCCGAGGCGGGCCGCTTCACCGGCATCCTCGGCCCCTCCGGGGTCGGCAAGACCACCCTCCTCAAGCTGATCGCCGGTCTCCTGCCCGCGGACGGTGCGTTCATCGGCGATGAACGCGGCAACCGCCTTTCGGGTTGCATCGCCTGGATGGCGCAGAAGGATTTGTTGCTGCCGTGGCTGACGGTGGCGGAGAACGTGCGCCTCGGCGCGCGCCTGCGCGGCGAGCCGGGCGGGCGGGACAAGGCCCGCGCCCTGCTCGCCGCCGTCGGCCTCGAGGGCCGCGCCGACGACCGGCCCGACACCCTCTCCGGCGGGCAGCGCCAGCGCGTGGCGCTGGCCCGCACGCTGATGGAAGACCGCCCGGTGGTGCTGATGGACGAGCCGTTCTCGGCGGTGGACCCGCTCACCCGCATCGGCCTGCAGGATCTCGCCGCCCGCATGCTCGCCGGGCGCACCGTGGTGTTCGTCACCCACGACCCGCTGGAGGCGCTGCGCCTCGGCCACGCGGTGTTCGTGCTCAGCGGCGCTCCCGCCACCGCCCGCCCGATTCCCCTGCCCGCCGACGCCTGGCCCCGCGCCGCCGACGCGCCCGGCGTGCTGGCGGCGCAGGCGGAGATTCTGCGGGCGCTGGCGTCATGAGCCGCCGCCTCGTCGCCGTCGCGGTGCTGCTGGGCCTCTGGACCCTCGCGTGGGCGGGCGCCGGGCAGATGGAATTCATCCTGCCGCCGCCCTGGCGGGTCGCCGCCGCGTTGTGGGACAACCGCGAACTGCTCGCCGAGCACGGCGCCATCACCCTCGCCGAGATCCTCCTCGGCCTCGGCTGCGGCGCGGGCCTCGGCGTGCTGGCGGCGCTGAGCCTGGCGCTGTGGCGCCCGGCGGCGCTGTGGCTGTGGCCGCTGTTCGTCGCCACCCAGGCGCTGCCGGTGTTCGCCATCGCGCCGCTGCTGGTGCTGTGGCTGGGCTACGGCATGGCGTCGAAGGTGGCGATGGCGGCGCTGATCATCTTCTTCCCCGTCGCCTCCGCGTTCTACGACGGCCTCCGCCGCACCGATCCGGACCTCCTCGACCTGGCGCGGACGATGAACGCGCCGCCCCTGGCGGTGCTGCGCCACCTGCGGGTGCCCGCCGCGCTGCCCGGACTCGCCTCGGGCCTCAAGGTGGGCGCGGCGGTGGCGCCGATCGGCGCGGTGGTGGGCGAGTGGGTGGGATCGTCGGCCGGGTTGGGCTTCTTGATGCTCCACGCCAACGCGCGCCTGCAGGTGCCGCTGATGTTCGCCGCCCTGTTCCTGCTCGCCGCCATGGCGATTCTCTTGCACGCCGCGATTGCGGCGGGCTTGCGCCGCGCCCTGCCGTGGGTGCACGATACCCTCGACCAACCGCATGCCAGGGATTGACCGACCGATGCGCTCACCGATTACCCGCCGTCTGTTCCTCACCGGCGTCTCGCTCGCCGCCGCGGCCGCCGCCACGCCCGCCCTCGCCCAGCCCGCGCTGACGCAGAAACCGGCGGCCCCCGAGGCGCTTTCGGTGGCGCTCGACTGGTTCGTCAACCCCGACCATGCGCCGCTGGTGGTGGCCAAGCAGATGGGGTTCTTCCAGGACGCGATGCTCGACGTCACCCTGATCGCCCCCGCCGACCCCAACGCGCCGCCCAAGCTGGTGGCCGCCAAGGAGGTGGACATCGCGCTGACCTACCAGCCGCAGCTCCACCTCCTCGCCGAGGCGGGCCTGCCGATCGTGCGCGTCGGCACCCTCGTCGCCACGCCGCTCAACGCCCTGGTGGCGCTGAAAAACGGCCCGATCAAGCAGATCGCCGACCTCAAGGGGCGGAAGGTAGGGTATTCGATCTCGGGCTTCGAGGAGGCGATCCTCGGCACCATGCTGCAAAGCGCCGGGCTGACGCTCAAGGACGTGACCCTGGTCAACGTCAACTTCTCCCTCTCCCCGGCGCTGCTGGCGAAGCAGGTGGACGCGGTGATCGGCGCCTTCCGCAACTTCGAACTCAACCAGATGGACCTCGAGAAGCACCCGGGGATCGCGTTCTTCCCCGAGGAGCACGGCGTGCCGGCCTACGACGAGCTGATCTACGTCACCCACCAGCAACGCCTCACCGACCCGCGCATCCGCCGCTTCTTCGAGGCGATCGAGCGCGCCAGCCTGTTCATCGTCAACCACCCGAAGGAAGCCTGGGCGGCGTTCGCCCGTTACGACAAGGGCCTCGACACCGAACTCAACCGCCGCGCCTGGCGCGACACCCTGCCCCGCTTCGCGATGCGGCCGCAGGCCCTCGACCGGGTGCGGTACGTGCGGTTCGCCGACTATCTCTTCAAGCTGAACCTGATCGGCCGCCAGGTGCCGATCGACCGCTACGTGGTCTCGCTCAACTGACGCCCGGCATGCCGCCCCGCCGCCCGGCGGGGCGCATTTTTCTCCACGCCGCTGTTGCAACGAAACCCGCCAAAAGATACCTTTGGATCGGGGCCTTATCGGTTCTTCGAGGGGCTGCGGAGAGGGGCGCGGGCAGCATCGCCGGACCTCCCGCCGCGCACCCCACCCATGCAGGGACCGACGATTGACTCCCCCGCTCCGCCCGATTAGCGTCTCCGCCGCCCGGAGATCGACCGGGAGGAGGCCCAACGCAGGGAACGCCTCGGTATGAGCATCAGATCCATCCTCGTCCATCTTGCCAATGACGAGGAATACATGACTCGCCTGCGCGTTGCCTACAACCTGGCCTGCCGCCACAACGCCCTCCTGAGCGTCGTCTTCATCACCAACCCGATGCGCACCTACGCGGGCGCCGAGGGCCGCACCGTTTCCGTGGGCTTCACCAGCCAGGTGGAGGACATCTCCGCCGAGAAGTCGAAGACCGTCGAGAACGAGTTCCGGCAGTGGTGCAAGCTTCACGACGTGCGCTACGAGTGGACGATGGTGGAGGGCGAGCACCTCAAGGTGCTGAGCCAGCTGTCCCATTATCACGACCTCGCGATCGTCTCGCAGAGCGACCCGCAGAACCTCGAGGAAATGCTGTTCGCCGAGCTGCCCGACCAGCTCGCGATGGTGGGGTCGTGCCCGGTGATCGTGCTGCCCCACGGCCAGCGCCGCATGGTGCTGGGCCGCCGCGTTTTGGTGGCGTGGAAGGAAACCGTGGAGTGCTCGCGCGCGGTGCGCGCCGCCATCCCCTTCCTGCAACAGGCCGAGGCGGTGACCCTGGTCTCCCGCGAGGGCGGGCAGGAGGCCGCGCGCTCCCTCGAGAAGATCGCCAACACCCTGCGCCTGCACGACATCGAACCGGCGGTGCGCGCGCCCCAGCACGGCGCCCGGGCGGCCGAGGGCCGGGTGCTGGAATACGCCCGCGAATCCCGCGCCGACCTGATCGTGATGGGCGGCTCGGGCAACTCGCGCCTGCGCGAACTGGTGCTGGGCGGCGGCACCCGCCGCCTGCTCACCAGCGCCAACATCCCGATCTTCATGGCCCACTGAGGGCAGCGCCTCCCAAAGCGAAAGCCCCCGGCGACGGCGGCTTTCGCTTTGGGAGGCGTCCTCCGACGCTCAGATGAAGAACAGCCAGATCAGCACCGCGTAGAGCGGCCCGAGGATGCCGAACGACCACACCATGTAGCCGAAGAAGCTCGGCATCTTCACGCCCCGCTCCTCGGCGATCGACTTGACCATGAAGTTGGGGGCGTTGCCGACGTAGGTGTTGGCGCCCATGAACACCGCGCCGCAGGAGATCGCCATCAGCGTCGCCACCTCGCCCATCAGCACGTGGGCGTCGCCGCCCGCGGTGTTGAAGAACACCAGATAGGTGGGCGCGTTGTCGAGGAACGACGAGAGGATGCCGGTGAGGAGGAAGTACATCGCGTTGATCGGCTCGCCCGCCTCGTCGGTCACCGCGTGGACCACCGGCGCCAGCGCGCCGTCGGCCCCCGCCTTCAAGATCGCGATGGCGGGGATGATGGTCATGAAGATGCCGAAGAACAGCTTCCCCACCTCGATGATCGGGAACCAGTTGAAGGCGTTGGCGGTGCGGCTTTCGCGGCTGGTGAGCTTCCACGAGAGGTAGGCGATCAGGAGCAGCAGGCCGTCGCGTGCGACGTTCTGGATCTCCAGCGGCACGTGGTAGACGTCGAGCGCGAAGCGGTATTCGTGGGGCCACAGGCCGCTCATCAGCACCGCGCCGACGACGCCGCCCAGCAGCAGGATGTTGATCTTGCCCTCGACCCCCAGCGGATCCTCGGCCAGGGAGACGGCGGCGGGCACGGTGTCGTGGCCGCCACGGCGATAGAACCAGGTGTCGATGCCGAAGTAGATCGCCAGCAGCGCCCCCGAGAGCAGCAGCATCGGCAGCAGCAGGTGCTGGGTGGTCCAGAAGAACGACACGCCTTTCAGGAAGCCGAGGAACAGGGGCGGATCGCCCAGCGGCGACAGCGAGCCGCCGATGTTGGCCACCAGAAAGATGAAGAAGACGATGGTGTGGACCTTGTGTACCCGGTGCTCGTTGGCGCGGATCAGCGGGCGGATCAGCAGCATCGCCGCGCCGGTGGTGCCCATCCAACTGGCGAGGAAGGTGCCGGCGCCCAGCAGCGCGGTGTTGAGCAGCGGCGTGCCGTGGAGCGCCCCGGTGAGGCGCACGCCGCCCGCCACGGTGAACAGCGAGAACAGCAGGATCACGAACGGCACGTATTCGAGGAGCACGGTGTGCAGCACCTCGTAAAGCACCGTCGAGGGGCCGAATTCCACATAGGCGGGGATCAGGAAGCAGAGCGCCCAGAACGCCGCCACCTTGCCGAAATGGCGGTGCCAGAAGTGGGGCATCAGCAGCGGCAGCAGGGCGATCGACAGCAGCATCGCCGCGAACGGCGCCGCCCACCAAAGCCCCAGGGTGCGGCCGTCGATATGCGGCGCCCCCGCCGCCGCGAACGCCGCGGCCGGATCGCAAAGCACCGCCCCACCGACGAAAAGGGCGACAATCGATGGCAGGATTCTTCTCATACCGCTGACGTTTTTTGCCCTTGTCCTGGAATGCGAGACCCCCTCGGCACCCCGGGCTACCCCAAGCACACGCGCCCTCACGGAGCGACGTCACAGTATGCACGAAGCCCTTTGGGGGGGAAAGACGTTTCGGGAAAAAACGCCGACGCCCGCACGCCTTGCGGGGAGCGGGGCGGAGGGGTTCAGGAGTCCCCTTTCGGGCGTCCCGGGGTCCAGCGGCGCACGCTCACCGCCTTGCCGGTGGCGCTCACCGCGGTGCGCGGCCGCAGCACGTCCTCGACCCCCGGCTGACCAGGGGCGCGGCCACGGGCGGCGGGCGGCTTGGCGAGGAACGCCGCCACCTCGGCCATGGCGATTTCGCTGCGCTGCCCCTCGGCGAGGGCCGCCTGGAACGGCGGGTGGCCGAGGATCAGGTTGCCGAGGTAATCGGCGGAGTGGCTGCCGAAGCGCCGCCAGATGCTGTCGAGGAACTGCTCGACCCGCTCGGGCGGCGGCACCGATTCGATATACGGCCGCCCCGAGGCGTAGACCCGCCAGACGTCCGGCTCCACCGGCCCGCCCCCCTCGGCGACGAAGGTGGCGGGCATCAACTTCTGCCCCCGGAACGCCACCGCGAAATACCCCTGCGCCAGATACATCAGCCGATGCAGCTTGGTGGGCTGGAGGTATTCGCCGTCGTTGAGCGCGCGGTCGGTGAACCAGACGACGACGTCGAAGGTGGAAGGAACGGCGGAGACGGACATGGGGGAACTCAGTGCAGCCGGTCGTAACTGCCGCCGCCGACGTGGCCGAGGCCCGCCAGCACGCGCAGGTTCAGCTCGTAGCGCCGCACCCCGGCGGCGAAGGCGTCGGGCAAGAGGATCGGCTCGGCGTTCCAGGTCATCAACTCGGCGGCGAACGCTTCGTCGAGGTAGGCGACGTCGGCATAGTGGAAGAAATCCGGGCGGGACGCGCGCTGGCGGCGCTCCTGCTCCGACTCGCGGCGCTCCCGGGGGGTGTAGCCGTCGTCGTAGCGGACCCACTGCTCCTGCGGCCCCATGGCGTTGGAGCCGCCCGCCTCGGCGACGCGCGGAAAGCTCACCGACGCGACGTTGCGCCCCGCGCTCGCGGTTCTCGCGGTCGCGGCGGGTCCGAACGTCGTCGATGTCACGCGTTGCGCGGCGCTCAAAGCCTTCCTGCCCCTGGGGTCCGTGGCCGGGGGAGAGCTTCGCCTGCGGCGAAACGCGTCGCGGATGGCCCCTCTCCGCGACGCACGCCTCTCCCGTGTTTCACTCTCGAATGTGGGGCCTGCGACCGGCGGTTGTCAACCGGCGTCACAAAGTGCCGTACAAACGGTCGCCCGCATCGCCGAGGCCCGGCACGATATACGACTTCTCGTTGAGGCGCTCGTCGAGGGCGGCGGTGACGATCCGCACCGCCGGGAACAGGCGGTTGATCTCGGCCACCCCTTCCGGCGCCGCCACCAGCGCCATCAGCACCGTCGCCTCCGGCCGCGCGCCGCGGGCGAACAGCAGGTCGAGGGCGTAGGCGGCCGAATGGCCGGTGGCGAGCATCGGGTCCACCACCACCACGCCGCGGGCGCCCAGGCCCTCGGGCAGGCGCTCGAGATACGGCACCGGACGCACCGTTTCCTCGTCGCGATACATGCCGAGGTGACCGACGTCCGCCTCCGGCAGCAGGTCGAGCAATCCGTCGGCGAGGCCGAGACCGGCGCGCAGGATCGGGATCACCGCCGGGGCGGGTTCGAGCCGCCACCCGGCGGTCGGCGCGAGCGGGGTTTCCACCACGGTTTCGACGAGCGGCAGATGGCGCGTCGCCTCGATCGCCAGCAACGCGCCCACTTCGCGCATGAGAACGCGGAATTCGGAGGTCGGCGTGGCGCGGTCGCGCAGGCGGGTGAGCTTGTGGCGCACCAGCGGGTGATCCACTACGATCACGGACGGGGTTTCGGCCATCGGAAGATGCCTTTATCTTGCTTATGGTTTCAGGCGAAGCCGCCGCTCTCGGCGGCCCCGGGCGAGGAGCAAAATGATGGAATTGGGTCTGAAAGGCAAACGCGCATTGGTGATGGGCGCCTCGCGCGGTCTCGGCCGCGGAATCGCCCAGGCCCTGGCGGCCGAAGGCTGCGATCTGATCCTCGCCGCCCGCAGCGCCGAGAAGCTGCGCGACGCGGCGGCGCAGATCGAGTCCCAGCACGGCGTCAAGGCGACGGTGGTGGGCCTCGACCTCTCCGACGCCGCGTCGGTGGTGGCGATGGTCGACACGGTGAAGGCCATGGGCGGCGTCGACATCCTGCTCGGCAACGTCGGCGGCCCGCCGCCCTCGGGCGCCCTCGGCGTCGCGCCCGAAACCTGGCTCAAGCATTTCGAGAGCATGGTGCTCAACCTCATCCGCGTGATCGACGGCCTGGTGCCGCAGATGCGCGAAAAGAAGTGGGGGCGGATCATCACCATCACCTCGTCGGGAGTGGTGCAGCCGATCCCCACCCTCGCGATGTCCAACACCCTGCGGGCGTCGCTGGTGGCGTTCTCCAAAACCCTGGCGGGCGAGGTGGCGGCCGACGGCGTCACCGTCAACGTCGTGCTGCCCGGCCGCATCGGCACCGAGCGCGTCGCCGAGCTGGACCAGGCCGCCGCCGCCCGCACCGGCACCACGGTAGCCGAGGCGAGCGCCAAGTCCGCCGCCGCGATCCCGATGAAACGCTATGGAAAGGTTGAGGAATTCGCCGCCGTATGCGCCTTCCTCGCCGGGGTTCCGGCGGGCTACGTGACCGGCTCGATGATCCGCGTCGACGGCGGCCTGATCGCGTCGATCTGACCGAACCAACGCGGGTTGCGGGGCGGCCCGCCGCACCCGGAAATTGCATCCCACCCCCTAGGGGTGGGGTGCGGCATTTTCAGAAATGTCTCATGCCCTTGATTCGAAAGGGCGTATCGTTTCTTGACTTCAACCGCCCAACAAGCCATTGTAACCCAACTCCACCCCAGGGCGTGCGTTGCAGTGCTCCCGGTCGCGATCCGACCGGCTCCGGGGAGCAGGTATCCGGCGGGGGCCGGACCGTGGTATCGAGGGGACCTATGCAAGACGATCTGCAGAGCGCCGGCGAGACCCCGTCGCGCATCGAACCCCGGAAGCTTCTGGCTCTCGGTCTCGTCGTCGGCGTTTCGGCGCTGACTCTCGCCGCGGTGCTCGGCTCGGGCACCTCGGACGCGGGCTTCGGCCGCACCGACATGCCGAGCCTCCTCACCCCGCCCGCCCTCGACGAACCGGAAGCGATCACGCCGCGCGGCTACCTCTACGGTGGCAACGAATATCTGCCCGACCCGGGCCGTCCGCGCCGCGATCCCGACGCGCGCGAGGCGGTGAGCGAACCCGCCGATCCCTCCACCCGCGAGATCGCGGTGCAGGTGATGCCGGGCGACACCCTCGGCCAGATTCTCGACCGCAACGAGATTTCCCGCCAGGACGCGCAGGACGCGATCACCGCGCTCAAGGCGGTGTTCGACCCGCGCCGCCTCACCCCCGGCCAGGGCGTCACCCTCGACGTGGTCGAGACCGACGGCACCCTCACCCTCGCGCGCCTGCAGATCGAGGCCGAACCCGGCCGCCGCAGCTTCGCCGAGCGCCAGGACAGCGGCAAGTTCTCGGCGGGCGAGGAACACGACCCGATCACCGTCGAGACCACCGCCTACTCGGGCACCATCGAAAGCTCGCTGTTCGCCTCGGGCGAGCGCGCCGGCCTCTCCCCCACCGTGCTGACGCAGCTGATCCAGCTGTTCTCCTACGACGTGGACTTCCAGCGCGACATCCAGAAGGGCGACCGCTTCGAGGTGATGGTGGACCGCCGCACCCTGCCCGACGGCACCAAGGTGGGCGACGGCGAGATCGACTACGCCTCCCTCACCCTCTCGGGGCAGAAGCTCGTCCTCTACCGCTTCGAGGACGGCACCGGGCTGGTGGACTACTACAACGACAAGGGCCAGAGCGTGCGCAAGGCGCTGCTCAAGACCCCGGTGGACGGCGCGCGCATCACCTCCGGCTTCGGCATGCGCAACCACCCGGTGCTCGGCTTCTCGAAAATGCACAAGGGCGTCGATTTCGGCGCGCCGATCGGCACCCCGGTCTACGCCGCGGGCGACGGCGTGGTGGAAAAGGCGGAAGCCTGGGGCGCCTACGGCAACTATATGCGCATCCGCCACACCAACACCTATTCCACCGCGTTCGGCCATCTCTCGGGCTACGCCAAGGGGATCAAGGCGGGCGTGCGGGTGCGCCAGGGGCAGGTGGTCGCCTATTCGGGCAACACCGGCCGCTCCACCGGGCCGCACCTGCATTACGAAGTCCTGCTCAACGGCGACCAGGTCAACCCGCTCAACATCAAGATGCCCTCGGGCCGCGCCCTCGCGGGCGGCGAGCTGCGCCAGTTCCAGACCCGCCGCGCGGCCATGGACCGCACCTTCGCGGGCCTCGGCGGCAACCCCGCCGAAACCGCGGCGGCCACCCCGGCGGACGCACCCAAGCGCCGCTGACCCGCCCGCGCGGCACAGCGAAACGGCCCCCGCGTTCCGGGGGCCGTTTTCGTATCCGCCGCCTCGCTTCGGGCTTGGGGAAACCTTCCGTCGGCAGTAAAATTATCGAAGGACATGCGTACTCCCAACAGAGAGGAGGACCCCCATGACCAGCACCAGAACCGGTAGCGTCACCATCGACGTCGACGCCGGACTCCTGAAGATTACCGACGTCATCCGCGTTCCCATCAAGACCGCGTGGACCCTGCTCACCAACCGGCGCCACGTCTCCGCCTGGTGGGGCGACCACGTGGACATCGAACTGCGCCCCGGCGGCGCGTTCGAGGAACTCTGGAGCGACCCGGAAGGCCACCGCTCGCGCGCCTTCGGCACGGTGCGCGAGGTGAGCGCGCCGTTCTTTCTCGACATCGACTGGAAGGAGGACGACTGGCCCTACACCACGCGGGTGTCGCTGCGCCTGCGCGACCTGGGCATCGCCACCGAGATCGCGGTGGCCCACCAGAACTGGCCGACCCCCGCCGACGACGGAGTCCGCGCCACCATGGCCCGCCACTACCACGCCTGGAAGACCGCCCTCGCCCGCCTCAAGGCGCACGCGCTGCAATCCCAGGAGGCCGCCGACTGACGACCTACCGCGCCAGCCGCGCGAGGCTGTTGATGAGGTCCACGAGGTCGAGCACGCGCGGCAGGTAGTGGTCGGCGATCAACGGCGACAACGGCGTGCCGGGGCCGCCGTGGCCGAGGTCGCGGGCCATGCCGTCCACCAGCCGCTCCAGGCGGCGCCGGTGCAGACCGAGGCGCCGTTGCAACGGGTCCGCCGCCACCCCGGCGAACGCACCCAGCGAGGCCATCGCCACCAGCAGCGCGCCGCCGGTGGCGAGGGTGACGAACGGCGTCGCCGCCGCCGGAAACGCCGCGTACCACAGCCCGCCGATGCCGCTGCCGAGCGGAAACGCCGAAACCGCCAGGCTTTTCGCCACCACGCCCGACAGCATCGGCGTGAGGCTCAGCACGCCGGGGGTGAAGGCGTGGAACGCCCCGGCGCCGAGGCCGAGGGCGCCCATCTGCAACGCCACCTCCGCCATCGCCGCCCGCCCCGCCGCGGCGCGGGCGAGCACGTCGGCCACCGCGGCGCGGAACTGCGGGTCGTCCGCGTGGGCGGCGATCAGGCTTTCCACCTCGCGCAGACCGGCGCGCAGGCGCGGGTCGTCGAGAATTTCCCGGGCGAGCGCGTCGTGATCGGAGAGGATGGTGCCGTCGTCGTCCTTCACCGGCAGTTCGAGGAATTCGCTCATCAGCAGGAAGTTGACCCGCCGCCCCACCTCGGTGTCGAGGATCAGGCGGGCGCGCCCGGCCCGCTCCGCCCAGCCGGGCGGCCGCGCGCCGAGCTGCCGCGACAGCCACAGCGCCGCGCCGCCGCCCTTGCGCAGGGCGAACTCGGGCAGCGACACCGCGAGGTTGTAGGGCGCGCGCAGCAGGTCGAGGCCGAAGGCGTGGCGGTGGATCGCCAGCGACCCCTTGAGGGTGAAATGGGCGTCGACGAACGGCGCGATCCGCCGCCGCCGGGACGCCACGTAGCGCCCGGCGGCGGCGCGCACCAGCCGCTCCGCCTCGGCGGGGGTGATGACGAGAACGGGCGCCCGCCCGCCCGCCGGAACCGGCAGGCCGCCGGTCATGCGGCCCAGGCGGAGGCGGGGCGGCCGTCGATGGTCAGGCCCGCCTCCTCCGCGTCCACCCGCACCACCCCGCCTTCGACGATCGTGCCCTCCAGCAGGCACATCGCCAGCGGGTTTTCGAGGGCCCGCTGGATCAGGCGCTTGAGCGGACGCGCGCCGTAGACCGGATCGTAGCCCCGCTCCGCCAGCCACGCCTTGGCGGCGTCGGAGACGTCGAGGCCGATGTCGCGGTCGGCGAGGCGCTTTTCGAGCCGCGCCAGCTGGATCTCCACCACCCCCGCCATGTGCTCGGGCGCGAGACGGTGGAACAGCAGGATCTCGTCCAGCCGGTTGAGGAACTCGGGCCGGAACGCCTCCCGCACCACCGCCATCACCCGGTCGCGCACCAGGCCGGATTCCTCGCCCGCGGGCTGCGCCGCGAGAATCTCCGACCCAAGGTTGGAGGTCATCACGATCAGGGTGTTGGCGAAGTCCACGGTGCGGCCCTGGCCATCGGTGAGGCGACCGTCGTCGAGCACCTGGAGGAGGACGTTGAACACGTCCGGATGCGCCTTCTCCACCTCGTCGAACAGGATCACCTGATACGGCCGCCGCCGCACCGCCTCGGTCAGCGCGCCGCCCTCGTCGTAGCCGACGTAGCCGGGGGGCGCGCCGATCAGCCGCGCCACCGCGTGCTTTTCCATGTATTCCGACATGTCGACCCGCACCATCGCGGCCTCGTCGTTGAACAGGAACGCGGCGAGCGCCTTGGTCAGCTCGGTCTTGCCGACGCCGGTGGGGCCGAGGAACAGGAACGAGCCGATCGGGCGGTTGGGGTCCTGCAACCCGGCGCGCGAACGCCGCACCGCGTTGGACACCGCCGTCACCGCCTCCGCCTGGCCGATCACCCGGCGGCCGAGTTCCTGCTCCATGTGGCGGAGCTTGTCCTTCTCGCCCTCGAGCATCTTGTCCACCGGGATGCCGGTCCAGCGCGCCACCACCTGGGCGATGTGCCGCTCCGTCACCACCTGATCGAGAATCCGCGCGTTGGCGGCGCCGTCCGCCTCCTTGAGCTTGGCTTCGAGATTGGGGATGTCGCCGTAGAGCAGGCGCCCCGCTTCCTCGTAGCGGCCCTCGCGCTGGGCGCGCTCCGCCTGGATGCGCAACTGGTCGAGCTGCTCCTTGAGCTTGGTGGAATCCGCCAGGGTGCTCTGCTCGCGCTTCCACTGCGCGGTCAGCGCGGCGGACTGCTCGTCCAGCTCCGCCAGTTCCTCCTCCAGGCGCTCCAGGCGCTCCCGGGAGGCCGGATCGCTCTCCTTCTTCAGCGCCTCGCGCTCGATCTTGAGCTGGATCAGGCGGCGGTCCACCTCGTCCAGTTCCTCGGGCTTGCTGTCCACCTGCATGCGCAGGCGGCTGCCCGCCTCGTCCATCAGGTCGATCGCCTTGTCGGGCAGGAAGCGGTCGGAAATGTAGCGGTCCGACAACGTCGCCGCCGCCACCAGCGCGGAATCGGAAATCCGCACGCCGTGGTGCAGCTCGTACTTCTCCTTGATGCCGCGCAGGATCGAGATGGTGTCCTCGACCGTCGGCTCGGAGACGAACACCGGCTGGAAGCGCCGCGCCAGCGCCGCGTCCTTCTCCACATGCTTGCGGTATTCGTCCAGAGTGGTGGCGCCGACGCAGTGCAACTCGCCGCGCGCCAACGCGGGCTTCAGCAGGTTGGAGGCGTCCATCGAGCCTTCCGCCGCGCCCGCGCCCACCAGGGTGTGCATCTCGTCGATGAACAGCACCACCTCGCCCGCCGCGGTCTGCACCTCGGTCAGCACGCCCTTGAGGCGCTCCTCGAACTCGCCGCGGAACTTCGCGCCCGCCACCAGGGCGCCCAGGTCGAGCGCCAGCAGGCGCTTGTCGCGCAGGGAATCCGGCACGTCGCCGTTGACGATGCGCAGCGCCAGCCCTTCGACGATGGCGGTCTTGCCCACGCCCGGCTCGCCGATCAGCACCGGGTTGTTCTTGGTGCGGCGCGACAGCACCTGGATGGTGCGGCGGATCTCCTCGTCGCGGCCGATCACCGGGTCGAGCTTGCCGTCGCGCGCCCGCGCGGTGAAGTCGAGGGTGTATTTCTTCAGCGCCTCGAACTGGTCCTCGGCGTTGGCGGAATTGGCGGTGCGGCCCTTGCGCATCTCGCGGATCGCCGCGTTCAGGCCCTGCGGCGTCACCCCGGCGCTCTTGAGCGCGGCCGCCGCCTTGGTGCCCTCGGCCAGCGCCAGGGCCAGCAGCAGATATTCGGCGGTGACGTAGCCGTCGCCCGCCTTGGTGGCGGCCTCCTGCGCCTGGTCGAGCACCCGCAGCAGCGACGGCGGGGTGTAGACCTGCCCGGAGCCGCCCTCGATGCGCGGCTCCTTGGCCAGCGCCGCCTCGACCTCAGCCTTCGCCGCCTCCGGGCGGCCGCCCGCGGCGCGAATCAGGTTGGCGGCCAAGCCCTCGCCGTCGTCCAGCACCGCCTTCAGCAGGTGCTCGGGCAGGAACTGCTGGTGGTTCATGCGGATCGCGGTCTGCTGGGCCGCCTGCAGGAAGCCCCGCGCGCGTTCGGTGAATTTCTCGATATCCATGATGGTTCGTCCCTATTCTGGCGACTGTCGCGGCCGCCCCGCTCAGGCGACGGCCCCGTTCGTCACTTCATATGGATACCCTTCCGCCGCTCCCGCAAGTCCTGTTTCGCGCAGCAAAAAGGCCGCCTCCCCGGGCGGGGAAGGCGGCCTCCGTCGACTCGCGAAAACGCGCTCAGACGGCGATCGGGTCGGCGTCTTCCGGCTCCGGTTCGGCCTGGCGGGCGGCCGGGCGGATCACCTCCACCACCGCCTCGTCGGACTCCTCCTCCTCGGCGCCCTCGTCCGCACCCTCGCTCTGGTCCGGCTGCGGACCGTCCGCGCCGTCGGCGGCGGCGGGCGAAAGCACCCGCTGCGGGCGCGGCTGGGTGTTCTGGATGATGCGGAAATAGTGCTCGGCATGCTGGAGATAGTTCTCCGCCAGCACCCGGTCGCCCTGGCCCGCCGCGTCGCGCGCCAGCGCCAGATACTTTTCCATCACCTGGTGCGCCGAGCCGCGAATGCGGACGCTCGGGCCGTTGCTGTCGTAGGTCTGGTTGCGGGACTGACCGCCGCCGCCACCGCCCTTGCGTTGCTGCGGTCCACCGGGCATGCGGCCCCGGGGCCGCGGCTTCTGATTGTTGGAATGCTGTTTCATGACAACCGTGTAAATCAAAACAATGGGTCAAAGGCCTGTCGCGCCGAAGCGCGCGCGAAGCCGGCGGCATCGCGGATCGAGGAGGCGCACGCGGCTCCTCCGCCTGCCGGGCGAACCCCGGCGGAACGACGTCATGAAGGCGTCAATCCCCCCGTGTGATTCCCGAAAAGGAATCCGGCTTCACGGATGCAAATGGTCCAGGTCGTTTCGCGACGCGCGGTTCCCTCCGCCTGCAACGCAAGGCCCCGAAGGCCCGACGAACCTTCCCCGTCATCGGTTCGTCCCGTTGCCGCGTCCGCGCGCGAACGTTGGAAACGTAGCCGCTCCGGGGCCGCTTTCCAACCGCTTTTTCGCGTTTTCTGCCGATTTTTTACGGAACTGGCGCAAACGCCACGACCGCCCGCGCGACCCCGCCGAGATCGTCCCTCACCCCGCCCGCGCGGAACCCGGCGGCGGCGAACATTTCGGCAACTTCGGGCGCCTGGGCGATCCCCACCTCGAACGCGGCAATGCCGCCGGGAACCATCAGCTCCGCCAACTGCGGGATCAACAAGCGATAGGGATCGAGGCCGTCGCCGCCCCCCGCCAGCGCCGCGTGCGGGTCGTACACCCGCACCTCCGGCTCGAGACCGGCCACATCGGCATCCGGGATATAAGGCGGATTGGCGATCACCGCATGAAATCGCCCCAGCCCCTCGCGCCACCCTGCCCTGCGCCAATCGCGCAGCCGAAATTCTGCCCGCTCCGCCAGCCCCAGCGCCGCCGCGTTCTCCGCCGCCACCGTCACCGCGCCCGCCGCCGCGTCCACCCCCACGCCCGAGGCATCCGGGCGCTCCGCCAACACCGCCAGCAGCAGGCAGCCGGTGCCGGTGCCGAGGTCGAGCACCCGCGGCGCCCCAACCCCCGCCAGACCCTCCAGCAACGCCGCCACCACCGTCTCGGAATCCGGCCGCGGGTCCAGCGTCTCCGCCCCCAGCCGGAACTCCAGCCCCCAGAACTCCCGAACCCCCAAAATCCGCGACACCGGCTCCCGCGCCGCGCGACGCCGCACCGCCGCCTCTACCCGCGCCCGCTCCGCCTCGCCCACCGGCCGCTCCGGATGCGCCAGCATCGCCGCCAGATCCACCCCCAATACCGCCCCCACCAACACCCGCGCGTCCCGCCGCGGACCTTCCACCCCGGCCTCCCGCAAAACCCCCGCCGCCCACGCCACCACCTCTCCGAGCGTCATCACACGCCTCCCCGCAGCCGGAAGTCCAGGCCAGGGGTTTCACCCCTGGACCCCACCAAGGGTCTCGGACCCTTGGAACCCTTCACTTGGCTTGTGGAGAGGGGGGATGCGCGCATCCCCCCTCTCCACAAGCCATAATGGGAGGTCCGGAGGGACGAGTCCCTCCGGCGGGGTGCGGGGCGGAGCCCTGCCCTGGAGTGCCGGGCCGCAGGAAGGCGCGTCATGACGCCTCGAAGGCGGCGAGGCGGGCGGCTTGGTCTTCGGCGATGAGGGGGGCGATGACGTCGTCGAGGCTGGAGCCGTCGACGATCTGGTCGATTTTGTAGAGGGTGAGGTTGATGCGGTGGTCGGTGACGCGGCCTTGGGGGAAGTTGTAGGTGCGGATGCGTTCCGAGCGGTCGCCCGAGCCGACCTGGGCGCGGCGGTCGGCGGATCGGGCGTCGGCCTTTTCCTGGCGCGCGTGTTCGTAGAGGCGGGCGCGCAGCACCTTCATCGCCTTGGCCTTGTTCTTGATTTGCGAGCGTTCGTCCTGGCAGGCGACGACGGTTCCGGTGGGCAGGTGGGTGATGCGCACGGCGGAATCGGTGGTGTTGACGTGCTGGCCGCCCGCGCCCTGGGAGCGGTAGGTATCGATGCGGAGGTCGCCGTCCTTGATCTCGATGTCGACGTCTTCGACCTCGGGCAGCACCGCGACGGTGGCGGCGGAGGTGTGGATGCGGCCGCCCGCCTCGGTGGCGGGGACGCGCTGCACGCGGTGGACGCCGGATTCGAACTTGAGGCGCGCGAACACCCCCTGCCCCGAGACCATGGCGACGACTTCCTTGATGCCGCCGATGCCGGTTTCGTTGATGTCCATCACCTCGACGCGCCAGCCCTGGAGGGCGGCGTAGCGTTGATACATGCGGAACAGGTCGGCGGCGAACAGGGCGGCTTCCTCGCCGCCGGTTCCGGCGCGGACTTCGAGGATGGCGTTGCGGGCGTCGTCGGCGTCCTTGGGCAGCAGGGCGAGGCGCATGTCGGCCTCGATTTCCGGCAGGCGGTGCTTGCAGGCGGCGATTTCGTCCTGCGCCAGGGCGCGCAGGTCCGCGTCGCCGTCGCGGGCCATCGCCTCGGCGTCGGCGAGGTCGGCGCGGGTTTTCTTCCAGGTTTCGATCAGCTCGACCACGGGCGCCAGTTCGGCCGCCTCGCGGGAGAGGGCGGCCATGGCGGCGGGGTCGAGGTTGGGGTCGGAGGCGAGCCTGCCGGTCGCCTCCTGGTGTCGGCGCAGGACCTGTTCGAGCTTGTCCTCAAATGCCACCGACGGCGACCTCCGGCGCGCCCGCCAGCATGCGGCGCAGGCTCTCCTCCATGCGGTCGAGGGCGACGGTGGTCTGTTCGCCGCTGTCGAGGTCGCGCAGGGTGACGGCGCGGGCGAGGCGTTCGTCCTCGCCGAGGATCACCGCGACGCGGGCGCACACCTTGTTGGCGCGCTTCATGCGCTTGCCCATGTTGCCCGAGAAGCCGAGGTCGACGGCGAACCCGGCGCGGCGCAGGCGTTCGGTGAGGACCATCGCCTCGCGCTTGAGGATCGGGTCGGACCCGGCGGGGATCATCGCCACCGGACGGTCGGCGGCGGGCGGCTCGGCGAGCAGCATGGAGAGGCGCTCGACGCCCGCGGCCCAGCCCACGCCCGCGGTGGCGGGGCCGCCCATGGTCTTGATCAGGCCGTCGTAGCGGCCGCCCGCCATCACCGTGCCTTGGGCGCCGAGGGCGTCGGTGGTGAACTCGAAGGCGGTGTGGCCGTAGTAGTCGAGGCCGCGCACCAGGCGCGGATTCTCGGTGAAGTCGATGCCGAGGTCCATCAGGCCGTTCTTGAGGTCGTCGTAGAAGGCCTTGGAGGCGTCGTTGAGGTATTCGCCGAGCAGCGGCGCGTGGGCCACCACCTCGCGGTCGCCCTCGTCCTTGGAATCGAGGATGCGCAGCGGGTTGCGCTCCAGGCGCTCGCGGCTGTCGGCGGAGAGCCGGCCGAGGTGCCCGGCGAGGTAGCCGACCAGGGCGACGCGGTAGGCGTCGCGGCTTTCGGCGTCGCCCAGGGTGTTGAGTTCGAGGGTGACGTTGCCGCGCACCCCGAGGCCGTCGAGGATGGCGCGGCCGAGGGCGATCACCTCGACGTCCGCCTGCGGGTCGGGCACGCCGATCAGCTCCACGCCGATCTGGTGGAACTGGCGCTGGCGGCCCTTCTGCGGGCGCTCGTAGCGGAACATCGGCCCGGCGTAGAACACCTTGAACGGCGTCTCGTTGGCGAGGCCGTTGGAGATGAAGGCGCGGGCGATGCCCGCCGTGCCCTCGGGCCGCAGGGTCAGGAGTTCGCCCTTGCGGTCGGCGAAGGTGTACATCTCCTTGGTGACGATGTCGGAGGTGTCGCCCAGGG
Source organism: Alphaproteobacteria bacterium (assembly GCA_030604885.1). Classification (GTDB taxonomy): domain Bacteria; phylum Pseudomonadota; class Alphaproteobacteria; order Rhodospirillales; family Rhodospirillaceae; genus Oleispirillum. Next base: position 233,357 of record JAUVUZ010000001.1, on the reverse strand, counting down.
TGCGCGCGAACACGCCCGCGAATTCGAAGATCGGCGTGGCCATTTCGGCGAAGCCGTAGCGGCCCGCGGTGGCGCGGCCGGTTTCGACGACGTGGCGAAAGGCCCGCATGTCTTCGGGCAGAAGGTCGTGCGTCCCGCGCACCGGCTGGAGGGTGGACACCCCGGAATTCCTTTCTTCAGAGACTCATTTCGTGGCGGCGATGCGTTTTTCCACCAGATCGACGAGATGGTCAACGATCGCGTCGGTCTCGACGGTGTGGTGCGGCAGGCCCGCGAGGAACACCTTGTGGGTGCGCTTGCCGCCGCCGGTGAGGCCGATGTCGGACGAGCGCGCCTCGCCCGGGCCGTTGACGACGCAGCCGAGCACCGAAAGGGTGACCGGCTCGACGATGTGCTCCAGGCGCTTTTCCAGCTCCGCCACCACCTTGGTGACGTCGAACCCCTGCCGCGCGCACGACGGGCAGGCGACGATGCGCACGCCGCGGTGGCGCAGGTCGAGCGACTTCAGGATGTCGAAGCCGACGCGGATTTCCTCCTCCACGTCCGCCGAGAGGGAGACGCGGATGGTGTCGCCGATGCCCTTTCTCAGCAGCCAGCCGATGCCGAGGGCGGACTTCACGGTTCCGGCGCGCAGGCCGCCCGCCTCGGTGACGCCGAGGTGGAGCGGGTAGTCGCACACCTCGGCGAGCTTTTCGTAGGCCGCCATGGCGAGGAACACGTCGGACGCCTTGACCGAGATCTTGAACTCGCGGAAGTCGAGGTCCTCGAGGATGCGGGCGTGCATCAGCGCGCTTTCGACCATCGCGTCCGGGTTGGGCTCGCCGTATTTATCGAGCAGGTCCTTGTCGAGGGACCCGGCGTTGACGCCGATGCGCATCGAGCAGCCGTGGTCCTTGGCCGCCTGCACCACCGCCTTCACCCGCTCGGGCGAGCCGATGTTGCCGGGGTTGATGCGCAGGCAGGCGGCGCCCGCCTCGGCGGCCTCGATGGCGCGCTTGTAGTGGAAGTGGATGTCCGCCACCACCGGCACCTGACTGCCGCGCACGATGTCCTTCAGCGCGCGGGTGGAGTCCGCGTCGGGGCAGGAGACGCGCACGATGTCGGCGCCCGCCGCCTCCATGCGGCGGATCTGCGCCAGCGTCCCTTCGACGTCGGCGGTGAGGGTGTTGGTCATCGACTGCACGGTGATCGGCGCGTCGCCGCCGACCAGCACGGAGCCGACGCGGATCTGGCGGCTTTTGCGGCGCGCGACCTTGCGGTAGGCGGTATCGCTCAACTCGGGCCTCGTTTCAGAATGGCGGCGGAGGCCATCACGTGGGAACTCAGCGCCCGCTCCGCAACCGCTCGGGATCGAGCGGCACGTCGCGCACCACCTGCCCCGGGTTGCCGAGGGGGGCGATCCTGCCGCCGTCCACCACCACGTCGAGGCCGCCCGCGTTGCCGGTCATCAGCGTCAGGCCCGGGCGGTTGGGCACGCGGAAGCGGTCGCCCGCGTGCAGCAGGCGGGTGAGCACCAGGGATCCCTTCTCGGTCACCTGCACCCAGGCGTCGGCGGTCGCCACCAGCTCGACGCGGGCGCCGACGTTCTCCTCGCCGTAGACCCGCGCGGAGCGGGCCACCGTCTCGGGGCCGACCGGCACCGCGTCGGCGGTGTCCTCGACGTTCGGGCGCGGCGGCGGCGCGGGCGGCGCCGGGGGCTTGGGCGCCTCGGCCACCGGCTTGGGCGGTTCGGCCTGCGGCTTCGCCGGTTCGGCGGGCGGAGCGGTTTCGGGCTTCGGCGGCGCCACCGGCGCGGGCTTGGGCGGCTCCACCGGCTTCGCGGCCTCGGGCTTGGGCGGCGCCACCGGGGCGGGCGCGGCGGCCTCGGGCTTCGGCGGCTCGACGGGCTTGACGGTTTCGGGCTTGGGCGGCTCGGGCTTGGCCACCTCCGGCTTCGGCGGTTCCACCGGCTTGGCCGGTTCGGGCGCGACCGGCGGTGCGGGCGCGATCGCCTGCGGCGGCGGCGGCGCGGTGCGCGGCGCGGGCGCGTCGATGGTTTCGTTGAGGGCGGCGGGCAGCTTCGGCAGCAGCGTCGTGCTGTCGTTGCCCGAGAGCAGATACCACCCGGCGAACGCGAGACCGCCGGCCACCGCGACGCCGGTGACAATCGCGCCCACCGGCATGCCGAGGGTCTTCACCGGCTTGGGAAAGTTCGCGGGCGGCGGCGAAAGCTGCGGCTGGGCGCCGGTTTCGAGCTTGAAACGGCGCACCATCTCCTTGCCATCCAGCCCCAGCTGCTCGGCATACGAGCGAATGAAGCCGACGGCGTAGGTGCCGCCCGGCAGGGCGTCGTAGTTGCCCGCCTCGATCGCTTCGAGATAGGCGACGCGAATGTGCAGGGTTTCGGCCACGGCCGCCAGCTCGACCCCGAGCCGGAGGCGCGTCGCCTGGAGGAGCGCCCCGACGCTGCCCTTCTGCGAACCGGTTTCCGCCGGCGCGACGCCCGGCGTCGGCATCGGCGTGTTGTCTGTTTCCACGGTACCGTTCCTTCTTGACCCCGTCCCCTGCGCCGCGCCGGTCTCCGGGCCGCGGCGAGGGCCTAGTATGTCCGCAACCGCCCGGCCGCGCAATCCCGGAGATCGCCGCGAAAGCCGTCGCGAATCCTCCACAAGCAGTTGAAATTCAATGACTCACGGGATGGGCACGCCGTGGTCGCGGGCATAGCCCTGGAGGCTGCCGCGGATGCTGTGGGCGGAGCCGCCGATGAGCTTGCGCACCACCCGGCCGGTATTCTCGGCGTGCATGCCGAGCACCGTGGCCTTGACCGGCCCCACCGCCGGGCCGTTGACCGACAGCTTGCGGAAGCCGAGGCCCACCAGCGCCATGGCGTCGAGCGGACTGGCGGCCATTTCGCCGCACACCGACACCGGCACCTGGGCGGCGTCGCAGGCGGCGCGGATGCCGTCGAGGGCGACGAGGAACGGCGGCGACAGCAGGTCGTAACGCTCGGCGATGCGCTGGTTGCCGCGGTCGCGGGCGAACAGGAACTGGGCGAGGTCGTTGGAGCCGATCGACAGGAAGTCGATCCGCCGCAGCAGTTGCGGCAGCTGGAACGCCAGCGACGGCACCTCGAGCATGCACCCCACCGCGATCGCGCGCGGCAGCGCCTCGCCGCGCTTTTCCGCGCGCGCCAGTTCGAGGTCGAGGATGCGGCGGGCGGCGTCGAATTCGGCGACCTCCGCGATCATCGGGAACATCACCGACAGCGCGCGGCCGTCGGCGCCGCGGATCAGGGCGCGCAGCTGGTGGCGCATGATCGCCGGATGGTCGAGGGTGATGCGGATCGAGCGCCAGCCCATCGCCGGGTTTTCCTCGCCCGCGTTCTGCCAGTAGGGCAGCATCTTGTCGCCGCCCACGTCGAGGGTGCGAAAGCACACCGGCCGCCCCGCCGCCGCGTCGATCACCGAGCGGTAGAGGGTGGTCTGGACGTCCACGTCGGGCGCGTCGGCGCGCACCATGAAGGGCAGCTCGGTACGGTAGAGGCCGATGCCGTCGGCGTTGACCTCGTCGAGCATCGGCAGGTCGGCGAGCAGGCCCGCGTTCATGTGCAGCTCGACCAGCTCGCCGTCCTTGGTGCGGGCGGGCAGGTCGCGCAGGGTGGCGTAGGCGCGCTGCTTTTCGAGGCGCATCTTGACGGTGGCGACGAAGGTGGCGGTGACGTCCTCGCTCGGGCGGATGAACACCGAGCCGTTGTCGCCGTCCACGATCACCTGGTCGCCCGCGGCGATGGTGCCCACCACCTCGGGCACCCGCGCCACCATCGGCACGTTGAGGGCGCGGGCGATGATCGCCACGTGCATGCTGGGCGAGCCTTCCTCCAGCACCACGCCGCGCAGCCGCGCGATGTCGTAGTCGAGCAGGTCCGCCGGGCCGAGGGTGCGCGCCACCAGGATCGCGTGCTCGGGCATCGCCTTGCGCTCCATCGGGTCGTGGCCCATCAGGTGCAGCATCAGGCGGTCGGTGAGGTCTTCGAGGTCGTGCAGGCGCTCGCGGATGTAGGGGTCGACCACCGCCTGCATGCGGGCGCGGTTTTCCTCCTGCGCGCGCTGCACCGCCGCCTCGGCGGAGAGACCGCCCGAGATGTGGGTGCGGATGCGCTCGATCCACCCCCGGTCGGCGGCGAACATCCGGTAGGCTTCGAGGATGTCGCGGTATTCGCTCTTGCCGATCTCCTCGGCGGCGAGCATTTCGTCGAGGGCGAGGTGCATCCGCTCCAGCGCCTCGTCGAAGCGCCGCGCCTCGGTTTCCGGATCCTCGCCCACCATGCGCTTGACGAACGGCACCTTGCGGTGGAGGTGGGCAACGCCGACGCCGAGGCCGGGCGACAGCTTGAGGCCGTTGATCCGGAGCGGCACCAGGGCGTTGCCGTCCACCGGAATCTGCTCGCGGCGGTCGATCAGGTTGCCCGCGGTGAGAAGCTCCGCCAGCACCATCGCCACGGTTTCGAGGGCCTCGGTCTCCTCGGGCGCGAACGGGCGCGCCTCGATGGTCTGCACCACCAGCACCCCCGCCACCCGCGCGGTGCGCACGATCGGCACGCCGAGGAACGAGCGGTAGGGTTCCTCGCCGGTTTCCGGGCGGTAGGCGAAGTTGGGGTGGCTCCAGGCGTCTTCCAGCGCCAGCGCGCGCGGATGGGCGGCGATGAAGCCCACCAGGCCCTCGCCCACCCGCAGCCGCGTCATGTGCACCGCGCTCTTGCGCAGGCCCTCGGTGGCGAAGAGTTCGAGCACCTCGCCCGCGCGCATCACGTAGCACGAGCACACCGCCGCCTGCATCTCCTCGGCGATGCAGCGGACGATCACGTTCAGCCGGTCTTCGGGCAGACCGGGTTTCGCCATCACGTCGCGGATCCGCCCCAGCAGGCGGCGCGACACGACGGCGGCGTCTCCCGGCATCAGGCGACGCCCTGCGCCGCCCCGGACACCTCGGCGGACGGGTTGCGCGCCTCCAGCGCGTCGAGGGCCTGGCCGATGATCTCGTCCAGGATCGCCGCGACGCTCTGCTCGGAGGTCACCATGCCGACGCTCTGGCCCGCCATCAGCGAGCCGTTCTCGACGTCGCCGTCGATCACCGCGCGGCGCAGCGCCCCGGCCCAGAAGTGCTCGATCTCGAGCTGGGCGGACTTCTGATCCATCTCCCCGGCGTGGAACTTGGCGACCACCTCGCGCTGCACCTCCATGAAGCGGTCGGTGCCCGCGTTGGCGATGGCGCGCACCGGAATCACCGGGAACTGCGGGTCGATCTGCACCGAGGTGACGGCGTCGCGCGCCGAGGCGCGGAGGAACGCCTGCTTGAACCTGGGGTGCGCGATGCACTCGTGGGCGCACACGAAGCGGGTGCCGAGCTGCACCCCCGCCGCGCCCATGTCGAGATACGACAGCATCGCCTCGCCGCGGCCGATGCCGCCCGCGACGAACACCGGCACCGACGGCGCCATGGTCGGCAGGATTTCCTGCGCCAGCACGCTGGTGGAGACCGGGCCGATGTGGCCGCCCGCCTCGGCGCCCTCGATCACCAGGGCGTCGGCGCCCGCGCGCACCAGCTTCTTCGCCAGCACCAGGGCGGGCGCGAAGCACACCACCCTGGCGCCGAAATCCTTGGCGCGCTTGATCGCGGCGCTGCTGGGCAGGCCGCCCGCCAGCACCACGTGGCCGATCCCGGCGGCGCCGCAGACGTCGATCAGTTCGTCGAGCTGCGGGTGCATGGTGATGAGGTTGACGCCGAACGGCTTGTCGGTGAGCGCCTTGGTGGCGGCGATCTCGGCCGCCAGCAGCGCGGGCGGCATCGAGCCGGAGGCGAGCACGCCGAAGCCGCCCGCGTTCGAGATCGCGGCGACGAGATTGCGCTCGGACACCCAGCTCATCGCACCGCCGAGGATCGCGTAGTCGCACCCCAGGAATTCGCGCCCACGCCGCCACAGGCGGTCGAGATCATGAAAGGCCTGCCTCACCATCGACTCTCCAGACAAAGACATGGGGCGGAGCGGCCTGGGCCGTCCGCCTGCAAGATCGCGTTTCGTTGCCCGCCGCCCGCCGGAAGCTTCCGGCCGGGGCGGCGGGGACTTTCCTCAGCGCGCGTCCAGCCCGTAGGCGGTGTGCAGCGCGCGCAGCGCCAGCTCGGTGTATTCCTCCTCGATCAGGACGCTCACCTTGATCTCGGAGGTGCTGATCACGAGGATATTGATGCCGCGTTCGGCGAGCGCCGCAAACATCTTTTGCGCCACGCCCGCGTGGGTGCGCATGCCGACGCCGATCACCGAGAGCTTGACCACGGTGTCGGAATGGCTGACGTCGCGGTAGTCGACCTTGTCGCGCACCGCCTCCAGCACCTTGAGCGCGCGCATCAGGTCGGTGCGCGGCACGGTGAAGGTCATGTCGGTGTGACCCTGCTCGGAGACGTTCTGCACGATCATGTCGACGTTGATGTTGGCCTCGGCGAGCGGGCCGAACAGCGCGGCGGCGATGCCCGGATGGTCCTTCACCCCTTGGATGGTGACCTTGGCCTCATCGCGGCTGTAGGCGATGCCGCTGACAATTTCCTTTTCCACGATGTCTTCCTCGTCGCAAACCAGGGTTCCGGGAATGTCCTCGAAGCTCGACAGCACCTGCAGGTTGACGCGGTGCTTCATCGCCATCTCGACCGAGCGGGTCTGGAGCACCTTGGCGCCGAGCGACGCCATTTCGAGCATCTCCTCGTAGGTGATGCGCGGCAGCTTGCGCGCCTTCGGCACGATCCGGGGATCGGTGGTGTAGACGCCGTCCACGTCGGTGTAGATGTCGCAACGGTCGGCGCCGAGGGCGGCGGCGAGCGCCACCGCCGAGGTGTCCGAGCCGCCGCGGCCGAGGGTGGTGATGCGGCCGTCGTCGCCGATCCCCTGGAAGCCCGCGACCACCGGAATCTCGCCGGCGTCCATCCGCGACAGCAGTTCCTTGGTGTCGATCTCCTTGATCCGCGCGCGGCCGTGGGCGTCGTCGGTGCGGATCGGCACCTGCCACCCGGCGAACGAGCGCGCCCGGAGACCCATGCCCTGAAGCAGGATCGCCAGCAGGCCGACGGTGACCTGCTCGCCGGTCGAGACCACCGAATCGTATTCGGCGGTGTCGTACAGCGGGTTGGCTTCCTCGCAGTAGGCGACCAGCTGGTTGGTGACCCCGGACATCGCCGAAAGCACCACCGCCACCTGGTTGCCGGCGTCGACCTCTTTCTTCACCAGGCGGGCGACATTGCGAATACGCTCCATATTCGCGACCGACGTCCCGCCGAATTTTTGGACAATACGGGCCATGACACGGTATCTCTGTTCCTCGCCGCGGTCCGCATCAGGCGGGCGCAGCCGGGGCCTTCCCCCAAAGCCAAGCATACGGACCGGCTTGCCTCGTGACCGGTCGGTCCTTCATACTCGTTCCTCATCCTCCTAGGCAAGGGTACAGCGATGACCGAAGACGCGAAAACCGGGGCTTCGTTTGGCTCCGCCGATCCTGCGGAGATCGCGAAGTTCTCCGCGCTGGCGGACACCTGGTGGGCGCTCGAAGGCCCTTTCAAGCCGCTGCACAAGTTCAACCCGGTGCGGATCGCCCTGTTGAAGGAGCGCCTCGCCCGCCATTTCGGCCGTGACGCCACGGCGGAGCGGCCGTTCGAAGGGCTGACGCTGCTCGACATCGGCTGCGGCGGCGGGCTGATCGCCGAACCGATGACCCGCCTCGGCTTTTCCGTCACCGGCATCGACGCCGCGGAGAAGAACGTCGGCACCGCCCGCGCGCACGCCGAGCGCATGCGCCTCGCCATCGACTACCGCGCCGCCCGCCCCGAGGACCTGGGGCCGGAGGAACGCTTCGACGCGGTGCTGGCGCTCGAGGTGGTGGAGCACGTGCCCGACCGCGCGTTGTTCCTGAAGGCGGCGGCGCGGCCGCTCAAGTCCGGCGGCTTCCTCGGCCTCGCCACCCTCAACCGCACCGTCAAGAGCCTGCTGATGGCGAAGATCGGCGCGGAATACGTGGTGCGCTGGCTGCCCGCCGGAACCCACGACTGGCGGGAGTTCGTCAAGCCCTCGGAGCTTGCGCGCGACTGCCGCACCGCCGGTTTCGGCGAACCGGAGTTCGTGGGCCTCACCTACAATCCCTTGAAGGATTCCTGGCGCACGTCAGACGACCTTGCCGTCAACTACATGGCCTTCGCGGCGAAACCCTGAATCCACGCCGGTCGGCGAGGCATAGCGTTCGAAAAACGCGGCGAACGGCATCGGCCGCGCGAACAGGTAGCCCTGGAAGCAGTCGCAGCCGTTGGCGATCAGCCAGTCGCGCTGCGGCACCGTCTCGATCCCCTCGGCGACGCAGGCGATACCGAGCTTTTCGGCGAGGGTGAGAATCGTCGAGGGCACCGCCACGTCGTCGGGCACGTCGGTGACGAAGCAGCGGTCGATCTTCAGCACGTCGACCGGGAAGCGCCGGAGATAGGCGAGGCTCGAATAGCCGGTGCCGAAATCGTCGAGCGCGATCCGCACCCCCATGGCGCGGAGCTGGCGCAGGCGCTCGGGCACCATGCCGCGCTCCGCCAGGGTGTATTCGGTGATCTCCACCTCCATCCGCCCCGGCGCCACGCGGTGGCGCGCCAGCGCGTCGGCGACGCGGCCGACGAAACCCGCGTCCTCCAGCTGCTGCGGCGAAACGTTGAAGGCGATGCGCAAATCCCGCCCCGCCTCGGCGAGCGCGGCGGCGGCGCGGCACGCCTCCTCCACCACCCACTCGCCGATCGGCACCACCAGCCCGCTTTCCTCCGCCACCGGGATGAACGCACCCGGCAGGATCAGTTCGCCGTCGCGCCGCCAGCGCAGCAGCGCCTCGGCGCCGACGACCACGCCGAGGGGATTGAACTGGGGCTGGAAATACAGCTCGAAGGCGCCGCCGTCGATCGCCTGATGCAGCTCGGTTTCCATCCGCAGGCGGCGGTGCGCCACCTCCGAGACGTCGTGCTCGAAAAAGTTCCAGCGCGCCTGGGGCCGCCGCTTCGCCTCGCCGGTGGCGGCCACCGCCTTGCGCAAAAGCTCCGCCGGGTCGTCGCCGTCGTCGGGGAGAAACGCGATGCCCACCGCCACCGACGACCGCACCGCCGCCTCCGGGTGGTCGGCGTCGTGCATCAGCGCGTCGATCAGGCGCTTGGCGTGGTCGCCGGCCTCGCCGGCGTCCGCCAGCCCCTCCACCACCACCACGAAGCAGTCGACGCCGATGCGGCCGACGAACGCCCCCGGGTCGACGTGTTCCAGCAGCCGCCCGGCGATGTCGAGCACCAGTTCGTCCACCTGGTCGTGGCCGAACAGGTCCTTGAACTCGTCGAGGCGGTCCATCAGCACCGCCATCACCGCCGCGCCGCGCCCGGGCGCCACCCGCGAGGCGACGCCGACCAGGTGTTCGACGGTGAGGGTGCGGTTGGGGAGGTTTGTGGAGGCGTCGCGGGTGGTCATGTGCCGGAGCGCGTTCTGCGCCGCGCCGAGCTGGATCAGCATCGCGTTGAGGCGCTCCACCGCGCGGCCCAGCTCGCTGCCGCGGTGCCACTCGGGCACGGAGAGCAGGCGGCGCGGCGGGTCTTCCGCGTCCACCGCCGAGACCTGGCGCGAGATCGTGAGGATCGGCCGGGTGAGAAAGCGGTGGAACAACATCAACACCGCCGCCGCTCCGACGAGGGTACCGAGCACGGTGACGATCAGGTTGAGCACCAGGACGTCGTGGTAGAGCCGCGCCTCCTGCGCCGGGTCCAGCTCCATCACCAGCGCGCCCGCGGGCGCGCCGTCGGGAAAATGCAGCGGGAACGCCACCGTGCGCTGGACGTCCAGCAGGTGGCGCCCCACCCACTGCACCGATGGCGTTTCGATCACCAGCGGGCGCCCCGGCTCGTCGGCCAGCACCCCGCCCGAGGCATCCTCCAGCCGCACGCCGCCGACGCCGGGGGTCTGCGCGATCGCCCGCAAAAGCTCCTGCGCACCCGCCGCGTCGCGGTCGGCCAGCGCCGCGAGGGCCGGGGCTTCCGCCGCGTCGAAGAGCGTCCGCGCGCGGGCGTCGGCGGTGTAGCGGGCGCTCGCGCCCATCAAAGTCCATAGGGAGAAAAGCGCGATCCCGCCGATCACCACGGCGACCGCGACGATCAGCCTCGCCTGTCCGAAGACCAACGAATTGCCGCGGAAGCCTCGCTTCCTGCGCATGCGGCCGCCCCCCTTCGCGGTCCCGTTCGGCGGGCATCCGCCGTGTTTCCGAGCATAGTACATGCTCCCGACCGCAAGTATAGATCAAAATCATGAGCCGGTCGGAATGAAAATCCGCGACCGGCTTCCGCATAACTCGGCGGCCGTGCAAGTCGCGGCCGGAGAATTCGTTTCATGCCGAGGGAAAGCGCGCCGCGCGAGGCGGAAAGCCCAAGTGAAACCCTGGCGCGACAGACTCCCCTCCCCCTCCCGCTACGGGGGAATACACTGAATCCGCGCATGCGCTTCAGGAATCGCCCCTGGATATCCACGGAATGCGGGCGAAGGCGATGTCTTCCTCGGCCAATTCCTCGGCCTCCTCGGGCGTGGCGTCGCCGTAGATGCTGCGCGGCGGGGCCTCGCCGTAGTGGATCTTGCGCGCCTCCTCGGCGAAGGCGCCGCCGACGTTTTCCGACTGGCTCTCGACCGCTTCCCGCAGCTTCAGCAGCGCGCGGCGCAGGCGGATGTCCAGGCCCGCCTCGGCCGCCGCGCGCTCGGCCTCGCGCGCCGACGCGACGAACGGCGCCATCGGCGCCTTGGCCACCCCCGCGCCGCCGCAGGCGGGGCAGCTCACGTGCCCGGCCGCCATCAACTCCTCGCACGCCGCGTTGTCGCGGAACCAGGAGTCGAAGCGGTGCCCGCAGGCGCATTTGAGGGCGAAGCGGATCATGCGCGGACGTCCGCGCCGACCCCCACCTCCACCGCGCCCAGCGCCCGCCCGTGGTCGAGCGAGGGCACCTTGCCGCGCGCCGCGTCCACCTCGGAGGGGTCGATGTCGGCGATCACGAAGCCGGTGCCGGTGCCGCCGTCGGCGAGGATCTCGCCCCACGGGGAAACGATCAGCGAATGGCCGTAGGTGCGGCGGTCGCGCACGTGGGTGCCGGTCTGCGCCGGGGCGAACACGAAGCACCCGGTCTCGATCGCGCGGGCGCGCAGCAGCACATGCCAGTGCGCCGCCCCGGTCACCTGGGTGAAGGCCGCCGGCACCGCGAGGAAATCCGCCCCCGCCGCCGCCAGCGCGCGGTAGAGATAGGGGAAGCGCAGATCGTAGCACACCGACAGCCCGAGCCGCCCCCACGGCAGGTCCACCGCCACCGCCCGGTCGCCCGGCTCGAAGGTGGCGGATTCCGCGTAGCGTTCGCCGTTGCCCAGGTCGACGTCGAACATGTGGAGCTTGTCGTAGACCGCGGCGACGCCGCCTTCCGGATCGATCACGTAGGTGCGGTTGCGCACCTTGCCGTTGGCGGCGGGCACCGCCAGGGTGCCGCAATGCAGCCACACCTGACGGGCGCGGGCGAATTCGCGGAACGCGGCGAGCGCGGGATGCGCCTCCGGCGCGCGGGCGGCGGCGGAAATCGCCGCCGTGCCCCAAGTCATCATCGCCACGTTCTCGGGCATCAGGATGAGATCGGCGCCCGCGTCGGCGGCGTCGGCGGCGAGGCCGAGGGCGGCGTCGACGTTGGCGGCCATGTCCTCGCCGCTGTTGACTTGCAGGCAGGCGACGGCAAATGCGCTCATCCTCGAAACCCTCCGCTCAAATCTCCCGATCGCGGGGAGATATCACGACGCCAGAAGCGGGTCCAGCCTTCCGGCCGAATCGAGTTCGTAGAGGTCGTCGCAGCCGCCGATGTGGCGGTCGTCGATGAAGATCTGCGGCACCGTCATGCGGCCGCCCGATCGCTCCACCATCTTGCCCATCAGCTCGTCGTCGTCCGACACGTCGATTTCGGTGAAGGTTTGCCCCTTGCGCTTCAGCAACGCCTTGGCGCGCACGCAGTAGGGGCAGATGCGGGTGGTGTAGATTTCGATATTGGCCATGTTCGGGGCGACTCCGTTGCGGTGATGTTCCCGATGTGTGGCAAATCGCCGGGGAAATCAAGCCGAGGCGTCGTCGGCCGCCGCCGCCGTCAGCAGGTCCACCGCCGCCGCCCCGGCCCGCAGCAGCGCCTCGGCGCAGGCGTCGGCGGTGGCGCCGGTGGTCAGCACGTCGTCCACCAGCAGCACCCGCAGGCCGTCGAGGCGGCGGCGCGCGGCGAACGCCCGGGCGACGTTGGCGCGGCGGTCGCGCAGCGACGGCTGGCGCGCCTGCGGCGGCGTGGCGCGGGTGCGGGCGAGGGCGGCGAGGTCGCACGCCACGCCCGAAAGCCGCGCCAGGTGCCGCGCCAGCTCGGCCGACTGGTTGTATTGGCGGCGCAGCAGGCGGGTCCAGTGGATCGGCACCGGCACGATCAGGTCCGCCTCGGCGAGCACGTCCTCCCCCGCGCGCGCCATCCACCGCGCCAGACGCGGCGCCAACTCGGGGCGGTCGCGGTATTTGAACTGCCGCACCAGGGCGGCGGCGGCATCGGCGTAGACCAGGGGGAACCGCCGCCGCGCGATCGGCCCCGGGGCGCAGCGCACGCACACCCCTTGCGCGGGCCAGCCGCAGCGCGGGCACACCGGCCGCTCGACGAACCCGAGACCGGCGAAGCACGCCGGGCACAGCGCCGCGCCGCCGCCCGCGGGCGCGCCGCAGCAGGCGCACCGCTCCGGCAGCACCAGCCGCACCGCGAGGCCGAGGCCGCGCCGCAGGAGGGAGGGCGAAGGGGGCGAAATCCGCGTCATCGGCCGAGAGTGCCGCAAGCGCGCGGGCGCCACAATCGGCCTTTGCGTTTCGCTCGGCGAGACGCCATATCTGGAACGCCATGCAGACGCCGCTGTTCGACCGCCCGATCCTCCGCGCCCGCCACGACCGCGTCGCCCGGCGCGGCGATGCCGACGCCTTGTTCCTGTTGCGCGAGGCCGCCGCCGACCTGGCGGACCGGGTGCGCGAGATCTCCGGCGACTTTCCCCTCGCCGTCGACCTGGGCGCGCGCGGCCCGAGCCTCGCCGAGGCGCTGGCGGACGAGCGGCGGATCGGCACGCTGGTGTCGCTCGCCCCCTCCGCCGCGGTGGCGGCGCGCTGCCCCGCCCCCGCCCTGGCGGCAGACGAGGAGCGCCTGCCGCTCGCCGACGGCTGCGCCGATCTGGTGCTGAGCTGCCTCGCGCTGCACTGGGTCGAGGACCTGCCCGGCGCCTTCGCCGAGGTGCTGCGGGTGCTCAAGCCCGGCGGCGTGTTCCTGGCGGTGCTGCCGGGGGAGGAAACCCTGCGCGAGCTGCGCGACAGCATGGCCCGCGCCGAACTGGCGGTGGAGGGCGGCGTCAGCCCCCGGGTGGCGCCGATGCTGACGATCAAGGACGGCGGCGCGCTGCTGCAGCGCGCCGGGTTCGCCGAGCCGGTGGCCGACCGCGACCGCATCGCCGTGGACTACGCCGACCCCCTGAAGCTGTTCGCCGACCTGCGCGCGATGGGCGAGAGCAACGCGATGTTCGCGCGCCGCCGCGCGCCGCTGCGCCGCGCCACCCTGGCCGCCGCGCTGGCCGCCTATCGCGACAACTGGAGCCTGGCGGACGGCCGCGTCGCCGCCACCTTCGACCTCGTCACCCTCACCGCCTGGAAACCCCGCGACCGATGAACTTTTCCGCCCCCCTCGTGCCCGCCACCCTGATCCGCCGCTATCAGCGCTTCCTCGCCGACGCGCGCCTCGACGACGGCACCGTGGTGTGCGCCCACATTCCCAATTCCGGCGCCATGACCGGCCTCAAGGAGCCAGGGATGCGGGTGTGGCTGTCGCGCTCCGACAATCCCAAGCGCAAGCTCGCCTACACCTGGGAACTGGCGGAGGTGGAGGGCGGACTGGTGGGGGTCAACACCGCCCACCCCAACGCCATCGTCGCCGAGGCGATCGCCGCCGGGCGCATCCCCGAGCTCGCAGGCTACGCGGCGATGAAGCGCGAGGTGCGCTACGGCGAGAACTCGCGCATCGACATCCTGCTCACCGACCCGCACCGCCCGCGCTGCCTGGTGGAGATCAAGAACGTCCACCTCCGCCGCGCCGAAATCGGCGACGGCTGCGTCGCCGAGTTCCCCGACGCGGTCACCGAGCGCGGCGCCAAGCACCTGCGCGAAATGGCCACGGCGGTGGCGGCGGGCGATCGCGCGGTGATGCTCTATCTGGTGCAGCGCACCGACTGCGCCCGTTTCTCCCTGGCCGCGGACATCGACCCGGCCTATGCCGAAGCCTTCGCCCTCGCCCGCACCGCGGGCGTCGAGGCGATCGCCTACACCTGCGCCATCAGCACCCTCGGCTTGACGCTGGACCGCGCCCTGCCGCTGGCGCTATAGCTGATGACCGCAACCACCCCGTCGCGTTTTCGAGGATACCCCTAGACCATGGACCGTTCCGTCGCCGTCATCCGCCACACCGCCGCAGATTTCGAGGGCATGCGCGCCGCCGGGCGCCTGGCTGCGGAAACCCTCGACTACATCACGCCGTTCGTGCAGCCGGGAGTGGAAACCCAGGAACTCGACCGCCTGATCGCCGAGTTCGTGCTGGCGCGCGGCGGCGTCAACGCGCCGCTCGGCTACCGCGGCTATCCGAAGTCGTGCTGCATTTCCATCAACCACGTGGTCTGCCACGGCATTCCCGGCGAAAAGACGCTGAAGGACGGCGACATCCTCAACATCGACGTGACGCCGATCCTCGACGGCTGGTACGGCGATTCGAGCCGGATGTACACGGTGGGCAAGCCGAGCGTGGCGGCGAAGCGGCTGATCGAGGTCACCTACGAGTGCCTGATGCGCGGCATCGCCGTGGTCCGCCCCGGCGCGCGGCTGGGCGACATCGGCGCGGTGATCCAGGATTACGCCGAGAGCCACCGCTTCTCGGTGGTGCGCGACTTCTGCGGCCACGGCCTCGGCCGCACCTTCCACGCCGAACCCAATGTGATGCACTACGGGCGGCGCGGCACCGGCATGGTGCTGGAAGAGGGCATGTTCTTCACCATCGAGCCGATGATCAACCTCGGCGGGCCGGATACCAAGACCCTCGCCGACAACTGGACGGCGGTGACGCGCGACCGCAAGCTCTCCGCCCAGTTCGAGCACTCCATCGGCGTCACCGCCGACGGCTGCGAAATCTTCACGCTGTCGCCCAAGGGTTACACACAGCCACCCTACCCGGAGGCTTGAGAAGGACGCGATGAGCGCGGAGCGCGAGAAGCCGCCGAACCTCCAGGAAGGCGTCGTCGCCATCGAGGCGCCGCCCGCGGCGGCTCCCGCACCCCACTACGCCGGCCACCGCCAGCGGATGCGCGACCGCCTGCTGGACCAGGGGGCGGAAGGCTTCGCCGACTACGAAATTCTCGAACTGCTGCTGGCCCTGGCGATCCCCCGCCGCGACGTGAAGCCGCTGGCGAAGGACCTGCTGCGCCGCTTCGGCGATTTCGGCTCGGTGATCGCCGCCACGCCCGAGGACCTGATGGCGGTGCCGGGCATCAAGGAGACCACCGCCGCGGCGCTCAAGCTGGTCCACGGCGCGGCGATCCGGCTGCTGAAGGCGCGGGTGGCGGAGCGGCCGGTGCTCTCCGCGTGGGACGACCTGATGGACTACTGCATCGCCGCCCAGTCCCGCGCCGAGATCGAGGAATTCCGCCTGCTGCTGCTCGACACCAAGAAGCGCCTGATCGCCGACGAGGCGATGCAGCGCGGCACCATCAACCACACCCCGGTCTACCCGCGCGAGGTGGTGAAGCGGGCGCTGGAGCTGCGGGCGCATTCCGTCATCATGGTGCACAATCACCCCACTCACTGATTTTGATCCCGCTCGATCACGCTCAAGCACGTTGAAACACTAGGGAGTTAGTGATTTTTAGCCCTTGCGTAGTGGGGGTGGTTTTGGCAAATTGGGGGCTGTAAGAGGGGTAACAAACGGCCTTCCGCTCCCAGCAAGCGATCCCTGTTTCTCCCCGACCGATCCCAGTCCCGGAAAGGAGGAAACGCCATGGCCGCACTCACCGACACCACGATCCGACATGCGCTCAAGCGCGTCGAGATAAGCCAGAAGCAGGAAAACCTCGCCGATGGCGAAGGACGCGGCACCGGCCGTCTCGTCCTCGTTCTCAAGCCCATGCCGAAGCGCGTCACCGCCGACTGGATGGCGCAACAATGGCGCGACGGTAAGCGCACGAAGAAGAAGCTCGGCGCCTATCCCTCAATGTCGCTCGCCCAGGCCCGCGAAATCTTCAAGCGCGACTTTGCCGACGTCATCCAGAAAGGCCGGAGCATCAAGATCGCCACCGACACGCGCCCCGGCACGGTCGCCGATCTGTTCGAGGGCTATGTCGCCGCGCTCAAGGACGCCGGGAAGCCTTCTTGGAAGGAGACCGAAAAGGGTCTCAACAAGATCGCCGACACGCTTGGGCGCAATCGCCTCGCCCGCGAGATCGAGGCCGAGGAGATCATCGAGCTGATCCGCCCGATCTACGATCGCGGCGCGAAGTCGATGGCCGACCATGTGCGCTCCTATCTCCATGCCGCCTTCGCCTGGGGCATGAAGTCCGACAACGATTATCGGCAGCAGTCCTCCCGCCGCTTCCGCATCCCCTTCAATCCAGCGACAGGCATTCCGACCGAGCCCAAGGTCCAAGGCACGCGCTGGCTCGACGAGGATGAGTTCGTCCAGCTCTATCGTTGGCTCGAATGCCCCGATACGCCGGTCCATCCGTCCTACCCGCGCGCCGTGCAGATCATCATGCTGACCGGCCAGCGCGTCGAGGAGATCGCGCGCCTGCATGTCGATCAATGGGACGCCAAGGAGCGGATCATCGACTGGTCGAAGACCAAGAACGACCAGCCACACGCCGTTCCAGTGCCGTTGCTCGCCGCCGAATTGATCGAGTCGATCACGCCGAACGAATGGGGATGGTATTTCCCGTCGGCCAAAGACCCGTCAAAGCCGGTCAGCCACGGTACGCTCTATAGCTTCGTCTGGCGTCAGCGGGACCGCGGCGTGATCCCCTATGCGACGAACCGCGATCTCCGCCGCACCTTCAAGACGCTCGCCGGCAAGGCGGGCATATCGAAGGAAATCCGCGATCGCCTCCAGAACCACGCGCTGCAGGACGTCAGCTCCAAGCATTACGACCGCTGGCACTATATGGTCGAGAAGCGCGCGGGCATGGCGAAGTGGGACAAGTTCGTCCGCGCCATGCTGGCGAAGAAGCGCCTGAAGGCGGCCGCGTGATGACGCGACCGCCCAAATCCCCCGCCCCGCGTCGCGCCGGGACAGCCGCGCCGGCCGCCGACATCGACCCGCAAAGCTATGCAGCCTTCGTCGGCGACCTGAAGCAAAGGATCATCGAAGCCCGGCATCGCGCCAGCCTGTCGGTCAACCGCGAGATGATCCTGCTCTACTGGACCATCGGGCGGGATATTCTCACCCGGCAGGAGCGCGAGGGTTGGGGCGCCAAGGTCGTCGACCGGCTGGCCGGGGATCTCCGTCAGGCGTTCCCCGAAATGACCGGGCTTTCTTCCCGAAACCTCAAATATATGCGGGCCTTGGCCGATGCCTGGCCCGATCCCGAAATTGTGCAACGGGTCGTTGCACAATTGCCCTGGGGCCATAACGTCAGCCTGCTCGATACCGTGAAGGCGCCCGAAGAACGCGCCTGGTATGCCCGACAGGCCATCGAACATGGCTGGACGCGCCCCGTCCTCGTCCATCAGATCGAGAGCAATCTGTTCGTCCGCCAAGGCAGCGCGCTCACCAATTTCTCACGAACCTTGCCGGCCGCGCAATCCGAGCTTGCCCAACAGATTCTCAAAGACCCATACACCTTCGACTTCCTCTCGCTCGGCCCGGACATGCTGGAACGCGATCTGGAGCGCGGGCTGATCGAACATCTGCGCGCGATGATCCTCGAACTCGGCAAGGGCTTCGCCTTCGTCGGGAGCCAGTATCATCTCGAAGTCGGCGGTCAGGATTATTATCTCGACCTGCTTTTCTATCACCTCCGTCTGCGCTGCTTCGTGGTGATCGAGCTGAAGATCGAGGACTTCAAGCCCGAGTTCGCGGGCAAGATGAACTTCTACCTCTCGGCCGTTGACGACCAGCTCCGTCACCCGGACGACCAGCCGACCATCGGCATCATTCTCTGCAAGGGCCGCAACGAGGTGATCGTCGAATACACCTTGCGCGACACCAGCAAGCCGATGGGCGTCGCGCAATACCGGCTGTCGCCGGGCCTGCCGCCACAGCTTCAACGCGACCTGCCGACCGTCGAGGAGTTGGCGCGCGAATTTCCGCTCATGTCCGTCGTCAAGCTGCGCATCGAGATCGAGCGGACCTTGCGGGATTTCCTGATCGACAATGGCGGCACGCCGGAACGACCGGCCGGTATCGGCGAAATGGTGAGCGCCTTGCAGAAGCGCGAGATCGCACCCGCCAGTACGACACCGTTCCTCGCTTCGCTCCGCGTCATGCTGGAAGCCTCGCATGGTGTCGATGTGGACGGGACAAGCGCACAGCGCGCGATCGATGTCGGCACGACGTTCCTGGCGGAACTGAGGGAGCTGCGGGCGCGTGGCGGAAAGGACGGCTGAATGTTCCGCCGTCTGGCCGCCTGGATCGATAAGCGAAGACAGATTCGCCAACGCTGGCAGCAGGACGCGCGGGCGATGATCGCGACGCACGGCCATCACGCCTATTATGAAGCGCAGCGCCTCGCCGCACGCAGCCGCGCGCAGGGAAACAGGTCCGAGTTCTGGCATTGGGCCAAGGTCGCGTCAGAGGTCGCCCGCCTGTCCCCTGTCGTGGAAATGGACATGAACGTGGTGCAGGCCATCGCCGATGAGGAAATGCGATAGCTCCGGCATCCATGATGGTGGGGGAAAGCCTTCCCCCTGGCCGGCGCCAAGGTCACCGGCACACCCCCTTCTGCGGGGAGACCCCGCAACGCCCCCATGGCAGGCGATCGTCCCGCGCGATCGTCAAAGCATGAGATGCCCGAGAAGAAGAAGGCGACCGAATGCGATTCCTGTTTCCTCATAGTCACGCCTTTCGGAAGGGCCGCGTGACCGTCGACGATGACGGGCAAGCCGCGCCCGACTGCCTGGTCGAGTTCGGCGATGGCGTCACCGTCATCGCGGAGTGGCACGCCGAGGGCGATGCCATCCGTCTCGCCGTTCCCGACTATCGCACCGCGCGCGGGACGCTGGTCACGGCACAGACCTGGCGGCTCGCCAAGGGCAAGGACGGCAACTGGCGCTCGGAGCGCGTGGCCTGATTAGAAAGCCTGTCCCAACCGTATGCGCGACGTGTGGCTCATCAACGCGGACGCGGTGCTCGGGCAAAGCGCGGCGCCTGAAATCCTAGAGTGAGAGTGCGGACGGGTTTGCCGTGACGGGTCGAGGGCTGGGAGAGAGGCTTCCGGCGCCCGTCGCGGAGAACCGCGATGTCCAGACATGACCGCACCCCTCGCACCGGCGCCGACCGGGCGAACCTCTATGACGAAATCACCGGCAAAATCATCGCCGAGCTTGAAGCCGGACGTCTCCCCTGGGTCCAGCCATGGGGCACCGCGGCGGCGAAGGCCCCGCTCGGCCTGCCGAAGAACGCCAGCACCGGCCGTAGCTACAGTGGCATCAACATTCTGATCCTCTGGGGCGCCGTCGTTCAACATGGCTTCTCCGGCCAGGGCTGGCTCACCTTTCGTCAGGCCCTCTCGCTCGGCGGCAATGTCCGCAAGGGCGAGCGCGGCACCACCGTCGTCTATGCCGACCGCTTCACGCCGGAGGACGAGAAGCGCCGCGCCCATGAGGCCGGCGAGGAAGCCCACGCGATCCCGTTCCTGAAACGCTTCTCGGTGTTCAACACGGCGCAATGCGAGGGCCTGCCCGATGACATCGAGGCGGCCGTGCCCCCTCCGCCGCCCGGCCTCATCGAGCCGAAGGTCGAGGCGCTCATCAAAGCGACGGACATCGACTTCCGTATCAGCGGCAACAGGGCGTTCTACGTGCCGTCGCTCGACTATGTGCAAGTGCCTCCGCCGGCCGCCTATTTCGAGCCGATCAACTGGCACCGGACGGCGCTCCATGAACTCGGTCACGCCAGCGGCGCAGCGCACCGGCTGAACCGGAACCTCTCCGGCTCCTTCGGCACGAAGCTCTATTCGGTCGAGGAAATCACGGCCGAACTGATCTCCGCATTCTGCTGCGCCTCGCTCGGCATCGTCCCGACCGTGCGCCATGCGGACTATATCGGCTCCTGGCTGGAGGTGCTGCGCGAGGACAATCGCGCCATCGTCCGCGCCGCCTCGCAGGCCAGCAAGGCGGCGGACTGGCTCCTGTCCTTCCAGCCGGACGCCGAGAACCTGCCCGACGCCGACGACATGCGGAGGGCCGCATGATGCACGCGCTCGCTTTCCCCGGCTTCACGCCCGATCCCGGTCTCGCGGCCGACATCCAGTTGCGCGTCCTCAGTCTCGGCGCGGGCGTCCAGTCCACCACGCTCGCCCTGATGGCCGCGCATGGTGAAATCGGCCCCATGCCGGATTGTGCGATCTTCGCCGACACCGGCTGGGAGCCGAAGGCGGTTTATGAGCATCTGGCCTGGCTCCGATCGCCCAACGTCCTGCCGTTCCCTGTCCATATCGTCTCGGCCGGGGATTTGCGCGCAGACCTCATCTCCGCCTCGCGCGGTGAGCGATGGGCATCGATCCCGGCATTCACCCGCACGGTCACGCCCGCCGGCTCCGAACTGCCCGTCTATGACGAGGACGAGAACGGCGACCTTGTTCCCGTCGGCTCCCGCATTCTCAGGACCGAGCGCATCGGCGTCGGCATGATCCGCCGCCAATGCACCTCTTCCTACAAGATCGTGCCGATCCGCCGGAAGGTGCGCGAGCTACTCGGCATAGCCGGTCGGCGCTCGCCAGGATCGCCAGTCGCCGAGCAGTGGATCGGTATTTCTCTCGACGAGGCGCTTCGCATGAAGCCGTCCTTCGAGGACTGGCAGGTCAACCGCTGGCCGCTGATCGAGCGGGGTATGACCCGCAACGATTGCCTGCGCTGGCTCGCGCGGCACGACTATCCGCTGCCTCCCAAGAGCGCCTGCATCGGCTGCCCGTATCATTCGGATGCAGCGTGGCGCACCCTGCGCGACCAAGATCCCGAGGCGTGGGACGACGCCGTGTCGCTCGACGCCACGATCCGCACCGGCCTGCGCGGCATTCGTGGCGAAGTCTATCTTCACCGCTCCGCCGTGCCGCTGGGGGAAGCGGACCTGACGACGGCGGCCGATCACGGCCAGCTCGATCTCTGGCAGAACGAATGTGAGGGAATGTGCGGAATCTGATCGGCTGAAAGCCGGAAATACGGAAAGCCGGATGTGTGCGTCTGCGCCAATCCGGCGAGCATGGTGCGTGGCGCTGCCCTCCTAGAGTGAGAGGGCGGCGCTTCGCTTCGTGACGGATTGAGATCCGAGAGAGAGCCTCACGGAGTCCGTCATGGAGCAAAGACCATGGCCAAGGCCGCTTCCCGCAAGAAGAACCCCGTCGTCGCGATGATCGAGTTTTCCCGCTCGCGCGACATTCCGTTCAACCGCATCCGGCTGTCGGACAGCAATGTCCGCGAGATCGACGTCGAAAACGGTCTCGACGAGCTGACCCATGACATCGACCGGCGCGAAGACCTCGTGATGGGTCTCAATGTCCGTGCCATCCTCGACGATGCCGGCGTCGAGACCGGCGATTTCGAGACCCCGGCGGGCGGCCGGCGTTACCGCGCCATCGCCCGCCTTGTCGCGGCGGGCCGCTTCCCGGCCGATGGGCTGGTCCCCTGCTTGGTCAAGAAAGCCAACGCCAAGACCTCGGCCGTCGACGATTCCTACGCGGAGAACGTCGTCCGTCTCGCCCTGCATCCGCTCGACCAGTTCAAGGCGTTCAAGCGCATGGTCGACGGCGGCATGTCGAAGGAGGAAGTCGCCGACGCCTATCGCACCACGCCGCGCTACATTGGCCAGCGGCTCCGCCTCGCCCGCGTCGCGCAGTCCCTGCTGGACGCTTATGCGCGCAGCGAGATGACGCTGGCGATGCTGGAGGCGTTCACCGTCAACCCGGATCATGCCCGTCAGGAACAGGTCTGGGAGGCGATCCAGCGTTCGCACAATCGCCAGCCCTGGTACATTCGCGACCTCCTCACCGAAACGACCGTGCCGACTGACGACAAGCGCGCGCAGTTCGTCGGCGTCGAAGCCTATGAGCAGGCCGGCGGCGTGATGCTGCGCGACCTGTTCTCCGACGAGGACGAGGGCTGGCTGGAAAACCCCGCGCTGCTGGACCGGCTGGTCTCGGACAAGCTGAAGGTCATCGCCGATGAAGTCGCGGCGGAGGGCTGGAAGTGGATCGAGATCGATACCGATCTGCCTTACGGCCATGATCGCGGTCTTCGCGTCCTCAACGCCACCTTCCCCGATCTGAGCGAGGAGGATCGCGCCATTCGGGAGGCACTGCGCGAGGAATACGAGCGGCTCGAGGCGGAACACGCCGATTACGACGAGCTGCCCGATGACATCGACGCGCGCCTCGGCGAGATCGAGGCCGCGTTGAGCGTCTTCGAGAAGCGCCCGGCCATCTATGACGCTGCCGAGATCGCCCGCGCGGGCGTCTTCATCAGCATCGATCGCGCCGGCCAGCTTGTCGTCGCTCGCGGCTACGTCCGTCCCGAGGACGAGGCGCCCGTCACTGGCGATGGCGAGGACGCAGCCGGCGATGGCGAGACGGATGCCGAAAGCGGCGCGGTCGCGGCCCAGGCCAGCGTCCAGCGCGCCGTCATCACCATCGGCGGCGAGCCGGTCGATACGGAGGACGACGAGGATGACGCGATCAAGCCGCTCCCCGAACGGCTCGTGATCGAACTCACCGCCCATCGCACGCTCGCGCTCCACGACGCGCTCGCCAATAACCCGCATGTCGCGATGACCGCGCTCCTGCACCGCCTGGTCATGCAGCGTTATCACTACGCAGCGCCGACCGGCTGCATGGAGATCAGCGTGCGACAGCCGCATCTTGGCGTGCAGGGCAGCGATCTCAGCGACACGCCCTCGGCCAAGGCCATCGACGAACGCTTCGACGCCTGGAAGGCCGATGTTCCTTCCGACGAAGGCGCGGCCTGGGACTGGATCGCCGCGCTCGACGAGGCGAGCCGGATGGCGCTGCTGGCCCATTGCGTCAGCTACGGCGTCAACGCCCTCTACGAGCGGCCGAACCCCCACAGCGGTTCCGGCGTTTCGCAGTTCGGCCTTGATCGCCGCCTGTCCGGTGCAGACCGGATCGCCCGCGCCACCGGCTTCGACATGGTAGCGGATGGCGGCTGGAGGCCCACGGTCGACAACTATCTCGGCCGCGTCACCAAGCCCCGCATCCTCGAAGCCGTCCGCGAAGGTGCGGGCGAACGCGCCGCCCAACTCATCGCGCATCTGAAGAAGGGCGACATGGCGAAGGAAGCCGAACGCCTGCTGGCCGAAACCGGCTGGCTGCCCGAGCCGCTGCGCCTGGTCGAACTCGACGGTGACGCCGCGGACGATGGCGATGCCGGCGACGGCGAGGCCCTGCCGGACTTCCTGGCAGGCGATGGCGACGAGGACGAAGCCACCGAGGCCGAAGACGAGCACGTCGCTCTCGTCGCAGCCGAATGACTGAAACGGCGGGGAGCGGCCGAGGTCGCTTCCCGCCGCCTTTGTCGCATCCCCTTCAATCCGCCCGGCCTCGCGCCGGGCTTTTCATTTCAGGAGATCCTCATGGCTATCCCCGAACATGCCCGCACGAACTTCAACACCCTGTTGCGCGCGGCCGGCGACGGCAATCTTGCCCTCATGGAGTGCCTGGACGCCACTTCCGGCGAACTGCGCTACGTCCTCTGTGCGGTCGGCCGCGACGGAGGCGACATCATCATGACGCCGTTCGGGCACCTGGCGGACGGCAACCCCTATGACGCCTATCTGCCGCCCGATCCCGATAATCCGGCCGGCTTCCTCACGGCCGCACAATGCCAGGGCACGGCATGATGACCGTCGATGAGATATTCGCCGAGGACCGCCGCAATCCCCCCGCTGAACGCTCGCTTCCCTGGGAGGAAAACCGCGACGGCCTTGTCGTCGTCGTGGTGCCGAAACCGCATTGGGCTTCCGATATGGTCGCGTTCCGGCTGACCGATCGCGCCTGGTGCTACTATGCCGACTGGTGCGCGAACGGTCCCGGCGCGCGGTTCTTCGGCCATCCCGACACGCGCGGCGACGACGTGATGATGAGATCGCGGGCCATGATCGCCCGCGAACTCGCGGAGGGCCTCTGGGTGCCATGAGAGGCAGAGGGCCTTGGAGCCGGGACAGGTCCGGGCGGTGAAGAGAGAGCCGGTCGGACTTTTCCCGTTTCGCTCTCTGGAGACGCCTCCCATGTCCAATGATACGCTCGTGAAACCCTCCGCCACCCTCGTTCCCGAGGATCGGCGCGAGATGTTCCTGCCGACCCTGTTCGGCCTGCCGCTCCTGATCGTGGCCGAGAATGCGGTCTATTCCCTGATGGACCGCCTCAGCCCGCAGGACTATGGCGGCGGCTTCTGGAACTTCTATGAGATCGACGGGCAGCCGTTGTTCCTCGCACCAACCTCGAAGCCGCGTTTCCGCATCGAAAGCGAAATCACGGAATATCGCGGCGAGGTTTCGGCCGAGGCGGCAGGCATCATCGCCACGCTTTTCGCCTTCTCGCATCTGTCGTTCCGGTTCGAGTCCGACTTTCTCGCGCAAGGCTATGAGCGGCTTTACGGCTATCTCGACGGCCACCCCGAGGCGTCGGCGATATTCCAGGCCATCGATTGACCGGTCCATGCGCCCCATCATCCGGTGGGGCGCATTTTTCGTGCTGGCCACGGCCGTCATCCGAAGAGAGAGAGGCAGAGGCCGGTCGGCCTGTCCGTGACGGGTTACGAGGTGGAGGAGAGGCTTCCGCCGCCCGTCGCGGAGTTGATCCGATGACCATTGCCCGCCAATCCCGCGTCGCCCCGATCGGCGCCATTCTCGCCCGGCATGTCCTGCCGACCCTGCAACGCGCACAGAAACTCCCGTTGCGGATCTCCTGCATCGGCACCGCCTATTATGAGGGGATGGATGACGCCGATGGTTTCGACCAGATCGTCGCCATCGGCGAATGCCCGTCCCCCGAAGACGCCATGTCGCTCGCCAGCCGCCGCGTCGCGGCCGGCGACATCCGCGTCGGCACCGACGAGATGCTGCGCTTGCGCCCGCGCATCATCGTCATTCAGGACAGCGACCAGGGCCTTGTCATTGCAGGAATGATCCGGGCCGGGATCGTCCTCTGGCAGCAGCCCGTCGCATCCGACGCCGAGGCCCGCCGTGTCGTGACCGAGGCCAGCAAGCTGCGCGGCGCGGCCTTCACCGCGTCCGGTCGCGGCGAGCACGCCTCGGCCCGCGAACATCGCTACCGCGCCAGCCAGCTTGAAGCGCGGTTGGTCGATGCGCTCTGGCGCGAGACGGCGGCCGAGCTTCTGCGAATGCCGCTGGCCGCCTGACTTCCAACCACGCTTTTCCATCCATTCGACCCGGCCCTGCGCCGGGTTTTCCATTTCAGGAGCCTGACATGGCCAACTACCTTACGCATTTCTCGTGCCTGCTTAACGTCGGCACACCCGAAAACGCCGCTCGCGCGCTCGAACTCTACAACAAGCTCTCCGAGGAAGGAGCGTCCGAGGAGCCTCCCTCCGAGGGCTTTCTTCTCTCGATCGAACCCCAATATGGGGGGACCGAGCTTTGGATGCGCCATGACGAGACCGGCGATCCCGCGCGCATGATCCAGTTCGTCACGATCTGCGCGACCGAGTTCGGTCTGACAGGTCGTTGGGGCTTCCAATACGCCAACCTCTGCTCGCGGCCCCGCCTCGACGGCTTTGGCGGCGGCGCTCATGTCATCGACCTCGCCACCGGCGAGACGGTCGCCTGGATCTATACCGATGGCTGGCTCGACAAGGTGCTGCGCGGAGGCGATCCCGATGCCTGAGATCATCGAAACCACCGTCTATCAGCTCGGCGAGCTTTCCGACGCCGCCAAGGACATCGCGCGCGCCTGGTATCGTGAAGGCGGCTTCGACTACGAGTGGTATGATTCCGTCTTCGAGGATTTCCAGCGCATCGCGAAAATCCTCGGTATCTGCCTGAAAACCCGGTCCGTCCGCCTCATGGGCGGCGGCACCCGGCAGGAGCCGCAGATCGCGTTCACCGGCTTCTGGTCGCAGGGCAATGGCGCCAGCTATCAGGCGTTTTATGCCTTTCGCAAAAACGCCACCCGCGAAATTCGCGAGTACGCGCCGAAAGACACCCGCCTTCACGCCATCGCCGATGACCTGCTGGCGATCCAGCGCCGCAATTTCTATCAGCTCCGCGCCGATGTCAGTCATCGAGGCCGCTATTCCCATGAATATTGCATGGCGATCTCGGTCGAGCGGGACAGCCCCACGTATCAGGACATGACGGCCGATGCAGAAGACGCCGTGATCGAGGCGCTGCGTGATCTCGCCCGTTGGCTCTACCGGCAGCTCGAACGCGAATACGAATACCTCAGTTCGGACGAGGCCGTGGACGAGACGATCACCGCCAACCAATACACCTTCACCGAAACCGGACGCCGTTTCGGCTGACCTCGACAAGCGCCCCGCCACACGGCCGGGCGCTTGTTTCATGTCGGCTATCGCCACGGCTGTAGAGGCAGAGAGTGGCCGGGACGGGTTTGAGCCCGTCCGGTCCGAGAGAGAGCGCCGGCGGGCTTGCCCGTTTCCGCTCTCCCGAGGACTTCCCAATGAACACTTTGCTTCCCCTCGCCGATACGCTGCCGGCGACGCCGCTCGCTGCGCCCGGCGATTCTGCCGCCGCCGTCCGCGCGGCTGCCCTGCTCATCCTGCCGCATCTCGAACGCGGTGCGCGTGTCGATGCCGTTGCCCTGCGCGGCGCGATGGAGGCGGCCTTCGGCGGTTCCGACGCCACCGGCCTCTGGGACTGGAAAACCGCCTATGAGGCGTGCGAGGTCGCCACCGTCCTGTTCCTGCGCAAATACGGAAAGGCGCTTTTCCGCAAAGCCGGCTCGAAGGTCGCAGCACTCCCGCTGCTCGGCAAGATCGTCGGGCTTCTGCCGACCCATACCCGCCGCTCGCAGGAGAGCCAGGCGCTCCAACAATTCTCGACACCGATCCCGCTTGGCCTGGTCGCCACGACTGCCGCCGCGATCACGACCGCCGACCGCGTGCTGGAGCCATCGGCCGGGACCGGACTTCTGGCGATCCTCGCCGAGATCGCCGGCGGCTCGCTCGTGCTGAACGAACTGGCCGACACGCGCGCCGCGCTCCTTTCCTCTCTCTTTCCGGCCATTGCCGTCACCCGCTTCGACGCGGCCCAGATCGACGATCATCTCGACGCCGCCACCGTTCCGTCTGTCGTGCTCATGAACCCGCCGTTCTCGGCCATGGTCCATGTCGAGGGCCGCGTGGCCGACGCCGCGTTCCGCCATGTCGCCTCCGCGCTCGCGCGCCTGGCGCCCGGCGGCCGCCTCGTTGCGATCACCGGCTCGAACTTCGGCCCGGAGGCTCCGGCCTGGACCGACGCCTTCGCCCGTCTGCAGGAGCGCGGCCGCGTCGTCTTCTCCGCCGGGATCGACGGCAGCGTTTACGCCAAGCATGGCACGACCTTCGCCACGCGGCTCACCGTCATCGACAAGCTGCCCGCCGATGATCCCACGGTCTTCCCGGTCTCGCCGGGCACCGCGCCGGATGCCGCGACCCTTATGGACTGGATCGGCGCACATCTACCGCCGCGCCTGCCGGTCGATCCCTCCGTCATCGTTCCAGCCGCGGCACCCGCCGCCGCGCGCAGCGTGCGCGGCTATCTCAACCGTGCCGCCAGGATCGCGCCCGCCGCTGTCGCGACTGAGCCGGAAGGCGTCGCGCTCGCCTATGAGATCGTCGACACGCTGCCCGAAGCCGGAACCACCGACGATGGCCGTATCTCCGACGCCATCTATGAAGAGTACGGATTGCAGGCGATCCGTATTTCCGGTTCTCAGGCCCATCCGACCAAGCTGGTGCAGTCGGCGGCGATGGCGTCCGTCGCGCCGCCGAAGCCGAGCTATCGCCCGCATCTCCCCGCCAACATCCGCGATCTCCTGTCCGACGCCCAGCTCGAAACGCTGGTCTATGCGGGCGAAGCCCATTCGGACTATCTCGCCGGTTCGTGGACGGTGGACGAGACGTTCGATCTCGTCTCGGCCGCGCGCGACGATGCCGAGAAGGCCGTGCGCTTCCGGCGCGGCTTCTTCATCGGCGACGGCACCGGCGTCGGCAAGGGCCGCCAGTCCGCCGCGATCATCCTCGACAACTGGCTTCAGGGCCGGCGCAAGGCGGTCTGGATCTCCAAATCCGACAAGCTGCTGGAGGACGCCCAACGCGACTGGAGCGCGCTCGGCATGGAGCGCCTGCTTGTCACGCCACTGTCACGCTTCCCGCAAGGGCGGCCGATCACGCTGCCCGAAGGCGTCCTATTTACAACCTACGCCACGCTACGGGGCGACGACCGCGGCGAGCGGGTTTCCAGGGTCAAGCAGATCGTCGAATGGTTGGGCTCC
This sequence comes from Alphaproteobacteria bacterium, assembly GCA_030604885.1. Taxonomy (GTDB): domain Bacteria; phylum Pseudomonadota; class Alphaproteobacteria; order Rhodospirillales; family Rhodospirillaceae; genus Oleispirillum. Next base: position 204,550 of record JAUVUZ010000001.1, on the reverse strand, counting down.
GATTTCGATGGAGCCATCATTTTCGACGAGGCGCACGCGATGCAGAATGCCGCCGGAGGCAAGGGTGAACGCGGCGACGTCGCCGCCTCGCAGCAGGGCCGCGCCGGGCTTCGCCTCCAGCACGCGCTCCCGAACGCCCGCATCACCTATGTCTCGGCGACCGGCGCCACCTCCGTCCACAATCTCGCCTATGCCCAGCGGCTCGGTCTCTGGGGCGGCGAGGATTTCCCGTTCTCGACCAGGGCCGAGTTTGTCGAGGCGATCGAAGCCGGCGGCGTCGCGGCGATGGAGGTTCTGGCTCGCGACCTTCGGGCGCTTGGCCTCTACACCGCCCGCTCGCTTTCCTTCGACGGCGTGGAATATGAGCTGGTCGAGCACGCGCTTAGCCCTGAGCAGACCCGCATCTACGACGCCTATGCCGGGGCCTTCGCCATCATCCATAACAATCTCGACGCGGCGATGGAGGCCGCCAACATCACCGGATCGTCCGGCACGCTGAACAAGCAGGCGAAGTCCGCCGCCCGCTCGGCCTTCGAGTCCGCCAAGCAGCGTTTCTTCGGCCATCTGCTCACCAGCATGAAAACGCCGACCCTGATCCGGTCGATCACCGCCGATCTGGAAGCCGGTCATTCCGCCGTGATCCAGATCGTCTCGACCGGCGAGGCGCTGACGGAGCGGCGTCTGGCCGACATCCCGACAGAAGAATGGAACGATATTCGGGCGGACATCACGCCGCGCGAATATGTCCTGTCCTACCTCGAAACCAGCTTCCCGGTTCAGCTCTACGAGCCGTTCACCGACAGCGACGGCAAGGTCTCGTCGCGTCCGGTCATGCGTGACGGCCAGCCCGTCGAAAGCCGGGAGGCTGTCGCCCGCCGCACCGCGCTGATCGAGAAGCTGGCGAGCCTGCCGGCCGTCCCCGGCGCGCTCGACCAGATCGTTCAGCACTTCGGCACCGACATGGTGGCCGAGGTGACGGGCCGCTCGCGCCGGATCGTCCGCAAGGGCCAGCGGCTCGTGGTGGAGAACCGCGCCGCGTCCGCCAATCTCGCCGAGACGCAGGCGTTCATGGACGACAACAAGCGCGTCCTGATCTTCTCCGACGCCGGCGGCACGGGACGCAGCTACCACGCCGAGCTGTCGGCGCGGAACACGCGCCTGCGCGTCCATTACCTCCTCGAACCCGGCTGGAAGGCCGACGCCGCCATCCAGGGCCTCGGCCGCACGCACCGCACCAATCAGGCGCAGCCGCCGCTCTTCCGCCCGATCGCGACGGACGTGAAGGCCGAGAAGCGCTTCCTGTCGACCATCGCTCGCCGCCTCGACACGCTCGGCGCCATCACGCGGGGCCAGCGCCAGACGGGCGGGCAAGGTCTGTTCCGCCCCGAAGACAATCTGGAAAGCCCCTATGCGCGCGATGCGCTGCGCCAGCTCTACATGCTGCTGGTGCGCGGCAAGGTCGAAGGCTGCTCGCTCGACCGTTTCGAGTCCGCCACCGGCCTGAAGCTTATGGATTCGACCGGCATCAAGGACGAGCTGCCGCCGATCACCACCTTCCTCAATCGGCTACTGGCGCTGACCATCGAGCTTCAGGGCGTCCTCTTCACCGCCTTCGAACAATTGCTGACGGCGCGCATCGAGGGGGCCATCGCCAGCGGCACCTATGACGCCGGGTTGGAGACGCTGACCGCCGAGCGGTTCATCGTCACCGACCGCAAGACCATCTATGTCCATCCCGGCACCGGCGCGGAAACCCGACTGCTGACCATCACGCAGCGCGAGCGCAATCGTCCGCTGACGCTGGACGCAGCACTCGGCCATCTCGATGACCGGCGCGCGAAGCTCCTCGTCAACGAGCGTTCCGGCCGGGCCGCCGTGCAGGTGCCGACCACCAGCATCATGCTCGACGATGGCGAGATCGAGCGCCGCGTTCGCCTGTTGCGCCCGATGGAGGGGCATAACATTCCCCTCAAGACCATGGCCGAAACGCACTGGATCGAGGCCGATCAAGATGCGTTCGCCGCCGCCTGGAACGCCGAGATCGCCGAGGTGCCGGAGTTTGCCGACAGCACGATCCATGTCGTCACCGGCTTGCTGCTCCCCATCTGGAAACGCCTGCCGAATGAATCGACGCGCGTGTATCGCCTCCAGACCGATGACGGTGAACGCATCATCGGCCGCAAGGTCTCTCCGGCCTGGGCCGCCAACGCGACCACGACCGGCACGACCGCGCTCAAGCCCGATGACGCCTTCATGGCGCTGATGGACGGTCGCACGATCCTCGATCTCGCCGAGGGCCTTCAGCTTCGGCGCGCTCGCGTCATGGGCGCGAACCGCATCGAACTCTCCGGCTTCACCGACACCATGCGCGAGCGGCTCACCGCCTATGGCCTGTTCCACGAAATCATCTCGTGGAAGCTGCGCATGTTCGTGCCGGTCGACGCCAATGGGCCGATCGTGCTCGCAAAGCTGCTCGAACGCTGGCCTGTCGAGCGCATCGGTGAGCGGGAGGCGGCGTAAATGGCTCGCCTCGCAGCTTCCGAACTGGCGATCCGTCTCGGCCGACACGCCGAGGCGGTTTGCCGTCATTATCTGTCGTCCGGCCACCGAGCCGGACGATACTGGCAGGTCGGCGACGTCCGCAACACGCCGGGCCGGTCGATGTTCGTCCGGCTGACCGGGCCGGAAACCGGCAAGGGCGCAGCGGGCAAATGGACGGATTCCGCGACTGGCGAGCATGGCGATCTTCTCGACGTCATCCGCGAAAGCTGCGGGCTGATCGACTTCAAGGACGTCGCCGACGAGGCCCGGTCCTTCCTCGCCTTGCCGCATCCTGAACCCGAACCGGGGAAGCGTGACTGGCGACCGGCATCGGCGCCGGCGGGATCGCCCGAAGCCTCGCGGCGGCTCCTTGCCATGGCGAAGCCCATCGGACGGACGCTCGTGGAAACGTATTTGCGCAATCGCGCCATTACGGCTTTGCACGAAACCGGAGCCCTGCGCTTCCACCCCCGCTGCTACTATCGGGCCGACGAGAACGCGCCGACCGAGACCTGGCCGGCGATGATCGCTGCCGTCACCGACCCCGCCGGCACCATTACGGGCGCGCACCGCACCTGGCTCGATCCCGGCGGCTTCACCGAGGCGCGTCTTGGCCGTGCGCCGATCGAGACGCCCCGGCGCGCGATGGGTGATCTCCTAGGAAACGCCGTCCGCTTCGGCATGGGCAGCGAGGTGATGACGGCCGGCGAAGGCATCGAAACGGTACTGTCCGTCCGCACGGTTCTGCCCGCTATGCCGTCTCTGGCGGCGCTCTCGGCGGCCCATCTCAGCGCCATCCTGTTCCCGACGACGCTGCGGCGGCTCTATATCGCCCGCGACAACGATCCGGCCGGCGATGGTGCGATGGCGACCCTGACGGAGCGTGCGAGCGCAGTCGGGATCGAGGCGGTCGTGCTCACGCCACGGCTCGGTGACTTCAACGAAGATCTCAGGCTCCTCGGCCACGACTCATTGGCGGCACGGCTGCGGGACCAGATCGTCTCGCAGGACATAGCACGCTTCATGGTGCTGGCGGCCTGATCGGTCACGGTCAGGTGCAGCGGCAACGCGGTATCGCGGGGCCGGTTCAGCCATGGCGATCTGCCTCCGGCGCGGAGAGGCCACACCCACGGCCTTCTGAGAGGGCGATCGGGGCGTCAGGCGGGCCGGACAGGCAATGCCGGTTGCCAACGATTTTCCGCCGCGCCGCACCCACCCCACGCGACAAGTCGCGCGGGGACCCCGGCTGGGGCGCTTTGCATCGCGAAGCAAAATCGCCGGCCCCCGTCATCCTCCTCTGCGTTCCGGCCTCCCGCTGCGCGTCCGGTGCAGGTCCGTCCCGCCCGCCGCCTTTCGTCGCCACGAAGGCCGCGATGGGCGCGGCCACGAGCCGAAGGCAGACCACCATGACCGAACACCACGACACCGACTACGAGCCGCACCACGAATCTTCCCCGACCGATCACGTCCTTCAGGAACTGGCGCTCTACGGCTACCGTCCCTTCGAGGACGAACCCGACCCGCGACCGCTCCCCGAGGGCAATGTCGTGGCCGGCAGCATCGCCGACATCTTCGACGCCCTCGTGGTGGCGCTCTCGGACACCCGCCTGGAACCCGACCTCGAAGAACTGCTCTGGGGCACGGTCAACCTCTTCCAGCGCGCGGGCGACCGGATCGCGCGCGAGCTGGACGACAACGAAGTCGCGCAGCGCCGCCTTCAACGGGAACAGGACGGCTCCGAGGTGAAGTCCGTCGAACTGGAGCGCCTGACGGCAGAGGGTCAGACCCTTCTCGAACGGCGCGACGCCTTCGAGCTGATGCGCGACCAGGCCGCCGAACACTTCGAGCGCCACACCCACTCCGTCTGGCGGCCGCGCACGGGTTCCATGGTCAACCATCGCAACCTGACCGCCGCGATGATCGACAGCCGCGACTTCCTCGCCGCGAAGAAGCAGGCCGAGAACGAGGTGCTCCTTCCGCCCGGCCCGAAAGTGGCCTTCACCGGCGGGCTCGACTACAACGACCACCGCCTGATCTGGGCCAAGCTCGATCAGGTTCACGCCAAACACCCCGACATGGTGCTGCTGCACGGTGGAAGCCCGAAGGGCGCCGAACTCATCGCCTCGAAATGGGCCAGCAACCGCAAGGTTACGCAAATCCCCTTCAAGCCCGACTGGACGAAGCACGCCAAGGCAGCGCCGTTCAAGCGCAACGATGCGATGCTCGACACCATGCCGATCGGGGTCATTCACTTCCCCGGAACCGGGATTCAGGACAATCTCGCGGACAAGGCCCGCAAGCTCGGCATCCCGGTCATGAAGTTCGACGGCGGCGCGTAAGCGCCGCCGAAAGGCGGCTGCAACAGCCGCCAATACTTGACGACACGGCAATGAGAAGGCTTTTATGATGTTTCCTTGCAGAACCGGCGAAGCAGCATAGTCGCAGGCGGAGCGTATCTCCGGGCAGCCTGTCGTGATCCTCAACCATTCAAGTGGAGGTTTCCATGACGCTGATCCTTCTTGCCATCTCGCTCACCATCACCTTCTGCGTGATCGCCTGGCATCTCGCCATCTACGCGCTGCCTGTGATGACGGGCATCACCGCGTTCCAATATGTCTATGCGACAGGCTCGGGCTTCTGGTTTTCCGCCCTTGCGGCCATCGGTGCGGCCATAGGCTCCGTCGTGCTGGTGATCGCCGTGCTTGGCTTTGCGAAAAACCCCGCCTTGCGTCTGATCGCGCTCGCCATCTTCGCCATTCCGGCCGTGATCGCCGGTTTCGCGCTGGTTCATGGCGTGACCAAGCACATGATCGACTCGGCCATCGCCATCAATATCCTCGGCGGGATCGGCGGTTTGGTCATCGGCATAGCGGCGGTGCTGAACCTCAATGCGGTCGGAACGGCTGCGCTTTCGCGTTGATCGTGCTGTTCCGATGATCCTCGCGGCATGGGCCGGGAAGGATGGGTGTCGCCCTTCGGGCCGCTCATTCGGCTGCGCCGGAACCACGCTTGATGAGCGCGTTTCCGCCATTCGGCTTCAATCGCTGACACGGGGTGGTGGCGATCCATCGCTCCCATGACCATCCCGACAGCGTTCGCGCCAAGCCTCCCGCCATCCGATCAGGGCGGAGTCTCATCGGGTTGCTGAATGCGCCATCGCCGTGTCGGTCGCACCGTCCGGCCCGCTGCGTCGGCATCGGGCGAGATCTGCGAGCGCGCCGGTCGACGCGGTGCTGATCGGTCCGTGGGTTGCGCGACGAGCTGCGCCGCGAACACCTTCATGCCCTTTTCGCAAGGCTCTGAATCGAGCCTCGTGCCGTCAAAACGATGATCCGGCAATTGGTGCGGACAACCCGGCAGGCGTCTCGTTCTCGCGGAAATCCTCGTTTGCCTCCGAAGCCGGGGCGCGGATCGGCAGGCGACAGGGCGTGGCCGGGGCGCCTCCGGGGTGGTGCGTCTGGCCCTGTCTCATCTGCGGCCAGCAAGGATGCTGTTCTGGCCCGGTCTCCATCGGGCTTACGGAAGCACCAATCCCTCCGACTGACTGATCCCCTAAGTCCGTTCTGTTTCCTTCCGGCAACCCCCGCGGTTTCCGGCCGTGTTGCCGCGCAAGCGCGGCTGCCCGCCCCACCCGGACCTTGGGGGTCAAGCCGCCGCTGAAGGCGGCGATGCAGGAGTCTCCAGACGGCCTTGGCCGGGTCTCGTCGGAGGGAATGGTTCCTCCGAGAAGCAACGGAGACCTACAATGCAGAACATCGTCATCCTCGCTGGCAACATCGGCCAGGACCCGGAAACCCGCGCCACCCAGGGCGGCACCCGCATCACCCACTTCACCCTCGCAACCTCGCGCCCTCGCTACTCGGAAGGCAAGGTGGTCCGCGACGACAGGGGCTACCGGGTGCAGGACACCGAATGGCACCGGATCACCGCCTTCAACAGCCTCGGCAAGACGATCGAGGAGCATTGCGAAAAGGGCATGAAGGTTCTGGTTCGCGGACGCATCCACTACACCAAATGGACCGACCAGCAGGGCAACGACCGCTACGGCTGCGAGATCATCGCCGAAACCGTCGATTTCCTGAACCGGGCGAAGCAGACCGAAAACGACGACGGCAAGTTCATCGACGACGATGACATCCCGTTCTGATCGGACGGCCGGAGACCCGGCGGCGAAAGCCGCCGGGATTTCTAATGTTCGCGCCGGATCGACGCCGCCCCAAAGCTGCGGCCCCTTGGATGCTGCGCGCCGCTTCACGCAAAGGGATCAAACAGACCGGCGCACGCAAGGCGCATATTCGGCGGCGGGCATCACGCGGACCATAGACAACTGCGGACGATCGCGACTGTCAGGGAGCGAGCCAGGGCAGCGCCGGCAAGGGCAATGCAGGGCCAACCGGCTCCGGCAAGCGGAAACCACCCCGTTCTTGTGGCTTAACCTTGGTTCCGGTCCCGGCCTTCCAGGGTCAACCCTCATGGGGTCCGCTACGCAAGCGTGCGGTCGCTTCGTCTTCGCCTGCGCGATGACCCCGGCCGAACCCAAAACACTTCGGGCGCCCGTCGAGCGGGGAATGGTCCCCGCCGAAATCGGGAGCCGGACAATGACCCTCGCAACTGCCAACGCCTACGCCGCCAGTCTCGCCTCCACCCTGATGGTCGCCATCGTCATCTTCCGCGCCGGCGACGGCACCATGAGCGTGATGCCCGCCACCGAATATGACGGCGACGATGACACCATCGTCTCCGAGATCGATCCCTTCGCGTAAAAGGGGCGGATCATCCGCCCCTCCATTTCTTGGACGCCGCCCGCCCAACGCGGTCGTCGGCCTGCTGCGGGCCGAGACCGCCTTTCAGGCGCCCCGATCCCGCGCAGCCGCGCGAATCACTGCACCGGAACCACGTCGCCGCAGATTTCATGCAGCGTCTTTAGACTGGCAAAATAGAGCAAGGACGACTAAAATAGCCGTAGTTCTGGAATGCGCGTAGGTCCGAATGGGAGGTGATCATGCATGATCACCGCCCGACAATCACGGGCCGCACGCGCGTTGCTGGGTTGGACACAGGAGACGCTCGCTGACAAGGCCCGCATATCGCTGACCGCGCTTAAACGCCTCGAATCCGAAAGCGGACTCGATGTGTACGAGACAACGCGCGATCAGGTGCGCAGGGCTTTGGAAGCTGCCGGCATCGTCCTCTTGTCCACCGTTCAGGGGCAAGGAGTGTTGCTGGTCGATGATCGCGGAAATAAGCCCAATCCATCCACCGCAGCGCGCTGATCGGCGGGCAAAGCTCGCCCAAGCTTGCCGTCGCTCCATTTTGGACAAAACATGGTTAAGATGCAGCCGCCGCATAGTAATCGAGCCTGCATCATGATCGAGACATTCGCAGATACCGCGCCGGCAGGGCAGGAACTCACCGCCTATGACAAGGCGCACGTCAAACTCTACGCGCGCTTGCTGGACGCGGATGCCGATGGCGCCGATTGGACAGAGGCGGTGCAGATCTTGTTCGGACTCGATCCCGTCAACGAACCCGAACGCTGTCGACGCATCCACGATAGCCATCTCGCTCGCGCCCGTTGGATGACGCACACCGGCTATCGGCACCTTCTGCGACTGTCCCAGGGCTGATCCGCCGCTGGTCGCGTGATGCTCCTTCGGCATCACGCAATGTCCTCTCCCGGCCTTCCGCCACCTATGATGAAACAGGAAAACTCGGCGTTCGACTTGCGCGTAACCTGCGAGGAGTTGACGCTATGAGGCCAGATACAAGAGACTGGCGGAACGACAGCCGTTACGACTATTTCGACAGGCTGCAGGTCGAGGGACTCGCCTGGGAATGTCTTCGCCGATACGTTCCCTATCAGGAACTCTACAGCGGTCTTGTGAACGCTGCCACTGAGGCCGCACCGCTTCCAAAAGACGCAGAACAGCTCTGGGGGCTTCGATTTCGCTGCCAGGCCGGGCCTGTCCGCACTCGCTCAGGAAATACGTTGGTCGCCGTCCAGCGATACCGCTGTTCTCCTCTTGACGCGCCGCCCCGAATTTCTGCCTCCCGCCCCCGCTTCCTCCGCCGATCCGTTCGCCGCAGGGCGTGAAGCCCCCGAAGGCGCCTATGCGTCCTTCTCCGAGCACGACATCCAGGTTCTGTTCCTTTCCGGCACTGTTCACGACAACCAGCTCGCGGCGCTGGTTCCGCTCGATAACGACGTCTTCGACCGCATCGATGCCCTGACGCGAATGGCGCGCGTCTGGCGCGGCCGCCCGCCGCCACGCGATAAGCGCATGACCGCCGAACAACGCCGCCGCCTGCGCCTGAAACTCCGCGCCACCGATGGTCACATGAACGGCGCGAGCTATCGCGAGATCGCCGTCGCGATCTACGGCGAGGCGCGCGTCAACACCGAGCCCTGGAAGACATCGCCGCTGCGCGATGCCGTCATCGCCCTGGTCGAAGGCGGCTTGGCGCTCATCAACGGCGGCTATCTGCAACTGCTTCGCCAGCGCCGGCGCACATAGCCGCGCCGCGACAGGGGGTGGGGATTTTAGCCACCTCAAGTCCCCCATCCATCCCGCCGACGGTTCTTCGCCACCGTGGTCGCTGTCAGCCGCTGATCGCCAGCGGCCCCCAGCAAACCCACGGAGGCCCGCCCCATGCGACCCGAAACCACCGCGCTCCCGCCACGCTATCTGCGGACCAAGGAAGCCGCTGAATTTCTCAGCCTGTCCGCCCGCACCCTCGAAAAGCACCGGACCTATGGCACCGGCCCGGCCTACCGCAAACTCGGCGGGCGCGTCGTCTATGCCGTCGACGACCTCGAAACCTGGGCCGAGCGCGGCGCCGTCACCTCGACCTCCGATCCGCGCGGCTCCGTGCTGCCGGCGAAGCGCCAGCCGCCGACGACCGACCGGGTTGCCGGCCGGTTCGCACGCTGATCGTGGCCGGACCCTTTCATGGTGGTGCGGCGTCGTGACCTCTCGGAGCGTGGGCAGCTCGATCTGTTTCGCGCACTCCCCGGCGACTTCGCGCCACGAGATGCGCAGGATCTCATGGCCTATCCGTTCTTCTCCCTCTCCAAATCCCATCGCGTCGCCCCGATCGACTTCGCAGCCGGCGACATCACGATCCGCGTCGAGGCCGTTCCCGATCATGGCATGGCCACGATCTGGGACGCCGACATCCTGATCTGGGCCGCCAGCCAGATCGTCGAAGCCCGCGACAACGGGCTTCGCACGTCACGGCTGATGGCGACGACGCCCTATGAAATCCTCACCTATGTCGGACGCGGCACGTCGCTGCGCGATTACCAGCGCCTCAAGGCGGCGCTGGACCGGCTGCAATCGACCACGATCTCGACATCGATCCGCCAGCCGGCCGAGGGCCGCCGCCACCGCTTCTCGTGGATCAACGAATGGCAGGAGCGCACCGACCGCCATGGACGACCGGACGGCATCGAGCTGATCGTCCCCGACTGGTTCTACAAGGCCGTCCTCGACGACGCGCTCATCCTCACCATCGACCCGGCCTATTTCGATCTCACCGGCGGCCTCGACCGCTGGCTTTACCGCATCGTGCGCAAGCACGGCGGCCGCCAGCGCGACGGCTGGCGGTTCGACCTGCACCATCTCCATGTCAAATCCGGCAGTCTGTCGCCGTTCAAACGCTTCGCGTTCGAGCTGCGCGACATCGTGCGGCGCCAGCCGCTGCCCGGCTACGTCCTGTCGCTGGAGATGGAGATCGGCGGGCGCACGCTGCTCGCTTTCGAGCCGCTCGCCCCCTGTGGAAAACCTGTGGACGGGCTCGTGCTATCGGGAACCCGGACTATCGTGCCATCGGGAACCCGAGGCTCGTGCTATCAGGAACCGAAACCGGCCTTAACGTCTGGAAATCGCAGACGGATTCGCGCCCTTAACTTAGAGTCTAACCAAGAATCTAACTTTGAAGAGCGCGCGCGCGATGTGGAAAAGCTCATCCGCGGCGCCGCCAGAAGCCTCAGCGTAACCGCGAAAAAGAGCTTTCCGGCCGCACAGTCCGGCCCCCGAAGGGCCTCCGGCGACATCCGCTCGTCCGAGGCCGGCGATCCCGAAGCGCCCCGGCTTCCCCTCGATCCACCGGGGGGAAGCCGATGATCGTCGCGCTCCTCAATCAGAAAGGCGGGGTCGGGAAGACGACGCTCGCGCTCCATCTCGCCGGTGAACTCGCGGGACGCGGCCGGCGTGTCACGCTGATCGATGCGGACCCGCAGGGCTCGGCGCTCGACTGGTCGCAGCAGCGCAGCCGCGAGGGCCTGCCGCGCGCGTTCGGCGTCGTCGGCCTGGCGCGCGATACGCTCCACCGCGAAGCGCCCGAGCTGGCGCGCGACGTCGATCACATCGTCATCGACGGCCCGCCGCGTGTCGCCGGCCTCATGCGCTCGGCCTTGCTCGCCGCCGACCTCGTGCTGATCCCGGTGCAGCCGTCGCCGCTCGATGGCTGGGCCTCGGCCGAGATGCTGTCGCTCCTCACGGAAGCACGCATCTACCGGCCGCAGCTCGTCGCCCGTTTCGTTCTCAATCGCTGCGCCACGCGCACCGTCATCGCCCGCGAGACGGCCGAGACGCTGGCCGATCACGATCCGCCGGTGCTCGCCGCGACCATCGGCCAGCGCATCGTCTTCGCCGACGCCGCGCAGTCCGGGCGGCTCGCCTCGGAGATCGACAGCCGCTCGCCCGCCGCCCGCGAGATCGCCGCGCTCGCGTCCGAGATCGGCCAGCTCGACATCGGGAGGGACGGTTCATGATCGTCCTCACCGGCGACTGCCGCGACCTCATGCCGCCGCGCGGCCCGTTCGATATGATCCTTGCCGATCCGCCCTATGGCGACACCTCGCTCGCCTGGGACCGGCGCGTCGAGCGCTGGCTGGTGCTGGCGCGCGCCGCCCTCAAGCCCACCGGCTCGATCTGGGTGTTCGGCTCGCTGCGCAGCTTCATGGCGACCGCCGACCGCTTCACCGACGCGCGCTTGCGCATCGCGCAGGAGATCGTCTGGGAGAAGCAGAACGGCTCCAGCTTTCATGCCGATCGCTTCAAGCGGGTGCATGAGTTGGCCGTGCAATTTTACCCGGCCGAGACGGCCTGGCGCGACATATACAACGACGTCCAGACCACGCCCGATGCGACGGCGCGCACCGTCCGCCGCAAGCAGCGTCCTCCCCATAACGGCCAGATCGACGCCGGCCACTACGTCAGCCAAGACGGCGGGCCGCGCATCATGCGATCGGTCATCTACCTGCGCAATTGCCACGGCCGCGCGATCCATCCGACCGAAAAACCGTCGGTGCTGCTCGGCGACTGGTTCGCAGGCTCCGGCGCGGCGGGTGAAGCCTGCCGGCTGTCCGGCCGCCGCTATATCGGCTGCGAGATCGATCCCGTCATGGCCGAGCGCGCCCGTTCCCGGCTCGCCGCGCTGCTGCCCTTCGGCAGCGGAGGCGCGTCATGACGGCCCGCACCGAAAAGCGCGGTTTCGCCACGCGCCCGGCCGATCCCGAACAGTGGATCAAGACGGCCGAGAGCCCGCCACGCACCGCCGAGGCGAGTGCCTATACGGCGCGGCTCACCATCGACGTGACGCCGGAGCTGCGCGGCCGGATCAAGATCGCGGCCTTCGGGCGCGGCGTCACCGTCGCCGACATGCTGCGCGAGCTGCTGTCGCGCGAATTTCCCTCGACCCCAGGAGACCCCACATGAACGGCACCGCGGCCCCCCGCGTGCGCGGCGGCCCGATGCCGTCCGCGCTCATCCAGGATCGCATGACCCGCGTCGAACTGACGTGGATCGAGAAGAAGATCGAATACTGGATCAGGTTCGGCCAGGCGGCGAACGAACAGATCGTCGACCGCCGCCAGCGCATTCTCTCTTTCCGGCCCAATACCATCTTCGCCTTCGTCCGTTGGGCTTCCAACGACTTCGGCACGATCATCTCGCGCATCGACATCGTGCGCGCGGTCGAACCGGGCGAGGCCTACCAGACGCTGCCCTTCGTGCGGCCGGGCGGCGAAATCCTGCTCAAGATCGAGGGCTGGCCGAAGGTCGAGGACGTACTGCGCCACGTCGATGCGATCGAGGCGATCGGCATCGAGGCGGACGCCGTTTCGCCGGAACACTGGCGGCACGTCCACAACCGGATGGCCGCCGCTCAGCAGCCGCGCGCCTACACGCTCGAACAGCATCGCGCCTTCCTCCTGCGCAGGAAGGTTCAGCCATGACGCGCGCCGGCCTCATCACCGTCATGGCGCTCGCCACGCTCGGCATCGGCTATCCGGCGCTCACGCCGATGCCAATCAAGCTCATGTGGAACGCCTCGGCCAGCGCGCCCATCGGCCTCTATTCCATCGACTACGACGGGCCGTTCGACGTCACCGATCTTGTCGCGGTCGACGCGCCCGAACCGCTCGCCGCCTTTATGGCCGAGCGCGGCTATCTGCCCAAGGGCGTGCCGCTCATCAAGCGCGTGCTCGGCGTGTCCGGGCAGACCGTTTGCCGAACCGGCCGCGCGATCACCGTGGACGGGATCGCCATGGGCGCGGCGCTGGAGCGCGACCGGATCGGCCGGGAGCTGCCCGTCTGGCAGGGCTGCCGCCGCATCCAGACCGGCGAAGTCTTCCTCATGAACTGGCAGGTCCGCGACAGCCTCGACGGTCGCTACTTCGGCCTGACCCCCACCGACCAGATCATCGGCCACGCGGTCCCGCTGTGGACCGACGAAGACGGCAACGGCCGCTTCGAGTGGCGCGCGCCGACCCGCTGACGGGGCGCTGACGCCGCCTTTCCCCGACCAACCAGCTCACCAACCTGAAGGAGACGACTATGCCCAACCATCCCTTTGAACCTACCGCCAACGGCTATGCCGGCCGCGTCCGGCTATTCGGCATCGACGAGGCGATCGTGCTCGTCGGCATCGATCCGAGCGACGCCGAGAACGCGCCGGCCTATCGCATCCACCTCGACGACGAGGACGGCCCCGAGATCGGCGCTGCGTGGAAACGTGTCGGCGAACGCGCCGGTGACTACATCGCCCTAGAGATCGACAGCCCGCTCTTTCTGACCGTGTTTCGCCCGGCACTGTTCCAGGCCGACGACGACGGCCGCACCTTCCGGCTCGCATGGAAGCGGCCCCGGCAGCGCGAAGACCGGAGCTGACCGATGCCGGCTCCGATCATCTCCATGCTCGCGGCCCGGCGCGTTGGCCGGGCCGGATCGGCATGTCGCCGCGCCGTTCTCGCCACCCTCGGCGTGCTCGCCTTCTGCGCGGGGCCGACCGGGGCAACGGCGCAGACCCCGCCGGTCGCCCGTCCGTCCGCCACCGATCCCTATGCCGCCCACATCGCCGAGGCGGCGCAGCGGTACGGGATTCCCGAACGCTGGATTCGCGCCGTGCTGCGCGCCGAAAGCGCGGGTGATGTGCGCGCGATCTCGTCGGCGGGCGCGCTGGGGCTGATGCAGGTCATGCCGGATACATGGGCCGCCTTGCGCGCCCGCTACCGTCTCGGCCGCGACCCCTATGACCCGCACGACAACATCATGGCGGGCGCGGCCTATCTGCGCGAAATGTGGGACCGCTACGGCGATGTCGCCGCGATGCTCGCGGCCTACAACGCCGGTCCCGGCCGCTATGACGATCATCGCTCGACGGGCCGCGCCTTGCCGGCCGAAACGCGGGCCTATGTCGCCGCGCTCGTGCCGGTGCTCGGCGGCGCGGCCGCACCCGAAACGTCCGTCTGGCGAGCCGATCCGCCACCCGACTGGCGCGAGGCGGCGATCTTCGTCGTGCGTTCAGCCGACGCTCGCCCCGCCGGTTCGCGGTCGGACAATGCGCGTTCGGACGACAGCCGATCCTCCGTCACGGCGCGGCCATCCGATCCCGCCGCGACATCGGATTCGCCCCTTGTCGTCGCACGCTCCAGCCCCGGAGAGCGCCCATGAGCGTGCGGGCCGTCCTTCGCATCCCTTCGTATTCCGGCGTGTCATGGAGGATGGAAGGGGCAGAGGCAGGCAGAACAACCGGACGATGGCGAGATAAAAAGGCGCACGGTGCGCTTCGGTTGGTCGGTTGTTTTTGCATGGTTTTTTGGCGCGTTCCGCACCGTGCCGCGCTTTCGCGCACCGTGCGCTGCACGCCTATCTTTCTGATTTCCCTGTTCCTTTTGCACCGTGCGAGGTTCCGCCATGGCCGATGACAGCGAAATTCGCGTCCGGCCTGGGCGCATCCGCTCGACCCGCGCACAGCAGGCCCGGCCCTTCATTTCGCAGGCGCTCGCCGCCGCGCAGAAGGCCGGTGGCCGCGTCTCCCGTTCCGGCAAGATTACGACGGGCAACCGCTCGCGCTTCGGGCGCGGCCAGCGCGCCAGCATCCAGGCCAACCGGCTGCTCACCGGCCGCTCACGCATCGTCGTCATCAAGACCCGCGTGGTGCGCCATAGCGCACGCGCCGCGCCGCTGGCTGCGCACCTCTCATATCTCCGCCGCGACGGCGTGACCCGAGACGGGGAGAAGGCGCGGCTGTTCGGCCCTGAAGGCGACAATGTGGATGCCCGCGACTTCGCGGCGCGCTGCGAGGATGACCGGCACCATTTCCGCTTCATCGTCTCGCCCGAGGACGCCGTGGATATGGCCGACCTCAAGGACCATGCCCGCGAGCTTATGGGGCAGATGGAAAAAGACCTCGGCACCAAACTCGATTGGGTCGGCGTCGATCACTGGAACACCGACAATCCCCATATCCATATCATCGTCCGCGGCCGCACCGACGACGGCCAGGACCTCGTAATCTCCCGCGACTACATCAAGGAGGGAATGCGCGCCCGTGCACAGGATCTCGTGACGCAGGAGCTGGGCCAGCGCACCGATCTGGAGATCAACCGCAATCTGGAGCGGCAGGTCGAGGCCGAACGCTGGACGCAGCTCGACCGCCAGCTTGTCCGCGACGCCGGCAAGTCCGGCATCATCGACCTCGCGCCGCAGCCCGGCCAGCAGCCGGACGAATTTCACGCGCTGAAGGTCGGCCGGCTGCGCACGCTCGAAATCTGCGGGCTCGCCGGACAGGTCGGGCACCAGCAATGGTTCATCAAGCCCGAGGCCGAAGCGACGCTGCGCGAACTCGGCGAGCGCGGCGACATCATCAAGCGGATGCACCGGGCGCTGACGACAAGCGGCATCGAGCGCGGCTCGGCCAGCTACGTCCTTGCCGGCGAGAGCCTCGACGTTCCCGTCATCGGCCGCCTGGTCGAACGCGGCCTCGACGACGAGCTGAAGGGAACGGCCTACGCCGTGGTCGACGGCGTGGACGGCCGCACCCATCACATCCGCCTGCCGCATCTCGACGCCACCGGCGACAGCCCGCCGGGATCGATCGTCGAGCTGCGCACCTATGAGGACGCGAAAGGCGATCGTCGCGTCGCGCTCGCCGTCCGCTCCGATCTCGATCTCCAGCATCAGGTGAGCGCCACCGGCGCGACCTGGCTCGACCGGCAATCCATCGCCCGCGAACCCGTCGCCATGTCGGACGGTAGTTTCGGCGCCGAGGTGCGGGACGCGATGCGGCAGCGTGCGGAGCGTCTGGTCGGCGAAGGTCTCGCCGAGCAGCAGGGCCGCCGCGTCATCTTCAACCGCAACCTGATCGACACCCTTCGCCGCCGCGAAGTCGAGGCCGTCGCCGGCCGGCTCGCGAAGGAGACCGGCCAGCCCTTCAAGCCGGCCGAGAGCGGCGAATATGTCGCCGGCACCTATCGCCAGCGCCTGACGCTCGCCTCCGGCCGCTTCGCCATGATCGACGACGGCCTCGGCTTTCAGCTCGTGCCCTGGTCGCCATCCCTCGACAAGCAGCTCGGCCGCCACGTCTCCGGCGTCGCCCGCGACGGCGGCGGCGTCGATTGGGACTTCGGGCGCAAGCGCGGGCTCGGCCTCTAGCCTCAACAGAGAAGGAACATCGCAATGTCCGCGACCAAAATCCTATGGGGACAGATTCTGATCGTCTTCCTCATCGTGCTCTCCACCACCTGGGGCGCGACCGAATATGTCGCCTGGAGCCTCGGGTTTCAGGCGCAGCTCGGGCCGCCCTGGTTCGTCCTCTTCGGCTGGCCGTTCTACCACCCGCCGGCCTTCTTCTGGTGGTGGTTCTCATACGATGCCTATGCGCCGGAGATCTTCACCCAGGGCGCGTTCATCGCCGCGTCTGGCGGCTTCATCGCCATCGCCGTCGCGATCGGCATGTCGGTCTGGCGGGCGCGCGAAGCCAAGGACGTCGCCACCTATGGCTCGGCGCGCTGGGCCGAGAAGGAAGAGGTGAAGGCCGCCGGGCTGCTCGATCCCGATGGCGTCGTGCTCGGCCGCTACGACCGCGACTATCTGCGCCATGACGGGCCTGAGCATGTGCTGTGCTTCGCGCCGACGCGATCGGGCAAGGGCGTCGGCCTCGTCGTGCCGTCATTGTTGACCTGGCCGGGCTCGGCAATCGTCCACGACATCAAGGGCGAGAACTGGACGCTGACGGCCGGCTTCCGCGCGCACCACGGTCGCGTGCTCCTCTTCGATCCGACCAATCCGAAATCCTCGGCCTACAATCCCTTGCTCGAGGTGCGCCGCGGCGAGTGGGAAGTTCGCGACGTGCAGAACATCGCCGACATCCTGGTCGATCCCGAAGGGAGCCTGGACAAGCGAAACCACTGGGAGAAAACCAGCCACTCCCTTCTTGTCGGCGCCATCCTGCATGTCCTCTATGCCGGGGACGACAAGACGCTCGCCGGTGTCGCCGCCTTCCTCTCCGATCCGAAACGTCCGATCGAGTCGACGCTTGCCGCGATGATGACGACCAGCCATCTCGGCGAAGCGGGGCCGCACCCGGTCATCGCCAGCGCGGCGCGCGAATTGCTCAACAAATCCGACAATGAACGCTCGGGCGTGCTCTCCACCGCCATGTCGTTTCTCGGATTGTACCGCGATCCGGTCGTCGCCGAGGTGACGCGGCGCTGCGACTGGCGGATCGCCGACATGGTGGGCGGCAAGCTCCCGACCACGCTCTACCTCGTCGTGCCGCCATCCGACATCAATCGCACCAAGCCGCTGATCCGCCTCATCCTCAATCAGATCGGCCGCCGCCTGACCGAAGACCTGCAGGCGAAGGGCGACCGGCACCGCCTGCTGTTGATGCTCGACGAGTTTCCGGCGCTGGGGCGGCTCGACTTCTTCGAGAGCGCGCTGGCCTTCATGGCGGGCTATGGCCTCAAAGCCTTCCTGATCGCGCAGTCGCTCAACCAGATCGAAAAGGCTTACGGCCCGAACAACTCGATCCTCGACAACTGCCATGTGCGCGTTTCCTTTGCCACGAACGACGAGCGCACCGCCAAGCGCGTGTCCGATGCGCTGGGCACCGCGACCGAGATGAAGGCGATGAAGAACTATGCCGGGCACCGGCTGTCGCCCTGGCTAGGCCATCTGATGGTCTCACGCTCGGAGACCGCCCGCCAGTTGCTCACCCCCGGCGAGATCATGCAGCTCCCGCCGAGCGACGAGATCGTCATGGTCGCCGGCACCCCGCCGATCCGGGCGAAGAAGGCGCGCTACTATGAAGATGCCCGTTTCCGCGAGCGCCTTCTTGCCCCGCCCGAACTGAAACGTCCCAACAAGCCTCGCCCCGACGACTGGAGCAGCCTGCCGATCCCGGCGAGGCCGGACGCGCTGGACGCGCAGCCTGCCGAGCTGTCCGACGACGAAGACACCACCGATTCCGAACGCCGGCTGCAACCCGAACTCAGCCGCGCCAAGCCGGTGGAGAAGAAAGAACCCATTGCCAACGAGTTCGAGATCGAGCTTCCCGACGACGCCGAGGAGGACGCCGTGCGCAACCGGCGTATGCTTCGCCAGATGCAGGGCGTGGCGCGTCAAGTCTCGCTCGACCCGAATGACGGCATGGAGCTGTGAGCGCGCCATGACCAGTCATCGGAAAAAGTCGAAGTTCACGGTCTATCTGGACCCCGACGTGACGCAGGCGCTGGCGGATTTTGCCGCGCGCCGGGATCAATCGCAGTCCATGATCGCCGAGGCCGCCATCGCATCGTTCCTGTCGCCGGACGATGCCGAGCGACGAGAGGCGGTCGTCGCCAAGCGCCTCGACCAGATCGACCGCCGCATGACCCGCCTGGAGCGGGATGTCGGCATCGCCGTCGAAACGCTGGCGGTGTTCATCCGCTTCTGGATCACGACCACGCCGGCCTTGCCGGAGCCTGCCGCACAGGCGGCACGCGCCAAATCAGCCGAGCGGTATGAGGCGTTCATCACCGCGCTCGGCCGGCGCCTCGTGAAAGGACCGAAGCTGCGACAGGAGATCCCCGAGGATGTCTCCAACTCGGAGCCGTGACGATCTCGCGCGTCATCTGGTGAAGCCCCCCGATGACAACAAGATCAGGGCTCCGCCGCCGTTCTCCTGTATTTGCACGCCACGCTACTACTACGACCGATACTTGTTGAACCGGCCCGATTTCGGGCTCTTTTAATCATCCCCGATCGGGGAACTCTCTGTTGCGTCCCCTTGGCTTTGGGGGCGGCATGACTTCTTCTTCTCATCAGAAACCGGAGGCGATCCAGCGCGGCGCGCGCATGCTGCGCACCGCGCTCGGTCCCGCCATCGCCCGGTTCCTTGAGGACGACGGCATCGTCGAAGTGATGCTGAACCCCGATGGGCGCATCTGGATCGACCGGCTTTCCCAAGGGCTGTCCGACACCGGCGAAACCCTCTCGCCCGCAGACGGCGAGCGCATCGTCCGCCTGGTCGCCCATCATGTCGGTGCAGAGGTCCATGCCCGGTCCCCGCGCGTCTCGGCCGAACTGCCCGAGACGGGGGAGCGGTTCGAGGGGCTTCTTCCGCCCGTCGTCGCCGCACCGGCCTTCGCGATCCGCAAGCCCGCCGTCGCCGTCTTCACGCTCGACGATTACGTCGCCGCCGGGATCATGACCGCCGACCAGGCCGCGACCTTGCGGGCGGCCGTCGCATCGCGCGCCAACATCCTCGTCGCGGGCGGCACCTCGACCGGCAAGACCACCCTGACCAATGCGCTGCTCGCCGAGGTGGCGAAGACGCAGGATCGCGTCGTCATCATCGAGGACACGCGCGAGCTGCAATGCGCCGCGCCCAACCTCGTTTCCATGCGGACCAAGGAGGGCGTCGTCACGCTCTCCGATCTCGTGCGGTCCTCGCTGCGCCTGCGCCCCGACCGCATCCCGATCGGCGAGGTGCGCGGCTCCGAAGCGCTCGACCTCCTCAAAGCCTGGGGCACCGGCCATCCGGGCGGCGTCGGCACGATCCACGCCGGCACCGGCATCGGCGCGCTACGTCGTCTCGAACAGCTCATCCAGGAAGCCGTCGTCACCGTTCCGCGCGCGCTGATCGCCGAGACGATCGACCTCGTAGCCGTCCTCTCCGGCCGCGGCTCCGCACGCCGGCTCGCCGAACTCGCCCGCGTCGAAGGACTCGGCCCGGACGGGGACTACCGCGTCACCCCCGCAACCCTTGACCTCACAGGAGAACCTTCATGATCCGCATCCCGCTGCGCGTCCATCGCACCGTCGCGACCGTCGCCGCCGTCGCCTATGTCAATCTCGTCCTCGTCCCGGCCGCGCACGCTTCCGGCTCTTCCATGCCGTGGGAAGCGCCGCTCCAGAAAATCCTCGAATCGATCGAGGGGCCGGTCGCCAAGATCGTCGCGGTCATAATCATCATCGCCACGGGCCTCGCGCTCGCCTTCGGAGACACGTCGGGCGGCTTCCGCAAACTCATTCAGATCGTGTTCGGCCTGTCGATCGCGTTTGCGGCCAGCTCGTTTTTCCTGAGCTTCTTCAGCTTCGGCGGCGGGGCGCTCGTCTGATGGCCGTCGCCTTCGAGCAACTGGATGTACCGGGGTTCACCGTCCCGGTTCACCGCGCACTGACCGAGCACATCCTGCTCGGCGGTGCGCCGCGCTCCATCGCGATCCTCAACGGGACGCTGGCCGGGGCCGTAGGCCTCGGCCTGCGCCTCTGGCTGGTCGGTATCGCGATCTGGGCCATCGGCCATGTCGCGGCCGTGTGGGCAGCCAAGCGCGATCCCCAATTCGTCGAAGTCGGCCGGCGCCATCTGCGCCTCCCGGCTTTTCTCGCGGTCTGAAGGGAGGTGACGCCCATGATGAACCTCGCCGAATATCGCCGTACCGCCTCCCGCCTTGCCGATTTCCTGCCCTGGGCCGCTCTGGTCGGCCCCGGCGTCGTCGTGAACAAGGACGGCTCTTTCCAGCGCACGGCGCGCTTCCGTGGCCCCGATCTCGATAGCGCCGTCGCCGCCGAGCTGGTTGCCGTTGCGGGCCGCATCAACAACGCTTTCCGCCGTCTCGGCTCCGGCTGGAGCATCTTCGTCGAGGCGCAACGCAGCGAAGCCGCGACCTATCCCGACAGCACATTCCCCGATCCAGCATCCGGCCTGGTGGACGAGGAACGCAAGGCCGACTTCGAGGAGGCCGGCATCCACTTCGTGTCGGACTACCTCCTGACCATCCTCTATCTGCCGCCGGCCGAGGACGCCGCGCGGGCCGAGACCTGGCTCTACGAGGGCCGCGAGCAATCCGGCGTCGATCCCCAGGAAGTGATGCGGGGTTTCATCGACCGCACCGATCGCGTGCTCGCGCTCCTCGACGGCTTCATGCCCGAATGCGGCTGGCTCGATGACGCGGAGACGCTGACCTATCTGCATTCGACCGTCTCGACCAAGCGCCACCGCGTCCGCGTGCCGGAAACCCCGGTCTATCTCGATGCGCTGCTCGCCGATCAGCCGCTGACCGGCGGCCTGGAGCCGCGTCTTGGCGATCAGCATCTGCGCGTTCTCACGGTCATCGGCTTTCCGACCGCGACGACGCCCGGCCTGCTCGACGATCTCAACCGGCTCGCTTTTCCATATCGGTGGTCGACCCGCGCGATCCTGCTCGACAAGACCGACGCGACCAAGCTGCTGACCAAAATCCGCCGCCAATGGTTTGCGAAACGCAAATCGATCGCCGCGATCCTCAAGGAAGTTCTGACCAACGAGGCGTCGGCGCTGGTCGATACCGATGCGTCGAACAAGGCGGCCGACGCCGATCTGGCCTTGCAGGAGCTGGGCGCCGATGTCGCCGGCATGGCCTATGTCACCGCGACGATCGTGGTGTGGGACGCCGATCCGCGTCTTGCCGACGAGAAGCTGCGCCTTGTCGAGAAAGTCATCCAGGGCCGCGACTTCACGGCCATGGTCGAAGGCGTCAACGCGGTCGATGCCTGGCTCGGTTCGCTCCCCGGTCATGCTTACGCCAACGTCCGCCAGCCTCCCATCAGCACTTTGAATCTCGCCCACATGATCCCGCTGTCGGCGGTGTGGGCGGGGCCGGAGCTGGACGAGCATTTCGGTGCGCCCCCCTTGCTTTACGGCAAGACCGAAGGCTCGACCCCGTTCCGGTTATCCCTTCACGTCGGGGACGTCGGCCACACGCTCGTCGTCGGCCCTACCGGCGCCGGCAAGTCCGTGCTGCTCGCGCTCATGGCCTTGCAGTTCCGACGCTACGAGCGCAGCCAAGTCTTCGCGTTCGATTTTGGCGGCAGCATCCGCGCCGCCGCCATCGCGATGGGCGGCGACTGGCACGACCTGGGCGGCGGGCTAACCGAAGGGGACGAGTTCTCCGTTTCGCTCCAGCCGCTCTCCCGCATCCACGACACCTATGAGCGTGCCTGGGCGGCCGACTGGATCGTCGCAATCCTGATGCGTGAAGCGATCCAGATCACCCCGGACGTGAAGGAGCATATCTGGACGGCGCTGACCTCGCTGGCGTCGGCGCCGGTCGAGGAACGCACGATCACCGGCCTGTCGGTGCTGCTCCAGTCCAACGACATCAAACAGGCGCTCCGGCCTTATTGCGTCGGCGGCGCCTATGGCCGGCTGCTCGATGCCGAGGCCGAGCATCTCGGCTCGGCCGCCGTGCAGGCGTTCGAGATCGAGGGCCTGGTCGGGACCGGCGCCGCGCCTGCGGTGCTTTCCTATCTCTTCCACCGCATCGGCGACCGGCTCGACGGGCGGCCGACGCTGCTCATCATCGACGAGGGCTGGCTGGCGCTCGACGACGAGGGTTTCGCCGGCCAGCTCAGGGAGTGGCTGAAGACGCTCCGCAAGAAGAACGCATCGGTCATCTTCGCCACGCAGTCGCTCAGCGACATCGACAATTCGAGCATCGCGCCGGCCATCATCGAAAGCTGCCCGACGCGGCTGTTGCTCCCGAACGAACGCGCGATCGAGCCGCAGATCACGGCCATCTATCGCCGCTTCGGCCTCAACGACCGGCAGATCGAGATCCTCGCACGCGCGACGCCCAAGCGCGACTATTACTGCCAGTCGCGGCGCGGCAACCGCCTGTTCGAGCTGGGCCTGTCCGAAGTCGGCCTCGCGCTCTGCGCCGCATCCTCGAAATCCGACCAGACCCTGATCGCCAACCTCGTCGCCGAACACGGCCGCGACGGCTTTCTCGCCGCGTGGCTGCGCGCCCGCGACGTCGGATGGGCGGCTGATCTCATTCCAACTTTCTCGTTCCGCCAAGCAGCAAAGGAGTCCTGACTATGCTTACCCTTCGTATCCGCTCGCGCGCCATGGCGCTCGCCGCGACCATGCTGGCGGCAGCCCCGCTCGCGCTCTCGCCGATGATGGCGACACCCGCGCACGCGATCATCGTCTTCGATCCCAGCAACTATGCGCAAAACGTCCTCACGGCGGCGCGCACGCTGGAGCAGATCACCAACCAGATCACCTCGCTCCAGAACGAAGCGCAGATGCTCATCAACCAGGCGAAGAACCTGGCGAGCCTGCCTTACTCGGCGCTCCAGACCTTGCAGCAGAACGTGCAGCGCACCCAGCAGCTTCTCCAGCAGGCTCAGGGCATCGCGTTCAACGTCCAGCAGATCGACCAGATGTTCACCCAGAAATACGGCAACGTCTCGATGTCGACGACCGACAAGCAGATGGTCGCCGACGCCCGCTCGCGCTGGCAGAACACCGTCGGCGGGCTTCAGGACGCGATGCGCGTGCAGGCCGGCGTCGTCTCCAACATCGACACCAACCGCACGCAGATGTCGGCGCTGGTCAGCCAGAGCCAGGGCGCGACCGGCGCGCTTCAGGCGACACAGGCCGGCAATCAGATCCTCGCCCTGCAATCGCAGCAGCTTTCGGATCTCGTGGCGCTGCTCGCCTCTAACGGCCGCGCCAGCGCGCTCACCGAGGCGGAACGCACCGCCGCCGCCGAACAGGGCCGCGAACAGCGTCGCCGCTTCCTGACGCCGGGCTCGGGCTACCAGCCCGGCAACGCCCAGATGTTCAACAGCGGCAAATAAGGCCGGAAAGGAGGAAGCTCATGGACGGCAAGATGCTGGCCCGGCTGGGCGCTATCGTATTCGTCGCGGTCGCCGTCACGGCGACGGCGATCGAAATGACCCGCAAGCAGGACGCGCCAGCATCGCCGTCGGCGCGTCAGCTTCAGCCCGAAGGCGATCCGCTGCGCGAGAGCCAGCGCCGGTGCCAGCAACTTGGTCAACAGGCCGCGAGCGATACGGAGTGCCTGCGCGTCTGGGCCGAAACCCGCGACCGCTTTCTCGGCCACGCGCCGACGCCGGTCGCACCGGCAACGCCCGCCACCCCGGAAGGGCGGTGAGCCATGGGCGGCGCAGGCGTCATCGACAATTTCCTCGGCGTATTCACCAAATACATCGACTCTGGCTTTGGCCTTCTCTCCGGTGAAGTAGCGTTCATCGCGACCACGTTGATCGTGATCGACGTGACGCTGGCGGCCCTGTTCTGGAGCTGGGCCGGCGATGACGACATCATCGCGCGCCTCGTCAAGAAGACGCTGTTCGTCGGCGTCTTCGCCTATCTCATCGGCAACTGGAACAATCTCGCCAAGATCGTCTTCGACAGCTTCGCCGGGCTCGGCCTAAAGGCAAGCGGGACCGGGTTTTCCGCGGCCGACCTGATGCGCCCCGGCAAGGTCGCGCAAACCGGCCTCGATGCCGCCCGGCCGCTGTTGGAGGCGATCTCGCCACTGATGGGCTGGATCTCCGTGTTCGAGAACCTGATCCAGATCGTCTGCCTGCTTTTCGCCTGGGCGCTGGTGATCCTCGCTTTCTTTATTTTGGCGATCCAGCTTTTCGTGACGCTGATCGAGTTCAAGCTGTCGACGCTCGCCGGTTTCGTCCTCATTCCCTTCGGTCTCTTCGGCAAGACCGCCTTCATGGCCGAGCGCGTGCTTGGCAACGTCATTTCCAGCGGCATCAAGGTTCTGGTCCTGGCCGTCATCATCGGGATCGGCTCGACCCTCTTCGGCGAGTTCACCAAGGGCTTCGGCGGCACGACCCCGACCGTCGACGACGCCATGGCGATCGTGCTCGCCGCCCTCTCCTTGCTCGGCCTCGGCATCTTCGGCCCCGGCATCGCCAACGGCCTCGTCTCTGGTGGTCCGCAGCTCGGCGCGGGTGCGGCGGTGGGCACCGGCCTTGCCGTGGGAGGTGCTGCCCTTGCCGCAGGCGGTGCGGCGGGTCTCGCCCTCAAAGGTGGATCGGCGGCGCTCTCCGGTGGCGCTGCCGCTGCACGCGGCGGCGCGACAGCGGCAGGCGCAGCATCGACCGCCTATTCGCTTGGTTCCATGGGGCAGTCCGGTGCGGCGGGCGTCGCCTCCGGCGTGGGCGGCGTCGCCCGCGCCGCAGGCTCCACAGCCGTCTCGCCGCTGAAGCGCGCCGTAGCGCGTGCTTCCGAAAGCATGAAATCCAGCTTCTCCGATGGCGCCAAGGCCGGATTTGGCGCGACCGGCGGCTCCTCGACCATGGGAACCGTCGGCGGTGAAGCCGCCGAGGCCGCATCCACGCCGACAGCAGCGGCAGGCGACGCCCCGGAATGGGCCAAGCGCATGAAGCGCAGCCAGCACCTTTCTCACGGCGTCAGCGCCGCCGCCCATGCCGTCAAGTCCGGCGACAGCCACGGCTCCGGCTCTTCCATCAACCTTTCCGAAAGCGACCGCTCATGAACATCTTCAAGCGACCCGCCGTGCATTACGGCAAGACGCCCGAACCCGAGACGCCTTACCAGCAAGCCGCGCAGGTCTGGGATAACCGCATCGGCTCGGCCCGCGTGCAGGCCAAGAACTGGCGCTACATGGCCTTCGGCTCGCTCATTCTCTCGGCGGGCTTCGCCGGGGCGCTCGTCATCCAGTCCGCACGCGGGACCGTCGTACCGTGGGTTGTCCAGGTCGATAAACTCGGCCAGGCGCAGAGCATTGCGCCGGCCACCGCCGACTATCGCCCGACCGATCCGCAGATCGCGTGGCATCTCGCCCGCTTCATCGAGCAGGTCCGCTCGATCCCCGCCGATCCGATCATCGTCCGCCAGAACTGGCTTCGCGCCTATGAGTGGACGACCGATCGCGGCGCCGCCGCGCTCAACGACTATGCCCGCACCAACGATCCCTTCACCAAGGTCGGCAAGCAGCAGATCGCTGTCGACGTCTCCAGCGTCATCCGCGCGTCACCGGATTCGTTCCGCGTCGCCTGGACGGAACGACGCTACGAGAACGGGCAGCTTTCAGCGACCGAGCGTTGGACCGCGATCCTCACCATCGCCGTTCAGCCGCCGCGCGATGCCGAACGGCTCAAGGCCAATCCCCTAGGAATCTATGTCAATGCGATTTCGTGGTCGCGGGAGATCGGCCAATGAAATCGGCTTTCCGTAAATCCGTAGTCCCGGCTGTACTGCTGGCCGCGACCGCATTGGCAGGCTGCGCCACCAACAAGCCGCCGTCGATCAGCTATGACGCCAGTGTGCCGCCGTTACCGGCCATTCCCGCTGCTGTCATCGATGACCGGCCGAAGCCGGTGCTGATCCCGCCGGCCTGGACGGTCGCACGCGGTGGCGAGACCGCCGGCACCCCGACCGGTCGCGTCGAGAACGCCAATGCCGCTGCCCGCGTGCAGCCGCGCCGCGAGGGCTATTTCAACGCCATTCAGGTCTATCCATGGTCGGAAGGCGCGCTCTATCAGGTCTATGCCGCACCCGGCCAGATCACCAATATCGCGCTCGAACCCGGCGAAAGCCTGACCGGCGCAGGTCCGATCGCTGCCGGCGATACCGCCCGTTGGATCATTGGCGACACCGAATCCGGTTCCGGCGTGGCCCGTCGTGTGCATGTGCTGGTGAAGCCAACGCGCGCCGACATCACCACCAATCTCGTCATCACCACCGACCGGCGCACCTACATGGTCGAGTTGCGATCCGGCGAGAAGCCCTATATGCCGGCCGTGTCTTGGTCCTATCCGCAGTCGGCAGGCGGCGGGCGTCAGGCCGTTCCCGCAACGCCGGTCATCCCCGCCGTCGCCGCCCGCAACTATCGCTATGGCCTGACCGGCAGCGACAATCCGCCATGGAAGCCCGTCGTCGTCTATGACGACGGCCGCCGTGTCTATGTCGAATTCCCGCGCGGCATCGTGCAGGGCGAGATGCCGCCGATCTTCGTCATCGGCCCGGAAGGTGAAGCGCAGATCGCCAACACCCGCATCTATCAACACATCCTGATCGTCGATCGCCTGTTCGGGGCGGCCGAACTGCGCCTTGGCGGCGGAGAGCGTCAGCAGGTCGTCAGGATCGTTCGCACCGACGGGAGGCCGCAGTCATGAGCGATACAGAAACCAACGCAGCCCCTATGCGCCTGCGCGCAGAAGCTCCGCGCGTCACGCGGCTGTCGCGCAAGATGCTCGCCAGCGTCGCGGCCGTGGCCCTGGTCGGGATCGGCGGGGCGCTGATCTACGCGCTCCAGACACCCACTGGCGGCGATGGCGGGGAAGAACTCTACTCCACCGCCAACCGGCAGACCGCCGATGGTCTTGCGAGCCTGCCACGCGACTACACCGGCCCCGTCCTCGGGCCGGCGCTGCCCGGCGATCTCGGCGGCCCAATCCTGTCCGCGCAGAATGCCGGCCAGCCGGTCGTGTCGCCCGTGGTGCCGTCACCCGGAGTCGACGAGGCCGAGCAGCGCCGCCGCGCCGAGGAAGAAGCCGCACGCCTCAGCACGGTCTTCTTCCAGTCGAGGCAAGGATCGACCGCGGCTACACCGGGCGCTATGCCCGGCCTTACAGGCTTCGATCCCGCCAGCGCCGCCACAGGCCAACCGACCGCGCAGGACCGGCAGCTTGCCTTCCTCAACGCCGCGGCCGACCGGCGCACGGTCACGCCGGATCGCGTGACGCCGCCGGCGTCGCCCTTCGTGCTTCAGGCGGGCGCGGTGATTTCCGCTGCGCTCATCACCGGCATTCGTTCCGATCTTCCCGGCCAGATCACCGCGCAGGTCACGGAGAACATCTATGACAGCCCGACCGGCAGCATCCTCCTCGTGCCGCAGGGGACGCGGCTCATCGGCGAGTACGACAACAGCGTCCAGTTCGGACAGCGCCGTGTGCTGCTCGTCTGGAACCGACTCATCATGCCGAACGGCCGCTCGATCGTTCTCGAGCGTCAGCCGGGCGCTGACACACAGGGCTATGCCGGCCTTGAAGATGGTGTCGATTACCACTGGTGGGATCTCGCCAAGGCCGCCGCACTCTCGACGCTCCTCGGCGTCGGCGCGGAACTCGCCACCGACGACAACGACCGGCTGCTCCGCGCCGTGCGCGACGGCGCGCAGGACACCGTGAATCAAGCCGGTCAGCATATCGTCCAGCGCCAGTTGCAGGTCGCGCCCACGCTGACCATCCGGCCCGGCTTCCCGGTCAGGGTCATCGTCACGCGCGATTTGGTGCTCGAACCTTACAGGAGCTGACCATGACTAAGCTGAAACTCGGCCTCATCGCTGACGACAAACCCGTCAAGATCACCGTGGAACTGCCGGGGCCGCTTCACCGCGATCTGGCTGCCTATGCTGAAATTCTGGAGCGTGAGTCGGGACACACCTTAAGCGATCCGACAAAGCTGATCGTGCCGATGCTCGAACGGTTCATTTCAACCGACCGGGGATTCGCGAAGGCGAAAAAGATGACCAAAGCAACACCTTCTTCGTCAGGGAGCGGCCACCTATAGGCCCAGTCCATTCCTCTTTGATATCGACTTTGCCAAACTCAAAAGTCTGCGAAGTGCTGGGTTGTCATTCTTTGCAGACCATACAGCACTGAATGGCAATACCTCACCTGCGATCGGCCGATAGGTGATACCCGGAAACGTTGCGGCCGTCGTCGATTCGCTGGTTAGCGTCATCCCTTTTCCGAGCCCGACCAAGGGAAAGAGGTTGTCTCGGCCTACACCCTGCCGTCGGATATCAGGGTGACGGCCGAGATCTGCGAGTCGGTGGACAAGATAGTCATGTACCTCCTGCCCAGGGGCCGTCTCACTGACGATGAACGGCTCCTGAACCAAATCGCGCCAGGTCAGCTCTTCGCTCGCAGCAAGCGGATGGTCTTCCTGCAATACCGCAAAGACCTTCTCCGTCCAAAGATGTATCCGGTCACAGTCGGACCATTCGCGCACACCCGTCAAAAAGGCCACGTCGAGACTGAGCTGTCGGATTGCGGCTACGTGTTCCTCGGGATTGCCGTCGATCAGTTCGACCCGGACACTCGCGTGGTGTTGGCCGTAGTCTCGCAGCAGCTCAGTCAAAAAGCCGGAAGCGATGGAGGAAAAGATGCCGATCTTGACGCTTCCGCACTCGGAGCGACCCAAAGCAGCGACGTCCTGTGCGCCTTCTCCAAGATTTCGGATAATCTGGCGCGCTAGCCGGAGAAACCGCTTTCCGGCAAACGTGAGACCTACGCCGCCGCTATGTCGATGAAACAGTGCCGCTCCCAGATGATCTTCGAGATCTCGAATTCTGCGGCTGATAGCTGGTTCCCCAACCCCGATGGCAACGCCCGCCTTTCGGAAGCTGCCATGCTCAGCCGCGGCGACAAAATAGCGGAGATGGCGGAGTTCAATGCCCGACAAAAAAGACTTCGCCATCGGCACTTACCTTCGGCCGACAAAGGGGCAAACCGAAGAATGGGGTCGAAGCGTCGAAGCTCGAGGGCAGACTATGTGACGCTCGCAACTTCTCAGCATTGCGTCATCAACACGGTTGAGCGAACGTCGCAGACGTTGCCGATTCGATTGTTTTCAATCGAGTTCCGAACGTAGAGATAGCTCACATCTTCAGTCATCTGAGCCGCTCACTCCCTTAGCGGCCGATGGCCGTTCAACTCAAGGACGATTGAACAATACAACAATTGAACATATATTCAATATTAAAAATTATATCTATCAGTGCCCCCGATCGCGTGAGCGTCGGTCGCGAATAGGACGCACAGTCATCCTGTTTCGATCAGGCATACCTCCGCATGCGTCACCCATTCGAGTTGGCATCGTGCAGATTCCAACGGTGACAAGGTCAAGCCCATTTGTCGGGGAATGTACGTGATCTTGTGGTGTCTGCGCACAGCTTTCAAATTTTTTACGCGGGCCGGTTGACAATAAAACATTTGAACATGTATTCAATTGTTGAACCTAAACGCAATCACTGGACCGACCTATGGCAGACCACTCTCACAGCGACCACCACGGCCATGATCACGATCATGATCATGATCATTCGCACGTTCCGACCGTGACGAAGGAAAACGAGCGGAAGATCCTCATTTCCTTCTTCATCATCTTCACCTTCATGGTCGTCGAAGCCGTCGGCGGCGTGATTTCCGGCTCGCTCGCGCTGCTCGCCGATGCCGGGCATATGCTTACCGACGCAATCGCGCTCGGTCTCGCTTACGTCGCCTTCCGCCTCGGACGCCGCGCCGCCGACGGCCAGCGTACCTTCGGCTACGCCCGCTTCGAGGTAATCGCGGGCCTCGTGAATGCCCTTACCCTGTTCGGTATCGTCGGCTGGATCGTCTATGAGGCCATTGAGCGTTTCCAGGAACCGCAGCCGGTCATGGCTGGTTCGATGTTCGTCGTCGCCCTAATCGGCATGCTCGTGAACCTCTTCGTGCTCTGGTATCTGACGCGCGGCGATTCCGATCACGTCAACGTCAAGGGCGCCGTGCTGCACGTCATGGGTGACCTGCTCGGCTCCGTCGGCGCGATCGTTGCGGCCGTCGTAATTTGGTACACGGGCTGGACCCCGATTGACCCCATCCTGTCGGTGTTCGTCTCTCTGCTGATCCTGCGTAGCGCCTGGAGCTTGCTGAAGAATACGCTGCATATCCTGCTCGAAGGTGCGCCGGACAACGCCAGTGCCGAAAAGATTTCCGAGCATCTGCGCAAGTCTGTTCCGGGCATCCAGAGCGTCAACCACATCCACGTCTGGTCGCTGACCTCGGGGCGCGTGCTTGCAACGCTTCAGGTGCAGCCGGCGGAGGGCGTCGATGTTCGCAGCGTGATGCAAAAGGTGGAGCATGAACTGAAGACGGAGTTCAAGATCGAACACCCGACGATCGGGATCGACTGGGACGGCGTAGCCAGTTGCACACTGGAGGAGCCGAGCAAGGCAGCGGTTTCCCACGCAGGCCATTCGCATTAGCCGCCCCGTTTCCAAGGGTCCGCTCGGAAACTGGAAAGGAACGACATTGAACAAGGCAGGTTCCCCTTCGACCCAGGAGTTGAACTTCCTATCCGAAACCTTTCGCCTGCTGGGTGACCCCAGCAGGCTTAGGATTCTCCTTCATTGTGAGAACGGTCCGAAGTCGGTGACGGATATCTCCGAAACGCTTGACCTGTCGCAGTCGCTCGTCAGCCACCACCTCCGACTACTTCGCGGCGCGCGGCTGGTGACGCGGGTCCGACACTCAAAGCAGATGTTCTATGAAATCTCCGATCAGCATGTCGGGGACGTCCTGCTCGATATGCTCTCGCATGTACGTGAGGACAGAGAGAGCGTTGCCGAACAGCATGTCGTCGACGCGCAATCCTGAACATCTCGCGCGATAGGGCTGAACAGATCATCGCGAGGTGAGAGACAAAGGCCCGGAGACCACCACTCTTCAGATGAAAGACTTTGACGATGAACGATGCCGAAATTTGCATCGATATGGCTGACCGCCCGGCATGTCCGATTGATGAGGAAAGCTCTGTGCTATCCGCGCTGGCGGTTGAGAGAGCCGAATATCCCGACAACTATACCACGACGCGGCATCGCCATCATTGCGCGCGCCTTCTGCACGCCGTATCAGGCGCCGTTGCCGTCTCGACCCCGCAGGGCGTCTGGATCGCTCCGCCTGGTCACGGCCTCCTGATACCTCCCGGTGCGGATCACGACGCCCACATGTTTGGCAATGTGATCGTCCAAATTCTCGACATCAAGCGTGCGTCCGCGGTCGATCTCGGCGAGAATTGCTTCGTAGTCGATCTGTCCCCGTTGCTACGCCACCTTATCGAGACGGTGGCTACGCCTCGCACGAATTCTCCGTCAAGTGGACGAGAGACAGCAATCGCCGGCCTTCTTTTGTATGACCTTCAACATAGCCCTCGTCGGCCCCTTTTCCTCCCGCTCCCGTCCGACACGGTCCTTGCACAACGCTGCACCAACTTTCTGAAAGAGCCGAGAGCAGCCGACTCGATTGAACAGTGGAGTGTCAGCATGGGCATAAGCCGCCGAACATTCACGCGAAGGTTCAGGAGCGAGACCGGCCTGAGCTTCGTGGCATGGCGGCAGCGAGCATGTCTGATCGCGGCAATTGCTCGTATGGCTCAGGGCGACCCCATTAGAAAGGTTGCATTCTGGCTGGGATATGCGAGCCCGGTGGCTCTCGCCGCCATGTTCAAACGCTGGCTCGGAATCACGCCAACGGCTTACTTGCAGACTTGGCGCTGACGCCACTCTGTCGATAGGCTGGTTGCATTATCCCCTCCAGGGGGATAGGATAATTGTTATGGACGAACAAGCCAATGCTCATCGAACTCACACAGCGATCGTGAAGCGCCTCAAGCGCGCGGACGGCCATTTGCGCGGGATCGTCGAGATGATCGAGGCCGGCCGGCCGTGCCTCGACATCGCCCAGCAGCTTTACGCGGTCGAGAAGGCAATCGCGCAGGCCAAGCGGACGCTGATTCAGGACCACCTAGAGCGTGTTGCGTTTGACGTGATTCAGGATTCCCATTTTGGTTTGGGGATGATTCATTGTGGTTCGAAGGAGAACCGCTATGGGCAAGCCGCTACCGATGGCGTTGCGTGAACGTGTTGCTGCGTTTGTCGATGAAGGTCACGGACATCGGGAGGCGGCGCGTCGGTTTCGTGTGTCTCCGCGTTTCGTGAACGAACTGATGAAGCTTCGTCGCGAGACTGGTTCGCTGGCGCCGCGCCGTCAGGGCCATGCGCCGGGCTGGGGCAAGCTTGCGCCGCATGCCCTCTTTGTGCGCGAGCGGATGGCGACGTCGGGAGAAGCGACACTGGACGAACTGTGTGTCGAACTTGAGGGACGCGGGGTGGTGGTTCACCGCTCCAGCGTAGGCCGCCTGCTGCACCGCCTCGGGCTCAGCCACAAAAAAAACGCTGCAGGCCAGCGAGCAGGAGCGTCCCGACATCCGTGAGGCGCGCGCGATGTGGATCAGGCGGCGAAGGCGCTTCTTCGCCAAAGCCTTGCCTCGCCTGGTCTTCATTGATGAGACGTCGACCAACACCAAGCTGACCAAGCGCTCCGGCTGGTCGCCGAAGGGAGAGCGATACAGGACGCATGCTCCGTTCGGCAAATGGCATACGCAGACCTTTATCGCCGGCCTGCGCTGTCACGGCATGGTCGCGCCGTGGATCGTCGATGCGCCGATGAATGCCCGACGCTTCGAGACCTGGATCGAAACGCAGCTGGCTCCAGAGCTTCAGCCCGGCGATGTCGTCATCCTCGACAATGTCGGCTTCCACAAGAGCGAGCGTGCCGCCGAACTGGTGCGCGAGCGCGGTGCCTGGTTGCTCTTCCTACCGCCATACTCGCCCGACCTGAACCCGATCGAGATGGCGTTCTCGAAGCTCAAGGCGTTGCTGCGAAAGAGGGCCGCGCGAACGTTTGACGCCCTATGCCATGCAATCGGCGATATCTGTGACCTCTTCGACCCAACACAATGCCGAAACTTCTTCAAGGCTGCCGGATATGAGACCGATTAAGTGCGACACGCTCTAGACCATTGCCTCGAAGACGTGGTCGGGACGCTTTCGAAGAACGATCGCCGTTCGATCGATGAATTCAAGGACATAACCAAGTATCTGTGAGGTCCCCATGTTGCAGGTTCTTGGAAACCGCACCTATCGCCACCTCTTCCTGGCGCAGGTTATCGAGCTTGTCGGAACAGGGCTTGCAACGGTCGCGCTCGGGCTATTGGCCTATGATCTCGCCGGCCCCGATGCGGGTGCGGTGCTGGGAACGGCGCTCGCCATCAAGATGATCGCCTATGTGGGGGTGGCACCTGTCGCAGCGGCCTTTGCGGGGCGCCTGCCGCGTCGCACGATGCTGGTCTGCCTCGACCTCGTGCGCGCCGCCGTGGCATTGTTTCTACCGTTCGTGACCGAGATTTGGCAGGTCTATGCCCTTATCTTCGTCCTTCAATCGGCCTCCGCCGGCTTCACGCCGACCTTCCAGGCGACAATTCCGGACGTTCTGCCCGATGAGAAGGACTACACGAGGGCGCTATCGCTCTCGCGCCTTGCCTACGACCTTGAAAGCGTTGTCAGCCCAATGCTTGCTGCAGCCCTGCTGACGGTCATCAGCTTCCATAACCTTTTTGCTGGTACTGTCGTCGGCTTTGTCTGCTCGGCGATCCTCGTCGTTTTGGTTACCTTGCCGAGTCCCAAGGCGAGCGAGCAGCGCAGCATCTACGATCGAACGACGCGCGGCCTGCGAATCTATCTCGCCACGCCGCGCCTGCGGGGCTTGTTGGCGCTGAACCTCGCGGTGGCGGCAGCAAGCGCGATGGTGATCGTCAATACCGTTGTTCTCGTGCAAGCGGACTTCCGCCTCAGCCAGCACGCCACGGCGCTTGCACTTGCGGCCTTCGGTGCAGGCTCGATGGTCGCAGCGCTTTTCCTGCCGCGCCTTCTGGATAAAATTCCCGATCGAAGGGCGATGCTGACAGGCTCGGCCATTCTGGTCTTCGGACTCTTCGCAGGTTCCGCCGTTTCCAATTTCGGATTTGCGTTGTCGCTTTGGTTCGTTCTGGGGTTTGGCTATTCAATGACGCAGACGCCGTCCGGCCGACTGCTCCGCCGCTCGGCGCATCCAGAAGACAGGCCGGCGCTCTTTGCGGCTCAGTTCGCGCTTTCCCATGCCTGCTGGCTGATCACCTACCCCCTCGCGGGTTGGCTTGGCGCGGCAATGGGTCTCCCGTTCACCTTTGTCGCGCTCGGACTGATGGCCGCATTGGCCGTATCGGTAGCAGTCCGCCTCTGGCCCGCGGCAGATCCCGAAGAACTCGACCATACGCATGAAACGCTTGAAGTGAGCCATCCCCACCTGTTGAATGCGATCACAGTCGACAACGGATATCGGCATCGCCACGCCTTTGTCATTGACCGCCATCATACTGAATGGCCGCGTTTCAGATAATGTCGCCGCATGATCGCGGTTCTGGTGATTGAGTACGCTGGTGGCCTGCTTGAATGTGTCCCTCGCGGCATTCTTTTCCGTCACGCTTGTGACGATGCAGTCTGATCTTGGTAGGATTGATGTTAACCTACATCGCCTTGTCTTTGGTCAGCGCTGCTGACTTAAACAACATAGCTTTCTCAATCGCCAACCGGGTGAGTACCATTGGTATCAAGTGTTTCCATCGGCGCTAAAATACCCCGCTTACGGCATTAGGCCGGAAATCTTACATCGACGCGACCGGACCGACAGTTTTTTATCGCCCTGGTTTGCTTGATAATCTAGGTCCTGCCACCACCGATTGCGTCCAGATCGACTTCGCCGTTTCGGCGATCCTTCCTATCGTCATTTGCAGGCGTCCGGCCGTGAACCCGACAATCGCACCAAGGATATTGGCCATTGCTGGCTTCCACCCAAGAGAGAATGGACAATCGCCCGACCCGTTGCCTACCACCTACAAGAATTGCGGAGGTCTCGGGCCGAGCAACAACCGATCGGAGGAGTACGTTTACCCCTGAAATACGGGAACTGTTTTCGCGACGTTCTTTAGCGACTCCGCCATAGTAAAGTAAGGCGACCATAGCGATGCCAATTGCTTGACTGTATAGCCAGCGGACATGACATAGGCTGCGGCGGCAATGACTTCACCGGCAGATTCGCCAACCATATGCACACCAAGGATTTTATCAGTTTCCCGGTTAGACACCAGCCTGATAATACCACTGGCATGGCGACTGACAATCGCGCGCAGCACGAAGGATACCGGGAACTCTCGGACCTCATAAGGAATTTTTGCTGTTTCTGCTTGTACCGGCGTGATACCTACGGTCGCAACTTCGGGCGCGGTAAAGGTCACGCGCGGTAGTGCAGTATAATCAAGCGAGCGGAACTCTTCCGTCAGGGCGTTGTGCGCAGCAGTTGTGCCCTGCTCGCTAGCAACATAGACCAGTTGCGCTAATCCCGTCACGTCGCCGGCCGCCCAGATACGCGGGTTGGATGTACGCAGGTACTCGTCCACAACCACCTCGTTGCGCGGGCCAATGGTTATGCCGACCCTATCCAGATCAAGGCCGGCGGTGTTTGGGCGCCGACCAGTAGCAAATAAAACTTTATCTGCAAAAAGTTTTAACTCTTCGCCCCTGACCGTGACGGATGCGGCAATACCATTGGAAGCATTTGCAATTCCGGTCAGATTGGCGTCTTCATAAATCTCGATGCCTTCCTCCGATAACGCCTGCTTGAGGACTGCGGATATGACAGTATCCTCGAACGGAGCAATACGTGGCGCCATTTCCACTACAGTAACCTTAGCACCTAGACGCGAGAACATCTGCGCCTGTTCCAGTCCAATCGCGTTCCCTCCTATTACCAACAATGACTCAGGCACACGAGCAAGAGACATCGCCGACGTAGAGGTTAGGTAATCGATCTCGGCAAGACCGGGAATATCGGGAACAAACGGGCTTGCTCCGCTTGCAATCAGAACATGTCTGGCATGAACGTTGATGACGTCATTCGCCTGATTGGTTACAATTACCCGCACAACGGCAGTTGTATCAGAGCTAGAGAAGGAGGCAGTACCGCGTATGACATCAATGCCAGCCTCAGCCGGGCCTTTTACATGAAATGTCTCGCGGAATCCGCCGATCATAAGATCCTTGTCTGCAACAAGTTGCGCCAGATCAACGGCGCCGGCCGAAGTTTCGAGTCCCTGAAACCGCGGTCGCTGTGCCGACAGACGCGTCGCTGCGGCGGCGATCAGAAACTTGGAAGGAACACAGCCGATATTCAGGCAGGTTCCACCCGCTACGCCATTTTCAATCATCGCAACGGTCTTGCCAAGTCGTCGCGCTTCGTTCGCAGCGGCTCTTGCCGCTGATCCC
The DNA here is from genome assembly GCA_030604885.1 of Alphaproteobacteria bacterium. GTDB lineage: Bacteria > Pseudomonadota > Alphaproteobacteria > Rhodospirillales > Rhodospirillaceae > Oleispirillum. The sequence goes on along the minus strand of JAUVUZ010000001.1, from coordinate 167,499 downwards.
GACCCAATCGTAACCAGATCGTAGGATAAAACCTCTTTTTGATCAATAATTTGTGAGTTTTGTTGCATAAGACACCTCTAGAAACACAAGGAGACCGATTTGTCTCCTTGCCGATAGATAGACAAATCGGTCTCCTTGTGTCAAGATACGATAAAACACAACAGAGACGGGTCGGATGGACAAGAAAGAGCAACTGATCACCACCGCTTTTCAGCTATTCTATCGGCACGGTGTCCACGCGGTCGGAATCAATCGTGTGCTGGCAGAGTCCGGCGTGGCCAAGAAGACTCTCTACAATCATTTTCCTGGCAAGGACGACCTTGTCGCGGCTACAATCGATCACTGCGATCGGCGTTATTTTTCATGGCTAAATGGGCGTCTGGAAAATGTTGAGGACGGAGAGGAAGCATTATGGGCAGTTTTTGATGCGCTTGATGATTTGTTCAAAGGTCGTGATCCATCAGTACAGGCTTTTTACGGATGCTATTTCATCAACGTGGCCGCCGAGTTCAGCGACCCGAATGATCCGATCCATCAGAAATGCGCGCGCAATAAGATGGAAATGATGAAGCTGATAAGATTTCACGTCGCCCAGATGCTTCCCTATGAAGAATCCAAGCTCGAAATATCCGATACAATCGCGATGCTGATCGAAGGTGCCATAGTGAGAGCCCATGTTGCATCCGATGCTGACGCCGCATTGAAAGCCAAAGCGGCTGCGAAGCGACTATTTTCTACACAAGTCAAAGTGTAAGGAACGTGCCGAAGAATTTGTATTTTCTGAGCAAGAAGGCGCGGAAAAAGACCTCATTTAGCGTTGAGGATAACATTTATTCAATCATGTCTGCGCGCAAATCTTCCAGTTTGAACAGCAGATCGTCTGGTACGAACCCGTTCAGTCTCATAGTGCCAATGGTAGATATGGTGCATCATGGGGATTGACTGACACTTCAGCCTTTCGGCGCAACGATAATGGCCGCGGACTGCCTCACCAATAGCCGCATGCCCCAAGTTGCAAAGCGCGAAAGAGTCCCTAGTCTCGCTTAAGATCACTGCCGTTTTGTTTCTGGTACACACAATCCTGCACATATCCTGCGATGTTGCGATTAACTGGATGCTGTTCCCCCGGTCTCTTTAATCTTTGTGCCGCTCCTCTGGCAGGCGGCGCGCAAACCCCAAGCCTGAAACGACAAGTCCCCGCCATATCTGGCAGGGACGAAAACATCAGGCCGCTTAGGTTAGGCGAACGGGCCGAGTGTTACTCTACTGCACGGAACGAGCAATCGCACCGCTGCGCGGCTGGACCGTGAGGTCCTCATCGTCCTGATCGGTTTCAAGACGCTGGAGGATCGGGCAATGCGGGCGATGGTCGCCCTTGCAAGCGTTCACCAGCATCGTGAGCGTGTGCGCCATGTCCTGCATGTCCGCGATCTTCTTCTCCAGCGCGTCGATGTGGCTCTGCGCCAGACGCTTGACCTCGGCGCTCTGCCGCGTTTCGTCGCGCCACAGGCCGAGAAGATCGCTGATCTCGGCGACCGAGAAGCCGAGATCCCGTGCGCGTCGGATGAAGCGCAGCATGTGAATGTCCGTGTCCGAATAGTCGCGGTAGCCGGAAGACTTCCGATCGGCGGCCGGAATGAGGCCAGTCTGCTCGTAGTAGCGGATCATCTTGGCCGAGACGCCGGATGCCTTGGAGGCTTGTCCGATATTCATGCGTTTTCTCCCGTAAGGTACGACAGCCGACCCCGAATATAGGGTCGGCTGCTTCGTTTCATTAGGTTGTGACCTTGAAAGTCTTGAGCCGCAACGCATTGCCGAGCACGAAGACGCTCGACAGGGCCATGGCGCCGGCGGCGAAGACCGGCGACAGTAGGATGCCGTAGGCCGGATAGAGCGCGCCGGCGGCGACCGGGATCAGGGCCGTATTGTAGGCGAAGGCCCAGAACAGGTTCTGCCGGATATTGCCGATCGTCGCCTTGGACAACGCGATGGCGTTCGGCACCCCGGTCAGGCTGCCCGACATCAGCACCACGTCCGCCGCCTCGATGGCGATATCCGTGCCCGTACCGATGGCGAGGCCCACATCCGCCTCGGCGAGCGCCGGGGCGTCGTTGATGCCGTCGCCGACGAAGGCGACCTTGCCGTGCTCGGCCTTGAGGCGACGGATCGCCTCGACCTTGCCGTCCGGCAGCACTTCCGCCACCACCTCGTCGATGCCCAGGCGCGCAGCGATGGCCTTGGCCGTGCGCTTGTTGTCGCCGGTGATAATTGCGACTTTCAGGCCGAGATCGTGCAGAGCCTTGATCGCGGCCGGCGTCGTCGCCTTGATCGGGTCGGCGACCGCGATGATCGTCGCGAGCCTGCCGTCGATCGCGGCATAGAGCGGCGACTTGCCCTCGTTGCCAAGGCGCTCGGCCACGGCAGCGAAGCCCGCAACGTCATGGCCAAGCTCGACCATGTAGCGATCTGCGCCGATCTCAATACGCTTGCCGTCAACCACGGCCTTCACGCCGAAGCCGGTCACCGATTCGAAACCAGACACGGCAGGAAGAGCGATGCCTTCCGCCTCGGCCGCATCCACGATGGCGCGGGCGATCGGGTGTTCCGACTTGGCCTCGACGGCCGCGACCAGACCCAGCACCGTTGTCCGGTTGAACCCGGCGGCCAGCTCGAGGTCGGTCAGGGCCGGTTTGCCCTCGGTCAGCGTGCCGGTCTTGTCGACGGCCACGACCCTGGCGTCCTTCAGCAGTTGCAGCGCTTCACCCTTGCGGAAGAGTACGCCCAGCTCCGCGCCCCGGCCGGTGCCGACCATGATCGAGGTCGGCGTAGCCAGACCCATGGCGCACGGGCAGGCGATGATCAGCACGGCGACCGCATTGACCAGCGCGAAGGTGAGCGCCGGCGACGGTCCGAAATAGAGCCATGCCGCGAAGGTCAGAGCCGCGACGGCGAAGACAGCCGGCACGAAATACATCGTCACCTTGTCGACCAGCGCTTGGATCGGCAGCTTCGAGCCTTGTGCTTCCTCAACCATGCGGATGATCTGCGACAGCACGGTGTTGCCGCCGACCGCCGTGGCGCGGATCGCGAAGGCGCCCTTCTGGTTCACGGTGCCGGCGACGACCTCGCTACCATTCGTCTTGGAAACCGGGATCGGTTCGCCGGTGATCATGGATTCATCGACATAGCTTTCGCCCTCGATGACCTCGCCATCGACCGGGATACGGTCGCCGGGACGGACCTCCACGATGTCACCCGACAGCACGGAGTCGATCGGAAGATCGACCGTCTTGCCGTCACGGCGGACGCGCGCCGTCTTGGCCTGAAGGCCGACCAGACGCTTGATCGCTTCCGAGGTACGCCCCTTGGCGCGGGCTTCGAGCAGCCGGCCGAGCAAAATCAGCGTGACGATGACCGCGGCGGCTTCATAATAGACGTTGATCGTCCCTGCGGGCAGGAAGCCCGGCGCGAAGGTCGCGACCAGCGAATAGCCGTAAGCCGCGAGCGAGCCGACTGCCACCAGCGAGTTCATGTCCGGCGCCAGACGCCAGAGGGCGGGAAGCCCCTTGTCATAGAAGCGGATGCCCGGCACGAACAGCACCAGCGTCGTCAGCACGAACTGGAGATACCAACTGTTCGTCATGCCGATGGTGGATTCGATCACGCCATGCACGCCCGGAATGAGGTGCGAGCCCATTTCCAAAAGGAAGACCGGAGCGGTCAGCACCGCCGCGATGGTGAAGTCGCGGGTCAGCTCGCGGCGTTCGGCTTCCTTCTTCTCGGCGCGGTCATCCGTCTCGGCCTGGCTCGACCCGGTTGCCGCTGAGATCACCTTGGCGTCGTAGCCCGCATTCTCGATCGCCGCAATCACGGCTGCCGTGTCTGCGGTTCCCTGGATCGTGGCCTTCTCGGTCGCGAGGTTGACGACGGCGTTGGTGACGCCCGGCACGGCCTTCAGGGCCTTCTCGACGCGACCCACGCAGGAGGCGCAGGTCATGCCCTCGATCGCGACTTCAAGCGAGGCGGCCGCTTGTGCGGCAGGGCTCTCCGAAACCTCATAGCCGACATCCTCGATGGCCTTGACGAGCGTGGCGCGATCGACGGGAGCATTCGTCGTGATGCTTGCCTTTTCGGTCGCCAGGTTGACGACCGCATCGGCAACGCCGGGGACGGCCTTGAGGGCTCGTTCGACACGACCGACGCAGGATGCACAGGTCATGCCTTCTATTGACAGGGAAATTGCCGCGTTTCTGGTGTCCGCAGTTCGAACGGGGGCATTCATAGCCGCCTCCTTTTCTCGTTCCGAAATTCACGTTCGGACGGAAAATGGGGCTTCCAACCATGGGAAGGTCAATAGCGCATTTTCTTTTTTTTAGCCCTTGACCTTCCCACGGTTGGAAGCACCACCTTGGGCGACATGAGATCAAAACCAAGGAGAAATCTCATGGACCTCAAAATTGAAAACATGACCTGCGGCGGTTGCGCCAAGTCCGTCACCAAGGCGATTCAGTCGGTGGACTCCGCAGCCAAGATCGAGACGAACCCCGCCGCGCGCGCCGTCAAGGTCGAGACGACCGCCACGCCGTCCGCGATCTTGCAGGTTCTTGAAGAAGCCGGCTATCCGGCGACCGCAAACTGAACCGGAGCGAGACCATGAACAAGCTCACTCCGATCTTCATCGCAGGGGCCATCGCTATCGCGGGTGGCCTGGCATTCGCTCAGACCCAGATGAAAACGGACAACAACACGATGCAAGGTCACGACATGTCAGGCATGCAGACGCCAGGATCGGACTCGCCGTCGACGAAGGCATACGAGACCGCCATGGCTGCCATGATGAAGGACATGACGGTGCCCTATACCGGCGACGCCGACGTCGACTTCATGCGCGGCATGATCCCGCACCATCAGGGCGCGATCGACATGGCGAAGGTCGTGCTCCAGTACGGCAAGGATCCCGAGGTCCGCAAACTCGCCGAAGAGGTGGTCAAGGCCCAGGAGGGCGAGATCGCCATGATGAAGAAGTGGCTCGCCGACCGAGGCAAGTAACCAGTGTCGCCTGGAACCGCCATCGTGTGTCATCAAAAAAGACGCTCGGCGGCGGACGCGGCGAGCGCGTGGGAGCGGACCAACCTGGATGAATGCAAGCCGAGGGTGCGGATGATGTTGTCTTGCACGGCGTTTTGACGGCGATGCAACGGCTGTTCATCGCTCTGCTCATGCTCCTTTCCTTCGCCAGCGTGGCGTTGACCGTTCCGGCGCTCGGTGCTCGCTTGGCCAGTAACTCCCACGTAATGATTTCGGAACACGGATCGCAGCGTCCGGCCGCAGATACCGCTGCCGATCCGTGTCAGGAGCATCGAATCTGCAGCGGAAACGATGCCTTCTGTTACGCCCTATGCTCAGGCATGACGCACTGGCTTGCGCCTAAGTCGCCGACAAATGCCCCCGCTCCTACCGCAGCGATCTGGAGCTTTACCGAGATGCCGGACTTCGCCGGCATCGGCCCCGCACGCAACGATCGCCCTCCCAAAGACGGTCTTGCTGAACGCAAGTGGCCTGCCTAGTCGCACGCCGATCTGAATTCAGAGGGAGCATAGTCCTCCCAGGAGACCGAAAATGAAGCTTATCTCACGCCGCGGCTTTCTCGCCGCAAGCGCTGCCACGCTATCCGCAGCAGCTCTACCGCGCTTCGCCAACGCCCAAAGCGCGATGGCCCTCAGCGCCGCAACGCGCGTGCTGGACGTCGACGGGCGCGCCGCCACAGTCTTCGGCCTTGAAGGGGCGAGCGGGCAAGGATTGGTTCTCGACCCCGGACAACGCTTTCGCGTCGACCTGGCCAATCGTCTCGATGTGCCGACCCTGATCCATTGGCACGGCCAGATCCCGCCCAACGAGCAGGACGGCGTTCCGAACGTGCCGCGCCCGATGCTGCAACCCGGTGAAACGCGCTCCTATGACTATGAGCCGCTTCCCGGCACCTACTGGATGCACGCGCATATCCCGCTTCAAGAAATGAATCTGCTCGCTGCGCCGCTGATCGTGCGCAGTGCCGAAGACGTGAAGGCCGACCGCCAGGAGGTCGTGATGTTCCTTCATGATTTCTCGTTCAAGACGCCCGAAGAGGTCATGCAGGAGATCACCGGCGTACATGGCGGCGGCCATGATATGAGCGCGATGGGAGGCCAATCCGATCCCGGCGCGTCGATGGACCATTCCGGCATGAAAATGGATATGCCCTCGATGCAGGGCATGGCCATGGACCTGAACGACTACGATTGGGACGCCTACCTCACCAACGACCGCACCTTGTCCGATCCGCAGATCGTCAGGGTCGAAAAGGGCGGACGGGTAAAGCTTCGGGTGATCAACGGCGCTTCGGCCACCGTCTTCTGGATTGATACCGGCGAGCTTTCGGCGCGGCTCGTAGCTGTCGACGGCCATGCCGTGCAACCGCTTGAAGGCAAACGGTTCGGCGTCGCCATGGGCCAGCGTCTCGATCTTGAGCTGGAGCTTGCCGGAGACGGAGCCTGGCCTGTGCTGGCGTTGCGCGAGGGCGCAAAGCAGCGCACCGGGCTGATCCTCGCAACGTCGGGCGCGACTATTCAGAAGATTCCCGCACTCGGCGACGCGGATGCGCCTGCGTTCGACATCGAGCTTTCGCAAGAGCAGACGCTGCGGGCGTCGGACAATCTGCCACCGCGTGCCGCGCAACGCACCCAGATGGTCATGCTAGGCGGCTCGATGCAGCCCTACCTCTGGACCATCGACGGCAAGGTCTGGGGAGAGCACAAGCCGATTGTCGCAACGACTGGCGAGCGCGTCGAGATCATGTTCCACAATATGTCGATGATGGGCCATCCGATGCACCTGCACGGCCACGTTTTTCAGGTCGTGGAGATCAACGGCAAGCGGTTCGAAGGCGCGCGGCGTGACACCGTCTATGTTCCTCCGATGGGCATGGTGACGGTGGCGCTCGATGCTGGTGAGGCGGCGCGCTGGATGCTGCATTGCCACCACATGCCGCACCTTCAAACCGGCATGATGACCGAGTTCAGTGTATCAGCGTAATAGGGCGCCTGCGCCGCGAGGGATCTTCTTGTAAACCGCCTCGGCATCGCGCGAGCCGTGAGACCGGAGTTCATCAAACTCGGCACGGGCTTCGTGCAATTCCTGCACCTGTCGGGTGTTGCGGCCAGACGCCCATGACAGAACTCAACCGCAGCAGGATCGGGCGTGACCGATGGCGAGCGGCGCGGAGACCCAACATATCGCAGCGACGCCCGCCATCGCGCGGCTCGCCGCGCGAAGACATCTGGACGCTCAACCCTACTGTTCGTCAGGTTTCCGCAGGGTTCGATTTCTGCGCATAGACGACGAGTCGCAGATGCTGCCCGCCATCGACGGTGAGCGAGGTGTGCTCGAACTCTACGGGCTGCCCGCCGACACGGATCATGCGCGTGCCGGTGCAAGGTGCATGAACTTCCTGACTGCGCCACCAGTCTTTGAACTCGGGCGAAACTGCTTCCAGTTCCGCGACCAGCCCTTTGGCATCGGCGTCTTCCCGTGCAACAGCAAAGTCACGGCGGAAGCTGGCGAGCATCGCCGGGGCCTGTTCTTCCCAATGGACGATGGCGTCGCGCAGCGCGGGATCGGTAAAGAGCAGCCGCAGCAGGTTTTGCCGGCCGGAATCGTGGCGGTTGAACCCGAACAGCGAATCGGCGGGACCGTTGAAGGCCAGCACGTCCCAGCGCAGGTTGATGATGTAGGCGGCGTGGGGCGCGAGGTCTTCCACCAACCGCGCGGCGAGCGAAGGCACGATGCAGAACGTCTTGCCGGGTTCTGCCGGCGGACGCTCGTGGGCGAGCAGGAACAGATGCCGTCTTTCGGCGGCATCGAGCTTGAGCACGCGGGCGAGATTGTCGAGGAAATCGGCGGAGACCCCGATCTCGCGGCCTTGCTCAAGCCATGTATACCAAGTCAGTCCCACGCCTGCGAGGGCGGCGACTTCCTCTCGCCGCAGCCCCGGCGTGCGACGACGCTTGGCAGCCGGGAGGCCGACATCTTCCGGCAACAGCCGCTCTCGGCGCGTGCGCAGGAAATCGGCAAGTTCGGATCGGGTTCGCTCAAGGGTGCGCATCGGTTAGCCCATTACAAAAAGCAACAGTATAAGAAGTTAAATTGTAAAAGGATAATGGGCGTGGAATCGCTGGCGCGTCAACACAAGAGGACGCCAGATGAGTTCCGAAGCCTGCACCGCCGAACCGCCTTCCACCATATCGCCCGAAGCCATCCGCCGCCCGCCCTGGCTCGGTCTGTCCATCCTGCTACTCGCGGGGTTCGTGACGATCTTCGATCTTTTCGTGGTCAATGTCGCAATCCCTTCCATGCAGGCCGAACTCGGGGCGAGCCTGTCGCAGATCGGGTTCATCGTGGCGGGTTACGAACTCGCCTTCGGTGTGCTGCTGGTTACGGGCGGACGGCTCGGCGATCTCTATGGGCGGCGGAGGCTGTTCATTCTCGGCATGGCGGGGTTCACCCTCGCATCGTTTCTTTGCGGTATTGCCCCCACCGTGGAAATCCTGATGGGCGCGCGCGTATTGCAGGGGCTGGCGGCGGCGTTGCTCTTCCCGCAGGTCTATGCCTCGATCCGGGTGAACTTCTCCGGCGACGACAGCCGCCGCGCCTTCGGTTTCCTCGGCATGACGCTGGGGCTTGCCGCTATCGCAGGACAAATCGTCGGCGGCTTTCTGGTCGAGGCCAACATCTTCGATCTTGGATGGCGCACGATCTTCCTCGTCAATGTGCCTGTCGGGGTCTTCGCAATTCTGATGGCGCGCTTCATCCCGGAGACGCGCTCGCCCGAGCGCCCGACGCTCGACTGGCCAGGCGTGGCGCTGGTCAGCCTCGGCCTTACCCTGTTGCTCGTGCCGCTGGTGGAATCCCCGACCCATGGCTGGCAGCTCTGGAGCTTCCTGTCGCTCGCCGGGGCCGCAATCCTGCTCGCCACCTTCTACCGCCATCAGGAGTGCCGCCGGAAAGCCGGCCATCAGCCCTTGGTGGACATGGTGCTTATGCGCCAACCCCGCTTCGCGCAAGGCGGACTGCTGGTGCTGCTGATCTATTCGACGGCCTCATCCTTCTTCCTTTGCTTCGCGCTTTTGGTGCAGACGGGGTTCGGCCTCAGCCCGTTCGCGGCCGGCAGCGTCTTCGTGCCGTGCTCGATCGCCTTCGTCATCCTGTCCTTGAGCGCGCCGCGCCTCGTCGCACGCTTCGGCACGCCGGCCATTGCCATGGGGGCGCTCGTCTATGCTGTCTCGTTCGGCGTGCTTATCGGACAGGTGTGGATCGCCGGACCCGATCTGGTGGTCACCCATCTCATCCCGGCGCTGATCGTGATCGGAGGGGCGCAGGCGATGATCATGACGCCGCTGCTCAACCTCGTGCTCGGCTTCGTGGAGGAGCGGCAGGCGGGCATGGCCTCTGGCGTCATCTCGACACTCCAGCAGGTTGGTGCAGCTCTTGGTGTGGCAGCGGTGGGAATCCTGTTCGGTGCGGCTCTCGGGACGGGATTGGACGGACAGGCCGCGCGCTACGCCTCCGCCTTCGTCTCCGGCATGAGTTATAACGTCGCTGCCGCCGTCATCGCCGCGATCCTGCTGGCAAGACTGGCAGTCTATGGACGCCGGACGAACTAAATGTGCTGACCTAATCGATGCGGCGGCCGGCGGCGTTCACCACCAATGAGCGACCTTCAGTTAAGAGTCTCGCCCCTCTTGTGTCGGCCATCCAATCAAGGCGCGGCATGGAGGGAGGATGCTATGCTGCATATCGAGTGGTGGCACCATCCGGCCTACGGGTACATGTCACAGCTTTCTGCCGCCGATTTCGCTTGGGAGCATCTGCGCCGCGACGACGAATATCGCCAAGACTGCCAGACGTTGGCGCTGGCCAGCAGACAAAGCGCGCACCAACTGGAATCGTTTGCGCAGCGCTGGGGCTTGCTGTTTCCCGAGTGACCCTGACTTGGCGGCTGATCTGCAAGCTCTGCTCTGGTCGCCGCGCGTGTATGCGAACGCCTTCATGCTGTTGCCCGTCGCGCATGTAATCGACGCGAACGGGCCGACCATCAAGCTTGCCCATCTCGACGGAATCGACCTGCGCCGCGCGGCCGATGGCTGGCACGGCATCTGGCGTGTCGATGGCATCGCGCATCAATTATGGCTGCCTCGCGCTGCTCCCGACGCTGCAACCTTCTACGGCACGTTCTTACCTTCGGATGCCTTTTACGAACTGCGATCTCATGCGGCCCGGCGATTCTGGCGCTCCGTCGAAGGCCGCCCGCCGGGGCCGGACTTTCGGGCCATGCTCGCCCAACTTCGCCAATGGCACATCCTGTCGCTACGCGCCTTGGACGCACGGCTGCACGGCGCGAGCTATCGCACCATCGCCGAAGCACTACTTGGATTCAGGGGCAACAAGGAGGACTGGGAAATCGCCCCGAGCAAGAACAAGGCTCGCCGCCTCGTTGCACACGGCATCAAGATGATGCGCGGTGGCTATCGGTTGCTGCTGCACTATCCCATCAAGGCAGATGGGCAGCGCTGAACGGGCAACCTGCGAAGCCATATGCAGCGCCTTTTTCCTGCCTGTGCTCAAACCGGGATTGTGATGGATTTATGCTGGAAGTGCGATCTGGCACCAGCTTGATATCGTGCGTGAGGTCGTCGAGGCCGGTGACAGTCGCGTCCAGGCGTCGCGGCGTCTCCACGGCATCGTCGTCATCGCTGCCCAACCAGGCTACGGCCGCATCCGTGTGCGGCAGAGCGCGACATGAAAGGATCAGGCCATCGGCTTTCTCTTCCTCGGTGAGCGCGAAGCGTGAGTGCTGGAGCAATTCCACCTCGCCCTCGATCAGGCGGGACTTGCAGGAGCCGCAGCGGCCGGAGCGGCAACCGTGAGGATAGGGAATGCCGGCGGCGAGCGCGGCGTCGAGGATGGTTTGGTCCTTTTGGACCTCAAGGCTGGTCCGCGCCTGCCGGATATCAACGAACTTGATCGTCATCTGCGTCTCCTCACAGGCCCCCGGCGAGACCGAGCGCCTTGACGAGGCCCGGCTTCTGGCTCAGGAAAGTCCCGTAGAAGACGTCCGATCCTATGATGGTGATCGGAGCGACGCGGACGCCGGTCCGGGCCTTTGCCTCCTCGGCGATCTTCGGGTCGGTGAGGTCGCGTTCCTCGTAGGCGAGGCCCTGTTGGTCGAGCCAGCGTTTGAGCGCGTGGCAGTCCGGACAGGTCGGTGTGGTGTAGATGAGAATCTGGGGTTTGCTGCTCTCTGTCATCGGTCTTGCCCTTCTCTGAATTCGACTCGGTTGCCCCGCCGCCAGGCCGCACAACGGTAGGCGGATTTGGCAAGGTTGTCCGCAGCGTGCGGCTTCCAGCGATTGTAAGGTCAAGACTGTTCTTGCGCGGAAAAGGAAAATTCGAGATGTGACGCAGGGGCAGAGAAGGACTGCGCCAACTGTCCCGCCGATCGACAGCGACCGTGTTTCGCATTGTGATTGCGCGCCCATCCGGTAAACTGGGTGAGACCAATCAACACGGACAGCTCTTGGCGATCAAATGCCGGCAGGTTCCGTCCCGAACTCAGGTAAAGCTTGCAGATGACTGCTATCAAGAAGACGAACGCCAAGAAGCCGGACGATCGTGCGGCCCCCACGCATATGGAGGTTGAAGCTCACCTCCTGCTCCCGTCGCTCTCGCAGAACGAGGTCACGATCCTCGCGGAAACGTTTCGCCTGCTCGGCGATCCCTCACGGTTGAAGATCCTGCTGAGCTGCGTACCGGCGCCCATTTCGGTGGGCGACATCGCCGAGCGGCTCGACCTGTCCGTGACCCTCGTCAGCCACCATCTGCGCCTGCTGCGTGGCGCGCGTCTCGTCAAGGGCGATCGCCAGGGCAAGCAAATCTTCTACGAGATCGCCGACCACCACGTCAGCCATGTTCTTCAGGATATGGCGACGCATATTTCGGAGGACCATGCGGACGACTGATCTGCCTGGAAAAGAGCATAATTTTCCTGAAAACACTTGAATAACTGTTCAATTGTGTTATTGACTCCTTCCGAAGCCGCGCAGGGCGTGTGAGGACGCGCGCCCGCTGCGGCGGCCGGAAAGGAGATCGGAATGACAACTGGACTTTCAACGCCGGGCGCTAATGAACGGCTCGGTTTTCGTGTCGACGGCATGGATTGCGCAAGCTGCGTCGGCAAGATTGAGACGGCCTTGGGCCGTCTGGGGGGTATCTCCGACGTTGCCGTCAACTTCGCGACTGAGACATTGTTGCTCTCGCGCGATGCCACAAGCAAAACGACGTCGAAGGATATCGCCAAGAAGATTCGCTCGCTCGGGTTCGACGTGTCCGAGCTGCCGCCTTCTGCGATTCCCGCCGCGCCTGTGCAGCGCTCCGACGCCCATGCTGGTCATGATCACAAAGGCTGCGCCGGCGATCACGATCACGCAAGCCACGACGATCACAACGGCTGCGGCGGCCACGATCACAAGCACGACCATGGTCATGACGGTCACGATCACGCCGCGCACGGCCATCACGGTGCTTGCGGTGGCGATCAAGACCACGCTCACCACGACCACGAGCACGAGCACGCTCATCACGATCATGATCACGGCCACGGTGGCTGCTCTGGACATGATCACGCGGGCCGCGCGCCAACTCCCCGCGCCGCACCGGCCTCTCCACCCAATGTCTCGATGCGTGTCGAGGGGATGGATTGCGCAAGCTGCGTCGGCAAGATCGAGGTCGCCTTGGCGCGGATGCCAGACGTCTCCGACGTGCGCGTGAACTTCACGACCGAAACGCTCGAACTGACGCTTGCTGCCGGCGCGATCACCAAGGTCGCCGACATCGAAAAGACGATCAAGAGCCTCGGCTTCGGGGTGTCCAACACAGGCGGGCTTTCGGCTTCGTCCGATGCGGCCATCGACGTCGCGCCAGCGATGCGCAATCAGCGCTGGTGGCAGACCCGCAAGGGCAAGCATGTCATTGGGCTCGGTCTGCTGATGGGCTCGGCCTACGCCATTGCCCAATTCTTCCCCCTTTATGCGGAATGGATCTTTGCCGCCGCCGTCGTCGCGGGCGTCATTCCCTTCGCTCGCAAGGCATTCGCGCTCGCGACCTCTGGATCTCCGTTCTCTATCGAGACGTTGATGGTTGTCGCCTCGATCGGCGCCCTCGTGATCGGCGAGGCTGAAGAAGCGGCTGCGGTCGTGTTCCTGTTCGCGGTCGGGGAATTGCTCGAAAGCGTTGCGGCCGGGAGGGCGCGCGCCGGTATAAAGGCCCTTGCATCGCTCGTGCCGAAAACGGCCGTCCTGCTCGATCCGAATGGCGGGCAGCGCAGCGTCCCGGCCACGTCCTTGCGTGTCAGCGATCTGGTTCTGGTGCGGCCGGGCGACCGCGTGCCGGCCGACGGGCAAATCATCCAGGGCGCTTCCAGCCTCGACGAGTCGCCTATCACCGGCGAATCCGTGCCACGCTCGAAGGCCAAGGGAGACAGCATTTTCGCCGGCTCCATCAATGTCGATGGCGTTCTTCAGGTCCGCGTTGAAAAGACGGCTTCCGACAACACGATCTCGCGCATCATCCAGCTCGTCGAGCAGGCGCAGTCCGCCAAGGCCCCGACCGCGCGCTTCATCGAGAATTTCAGCCGCTACTATACCCCGGCGGTGATGCTGATCGCCGCGCTGATCGTCGTCGTCCCGCCGCTCGCGATGGGCGGTGATTGGGACACATGGATCTACCGCGGCCTCGCGCTGCTGCTGATCGCATGCCCCTGCGCGCTTGTCCTCTCGACGCCTGCGGCGATTGCCTCGGGCCTCGCCGTCGGCACGCGCCGCGGCCTCCTGATCAAGGGCGGTAATGCGCTCGAAACCATCGGCAAGGTGAGCGCCATCGCCTTCGACAAGACGGGTACGCTCACTGAGGGCAAGCCGCGCGTCACCGAAGTCTTCGCCTTTGGCAAGAATGAGGAGAGCGATGTTATCGCGTTGGCGGCGGCAGTCGAAAAGGGTTCGAGCCATCCGCTTGCAAAGGCGATCATCGGCCGCGCCGAAACCGATGGCGTCGCCGTTCCCCTCGCACAGGACGCATCGGCGACGGCGGGTAAGGCCGTGCATGCGACTGTTGCCGGCCGTCGCCTCGCCGTCAGCTCCCCGACACATGCCGCCCAGGTGACGACGCTCGGGGGGCTGGAGCGCAGCGCCATCGAGAAGCTCGAAGATCGCGGCAATACCGTTGCCGTCCTTTTCGACGAGCAGGCGAAGGAAGTCCTCGGCCTCATCGCCCTGCGCGACGAACCGCGCCGTGACGCGCGCGAGGGTGTCGCCCAGCTCAAAGCGATGGGGGTCCGCTCCGTCATGCTGACCGGCGACAACCGGCGCACCGCCCAGGCCATTGCCAAGGGTCTCGGTATCGAGTGGAGCGCCGAGCTGCTGCCGCAGGACAAGCTCAATCTCGTGAATGAGATGAAGCGCCAGTCGAAGGTTGCCATGGTCGGCGACGGTATCAACGATGCTCCGGCTCTGGCCTCTGCTGATGTTGGTATCGCTATGGGCGGCGGAACTGATGTCGCCATCGAGACTGCTGATGCGGCCCTCATGAAAAGCCGCGTCACGGATGTCGCCCATCTGGTCGCGCTGTCTCGCGCGACCATGGCGAACATTCACCAGAATGTGGTCTTCGCTCTGGCGCTGAAGGCGTTGTTCCTTGTCACCAGCGTCCTCGGCATCACCGGCCTCTGGATCGCGGTCCTTGCCGATACGGGCGCAACTGCGATCGTTACGCTGAATGCGTTGCGGCTCTTGCGTTTCAAGGGGGCGAAGTCTGCCGATGACGGTCGCGATGAAGGTATGCGTTCTCGCCCCCTCGTCCCGGCCGAAAGCCGCTAGTCCCACGCACTCAAGGAGCCGTCAGCCGGTTAGGACTGGCGGCTTCCCATGACTGGAGCCCGTCGCGGTAACGCTGATCCATCGCGCTCATTCGGGGACGGACTCCACTTCCTCCAAGACGTCGGCGAAGCAAGGCATGCGGTTGGCCGCTGCATGGCTAGGCGGCAGCGTCAAGGGTCCGTTCGGAAAAACTTTTCCAAGGCCCTTGACCTTTCCATCGTTGGAAACCGCACCTTCGCAAAAAAAATGAACGTCGCCGCATCCGGCTGGCCGGGAGCGCGCGTCTTTTGAAGGTGAACGAGAATGAGTAATAAAGCCGCCACCCTATTCCTGGCCGGCGCCGTCATCGCCGGTGGCACGCTTGCCACCGTCTATCGCGACGAGATCGGACCCTACGCCAAAAGCGTTCTGGCGCTTGCTTCCTCGACCGCTGCCTCGGAGGCTGTCGCGCAGCCGGCACAGATGCCTGTTCCGCAGGTGCCGGTTGCCGAGGTCATCACGCGCAAGGTCGCGCCGTCCGTTGAGTTTACCGGTCATCTGGAAGCGGCCAAAGCTATCGAGCTGCGTCCGCGCGTCGGCGGCGCGATCGTCACCGTCAGCGTTCCCGAAGGCGGTCTCGTGCGGCCCGGCGAGCTTCTCTTCCAGATCGATCCGCGACCGTTCGAAGTGGCCCTGAACGCGGCCAAGGCACAGTTGCAGCAGGCAAACGTTCTGCACGATCAGGCCGAGATCGACTTCGGGCGCACCGAAGCGCTGACTTCGAAAGGCAACGCGCCACGCAAGGCTTTCGATGACGCGCAGGCCATGCGGCGTCAACGCCAGGCGCAAGTCGACATCGCCAAGGTTGCCGTCTCGGCCGCCGAACTCGATCTCTCCTTCACCCGCGTCACCGCACCGATTGCAGGGCGCGTCGACCGGGTTCTCATCACAGAAGGCAATCTCGTCACCGGCGGCAATGCAGGCGCTGCGACGCTCCTCACCACGATTGTCGCGACCGACCCGCTCTACGTCTATTTCGACATCGACGAAGCCACCTATCTCGGCTTTGTAGCCAATGCCCGCGCACCCGAGACGGGAACGGTTGCCGGCAAGCTCCCGGTGCATCTGGGCTTGATGACCGATACGGGCTTCCCGCATACCGGCGAACTCGACTTCCTCGGCAACCGCGTGGACCGGAGCACCGGGACGATCCGCGCAAGAGCCATCGTCAAGAACCCGGACGGCAGGCTGACGCCCGGCCTGTTCGCGCGGGTCAAGCTCGTCACGGCCGAACCAGCCCAGACCGTGCTCATCGACGATCAGGCGATCGGTATCGACCAGGGGCGGCGCTACGTTCTCGCTCTCGGGGCCGACAACAAGGCGGAATACCGCCCGGTCGAAATCGGACCCATGATCGATGGCCTGCGCGTCGTCGCGGCGGGTCTCAAGCCAGCCGACAAGATCATTGTGAAAGGACTCGTCCGCCCAGGCATGCAGGTGGTGCCGCAGATGATCTCCATGCTGCCGGGGGATGCTGAGAACGGTGACCAAGCTGCCGCGGGATCGCAGGAGGCGCGTCAATGAATATTCCGCGCTTTTTCGTCGACCGCCCCATCTTCGCGGTCGTTCTATCCGTCCTGATGCTGATCGCCGGTGGTCTGACGCTTCTGAAGCTCCCCCTCAGCGAGTATCCGCAAGTGACGCCACCCACAGTGCAGGTTACCGCAAGCTATCCCGGTGCGAATCCCGAAGTGATCGCCGAAACCGTCGCCGCCCCTCTGGAGCAGGCTATCAACGGCGTCGAAAACATGCTCTACATGAGTTCGCAGGCGGCGACCGACGGACGCATGACCCTGACCATTGCGTTCAAGCAGGGCACCGACCCCGACATGGCGCAGATTCAGGTGCAGAATCGCGTTTCGCGCGCCTTGCCCAGGCTTCCGCAGGAAGTGCAGCGCATCGGGGTCGTGACGCAGAAGACGTCCCCGGACATCCTGATGGTCGTCCATCTCGTCTCGCCCGACAATCGCTACGATCCCCTCTACCTGTCGAACTTCGCGATCCTTCAGGTTCGCGACCAGTTGGCCCGGTTACCGGGCGTGGGTGACGTCATCCTCGGCGGAGCCGGCGAATATTCGATGCGCGTGTGGCTCGATCCGGCCAAGGTGGCCGCGAGGGGGCTGACCGCCAGCGACGTCGTTGGGGCGATTCAGGAACAGAACGTTCAGGTGGCCGCCGGCTCGGTCGGCCAGCAGCCCGAAGCCTCGGCGGCGTTTCAGGTGACGGTCAACACGCTCGGAAGGCTGTCCAGCGAGCAGCAGTTCGGCGAGATCGTCGTAAAGACAGGCACCGACGGTCAGGTCACCCGCTTGCGCGACGTTGCCCGCATCGAGCTTGGCGCAGACTCCTATGCCCTTCGTAGCCTCCTCAACGGCAAGCCGGCGCTCGCGATGCAGATCATCCAAAGCCCCGGCGCGAATGCGCTCGACGTATCGAGCGCCGTCCGCACCACCATGGCCGAACTTCAGAAGGGCTTTCCGGAAGGCATCGAATATCGGATCGCCTACGATCCCACGGTGTTCGTCAAGGCGTCTCTCGAAGCTGTGGTCATGACGCTGCTCGAAGCCGTCGTGCTGGTCGTTATCGTCGTGGTTCTGTTCCTCCAGACGTGGCGGGCGTCGATTATTCCCCTTGTCGCCGTTCCCGTCTCCCTGGTCGGCACATTTGCGCTGATGTATATGTTCGGTTTCTCGCTGAACACGTTGTCCCTCTTCGGCCTCGTTCTCTCGATCGGCATCGTGGTCGACGACGCGATCGTCGTGGTCGAGAACGTCGAGCGCCACATCGCGCTTGGGGAAACGCCGAAAGAGGCGGCGCGCAAGGCCATGGACGAGGTGACGGGGCCGATCGTTGCCATCACCTCCGTCCTGTCGGCCGTGTTCATTCCATCGGCGTTCCTCTCGGGCTTGCAGGGCGAATTCTACCGCCAATTCGCGCTGACGATTGCGATCTCGACTATCCTGTCGGCGATCAACTCACTCACGCTCTCTCCGGCGCTTGCTGGCGTGCTCCTGAAGCCCCACCACGGCGACGTGAAGCGCGATCTCCTGACCCGCGTGATCGACTTCCTGTTCGGCTGGTTCTTCCGGCTGTTCAATCGCTTTTTCGACGGCGCCTCGAACGCCTATGCCTGGTCGGTGCGCCGTGCCGCGAGGCTCAGTGGCCTCGTCCTGCTCGTCTATGCCGGCCTGCTCGGCATGACGTGGGTCGGCTTCCAGACGGTGCCGGGCGGCTTCGTGCCAGCCCAGGACAAATACTACCTCGTCGGCATCGCCCAGCTCCCGACCGGCGCTTCGCTCGACCGGACCGAGGCTGTGGTTAAGAAAATGTCGGAGATCGCGCTTGCCGAGCCGGGCGTGGAGAGTGTCGTCGCGTTTCCGGGGCTCTCGGTCAACGGCATGGTCAACATCCCCAACGCGGCTGTCATGTTTACGATGCTCAAGCCGTTCGACGAACGAAAGGACCCGTCGCTTTCGGCCTTCGCCATCGCCGGCAAGCTCATGGGCAAGTTCAGCCAGATCCCCGATGGCTTTGCCGGCATGTTCCCGCCGCCGCCCGTTCCGGGGCTCGGTTCGACCGGCGGCTTCAAGATCCAGATCGAAGATCGAGCGGGTCTCGGCTTCGAAGCGCTCGCTCAGGCGCAGGGCGCGATCATGGGCAGAGCGATGCAGATGCCCGAGCTGGCCGGAATGCTGGCGAGCTTCCAGGTGAACGCGCCGCAGGTGCAGGTCGATATCGACAGGGTGAAAGCGAAGTCGCAAGGCGTGCCGCTCAACACCATCTTCGAGACGTTGCAGGTCAACTTGGGATCGCTCTACGCGAACGACTTCAATCGCTTTGGCCGCACCTACCGCGTGATGGTGCAAGCGGACGCGCCGTTCCGCATGCAGCCCGAGGACATCGGCCGCCTGAAGGTCCGCAACGCAGCTGGCAACATGATTCCGCTTTCGGCTCTGCTGACCATCAAGCACAGCTCAGGCCCCGATCGTGTCATGCACTACAACGGCTTCCCGTCTGCGGACATCAGCGGCAGTCCCGCGCACGGATACTCGTTCGGGCAGGCCACCGCCGCCATGGAGCGCATCGCATCGGAAACCTTGCCCGTGGGAATGGCCTTCGAATGGACCGATCTCGCCTATCAGGAGAAGCAGGCCGGCAACACCGCCATGTATGTCTTCCCGCTGTCCGTCCTGCTCGCGTTCCTGATCCTCGCGGCGCAGTACAACAGTTGGTCCCTTCCCTTCGCGGTCCTGCTGATCGCGCCAATGGCATTGCTCTCGGCAATCGCCGGGGTGTGGTTCACCGGCGGCGACAACAACATCTTCACGCAAATCGGCTTTGTTGTTCTGGTCGGTCTTGCCGCGAAGAACGCAATCCTGATCGTCGAGTTCGCCCGAGCGAAGGAAGGTGAAGGCGTCGATCCCTTGACCGCCGTCCTCGAAGCGGCTCGCCTGCGCCTGCGACCGATCCTGATGACATCGCTCGCTTTCATCGCCGGCGTGATTCCGCTCGTCATCGCCACCGGGGCGGGCGCCGAAATGCGGCACGCCATGGGCATCGCCGTCTTCGCCGGCATGCTCGGCGTGACGCTGTTCGGCCTGCTCCTGACGCCGATCTTCTATGTGGTCGTGCGCCGGCTCGCGATCAGGCGGAGCGCGTCGCCCCAGCAGGCGACTGAAGCCCACGCCTAAGGAGGTCGGCACACGATTCCGCGCCGGGGCTGCCCGTGGCCGTCGCCGCACCTCGGCGTGGTCGGGCCACGAGGACCTCAGCGATCGAACACACAGCAAAACATCAACACGCGGCTATCCGGAAGGGACTTCAAACATGGATATCGGCATCGGCGAACTCTCTCAGCTCACCGGCGTCAAAATTCCTACGATCCGCTACTATGAGCAGATCGGGCTGCTGCGCGAGCGCTCGCGGAGCAAGGGAAACCAGAGACGCTACGACCACGGCGCGGTTCATCGCCTTCTTTTCATTCGCCGCGCCCGCGATCTCGGCTTCAGCATCGAGGCGATCAAGGATCTGTTTCGACTTGCCGACGTCTCATTCTCAAGTCCGGCCGAAGCGCTCCGCATCGCAAAGGAGCAACTCGCTGCGGTCGAGGAAAAAATCGTTCAACTGGAAACACTCGAAAAGGTGATTCAGCTCGTTGCCGAAAGCGAGAATGACGGGAATCTGATCCCGCTCGATATTTTGCCCTTGAATGACACCAGCCGCGATGGCGATGCTGAGGTGAAAGCTTCAAGCAAAGGCCGCGTATCGATTCACTAGCCTCATCCCAAGGACCCACGACGTTGAGATACTATTCCCATGTGAAAAGGAGCCAGAGCTGTATCGTGGTCGGTGCGGGACCGGCGGGCCTGATGCTCGGTCTCCTACTGGCCCGGTCGGGCGTCGACGTCACGGTCATAGAAAAGCATCAGGACTTCCTGCGGGACTTTCGCGGAGACACCATCCACCCGTCGACCCTCGAAGCGATCCACGAGCTTGGCTTCCTCGACGAGCTTCTCGCTCTTCCCCACCAGAAAGCCTACCAGCTCCACGCCGAGATCGCCGGGCGCAGCGCCACGATCGCCGATTTCTCCAGGCTACCGACGCGCGCCAAGTTCATCGCCTTCATGCCGCAATGGGACTTCCTGAATTTTCTGGCGGAAAAGGCTGGGGAATATCCGCGTTTCCGACTGCAAATGTCGACCGAAGTAACCTCGCTTCGTTGGGACAACGAACGCGTTGTCGGCGTGAACGTGCGCCAGGGCGACCGCGACCTCGTTCTGGAAGCCGATCTCGTGATCGGGGCGGATGGACGCAATTCGATCGTCCGCAAGGCGGCAGGACTTGACGTGCAGAGTTTCGGTACTGCCACCGATCTTCTCTGGATGAAGGTCTCGAAAGAGGCCGGCGATCCCCAGCAGGCGATGGGGCATGCCGGCCCGCGGCAGGGGCTGGTTTTGATCGATCGTGGCGACTACTGGCAATGCGGCTATGTCCTTGCCAAGGGAACCGTCGATACCCTGAAAGCGGAGGGGCTTAGCGCGCTTCGCGCGAGGATTGCCGAAGTCGCGCCATTGCCGAACGATCGCTTTGAAGAAATTCGCTCCTGGGATGACGTCCACCTCCTGAGCGTTCGGATCGACCGGCTGAAGACGTGGTGGAAACCCGGCGTGCTGTGCATCGGGGATGCAGCCCACGCCATGTCGCCGATCGGCGGTGTCGGGGTAAATCTCGCGATCCAGGACGCTATAGCCACGGCCAACACGCTGGCGGAAGCCTTGCGCGAGGGCCGGCTGCAAACATGCTTGCTTGATGCCGTACAGCGCCGACGCAGCTTTCCAACCAAAGCGACCCAGAAGCTGCAATTGATGATGCGCAGTCGCAAGCGAGCGGGTGAGGCGCGCAATACGCGAAGTCGGAAACCTCCACTCTTCATGCGGCTGATAGCCAGGTCATCTCTGCTGCCCCGGCTGACTGGCCGCCTCATTGGGATCGGCTTCCGTCCGGAGCATGTCCGCACCCAACTCGTCGATTGGACCTGTTCGCTGAAAGGCCCTCATAGACAGAAGCCGCACGATGACGCGCTGGAAGACCATTGATCGCACCACATCGAAACCTGCGACCTGTGCCACCGGCCCAGGCGGAGCGACAGTTGAACGAGGAGTGAATGTGAAGACCGTCAGGCTTGGGACGATAGAGTTTTGCAACACTCGACCGATGGTGTTTATGGGCGGCGTGAACGTGCTGGAAAGCCGCGATCTCGCCATGCGGGTGGCGGAGGTGATGACGACGGAGACGACGCGCCTGAACATGCCGTATGTCTTCAAAGCTTCTTTCGACAAGGCTAATCGGTCATCGAACCGATCCTATCGCGGGCCGGGGATCGATGAGGGCCTGAAAATCCTTCAGGAGGTACGCACGAGCTTCGGCGTCCCGGTCCTCACGGATATCCATCTTCCCGAACAGGCTACGGTCGCCGCCGAGGTCTGCGACGTGCTGCAACTGCCCGCGTTTCTGGCGAGGCAAACCGACCTGATCGAGGCGATCGCACGAACGGGCAAGGTCGTCAATGTCAAAAAACCGCAATTCATGAGCCCAAGCCAGATAGGGCATGTCGTCGAAAAGCTGGAGGACTTCGGCAATCATCAGGTCGTCATATGCGAGCGGGGAAGCAGCTTCGGCTACGACAATCTCGTTGTCGACATGCTGGGCTTTGGTGTCATGAAAACCGTGACGGCTGGCGTACCGATCGTTTTTGACGTCACCCATTCGCTGCAAATGCGCCAGGCCGGAGCAAGCAGCTCCGGCGGTCGCCGCGATCAGGCGTTCGAACTCGCTCGATCCGCCATGGCATTGTCGCTGGCCGGACTATTCGTGGAGGCTCACCCCGATCCGGACAGGGCCTTGTGCGACGGTCCAAGCGCCCTGCCTCTCGCCCAAATCCCGGCGTTCCTCGCGCAGGTGAAGGCCGTCGATGATCTGGTGAAGTCCTTTGCCGGAATTGGCCACGACTGCCAATAAGCCACATCAACGCCACTTGGCGTTACGGGTTTGCCTGGGCGGCCCAAACAATCCCTTCTCAGCGGTGAATGAGACGATAGTGCGGGCGGTCGTACACGAACCGACATATCCGTAAGGACGGCGGATTTTGAATGCGCTGCGTCTACCAACTCCGCCACGCCCGCACTTTGCCGCCGATCGCCCTCTAGGTCTCTGCCCCTAGCGCCATTTCGGCAGGATTCTCATACTCCACTCCCACACCGCCAGCCCGTTGAAAATACGATGTTTTCACTTCATCGTGATTTCCTGTTGATTGGTAGACAAACCCCTTTTTGAGACGGCGTTGTTCGACATCGCGATCCTGTTTCGGGAAGGCGGCTTCTACGGTCGGGTCCGCTACAAGACCAGCTCGCTCTATCCGTCAATGGTCATGCACGGCATCGGCAATTCCGTCGCGGTGCTTGAACGCCTGCTGAAGTGAAGGCCGTGCCCGGCGCGCGGGCGCCGAGGCGTTCACGTTGGAGACCGATTCGGCGTCGCCGGCCGGACGAGCGTCCGCGCGACCCGCCTATGTTTAACCGCCGATAGCCAGGAGCCCTACTCCGACCGAATCACCCTTTCCGCCCGTTGGATCGAACTACATGGTCGTTCGTGTAGCAGCGTGAGCCAATGCTCGCAGGCGGGCCCGACAGGGATCGGTATCTCCACTGAAAAGCGTCTCGCGCTTTCTCATCAGCAAACGATCGGCGACCTCACGCCGATCAAAGGAGGACGGATGACTGACGGAAAATTTCTCACCGCCGAAGAAGTATCGGAACGCTATCGCGGAGGAGTGTCTGTCGGCACGCTTCGCAATTGGCGTGCGATGAAAATCGGGCCTTCCTTCGTGAAGATCGGCAAAGCCGTGCTCTATCCCATCGTGGAGCTTGAGGCCTGGGACGAAACGAATAAGATTCGTTGCCGGGCTTCAAGGAGACTCACCGGGAGCGACGGGGATCAGGTGTGAGGTCACGTTCGATCACAAAAACAGACCCCAATTACCGGCACCTACTCAACAGACACATCGAAAAAAGACCGGAAATTCAACACTTTAGTAAATTACGTGGGACGTTCCACAACCACCCCTCGGGCGACCCCACGCCCTCGCAGGCCGACGTGGACACCACGCGGCAGATCAAGCAGGGCCTGGCGACGGTCGACATCGCCCTGCTCGACCACATCATCGTCGCCCCCGGCCGCTACATCAGCTTCCGCCAGAAGAAATTGCTCTAAACCGCGCCGTCGCCGACGTAGGGGTTGGACTTGCGCTCGTCGCCGATGCTCGAGAGCGGGCCGTGACCGGGGATGAACACCACGTCGTCGCCCAGCGCGAACAGCTTGTTGCGCACCGACGCCACCAGGTCCTTGGCGTTGCCGCCGGGCAGATCGGTGCGGCCCACCGACCCCTGGAACAGCACGTCGCCCACCAGCGCCACCCGCTCGCCGGGGTGGAAGAACACCACGCTGCCGGGGCTGTGCCCGGGGCAGTGCAACACCTCGAGGGTCTCTTTGCCGAAGCTCACGGTGTCGCCATCCTTGAGCCAGCGGTCGGGGGTGAAGGTTTCGGCGGGCGGGAAGCCGTAGCCCCGCGCGGAATCCGGCAGCGCCTCCAGCAGGTAGGCATCCGCCCGGTGCGGGCCTTCCACCGGCACGCCGAGCTTGGCCTTGAGCGCCGCGGTGCCGGCGATGTGGTCGACGTGGCCGTGGGTGAGCAGGATCCGCACCACCTTGAGGCCCTTGCGCGCCACCGCCGCCTCGATCTCGGCGAGGTCGCCGCCCGGATCCACGACCGCCGCTTCGAGCGTCTCCTCGCACCAGATCACGGTGCAGTTCTGCGAAAACGCGGTCACCGGAACGATCATCGCCTTCATCGGGGTCCTCCTTGCTGCGGGGGGCACGTCAATCGCGCCAGAAATGCGCGGTCATCATCACGAACACCGTCTGGAACTCCAGACGGCCGAGAATCATGCCCGCGTCGAGCGCCCATTTCGCGCCGTCGGGCAGCGACGCGAAGTTGCCCGCCGGGCCGATGATCGGGCCGAGGCCCGGGCCGACGTTGGCGAGCGCGGTGGCCGCGCCCGAAAGCGCGGTGATGAAATCCAGCCCGAAGCATGCCAGCACCGCCACCAGCGCGGCGCAGGTGGCGGCGTAGCACAGCACGAACACCTGAACGTCGCGCACCAGCGCCTCGTTGGCGGGCCGCCCCGCCATCCTATCGAGGAACACGCCGTGCGGATACAGCAGGCGTCGGCATTCCTTGACGATATCCTGCCAGAGAATCTCGAAGCGGAACATCTTCAGGCCGCCCGCCGTGGACCCGGCGCAACCGCCGACGAAGGTCATGAAGAAGAACACCGCCACCGCGGGCGGCCCCCACAGCGAATAATCGGTGGAGGCGTAACCGGTGGTGGTCATCACCGAGACGAGGTTGAAGAGCGAGCGGGTGAACGCGGTCCAGGGATCGAAATCGTTGGCGAACACCAGCCACGCGGTCACCAGCAGCGCGGCGGACAGCGCGGTGACGAGCATCCGCCGCACCTGCGAATCCCGCAGGATCACCAGCGGTCCGCGACCGGTGACGGCGAGCACGAACAGCACGAACGGCGTTCCCCCGGCGAGCATGAACACCGTCCCCGCCCATTCGAGGGAGAGGCTGTCGAAATGCCCCATCGACGCGTCGGAGGTGGAATAGCCGCCGGTGGAGAGCGTCGTCATCGCGTGGACCACCGCCTCGAACGGCGTCATCCCCAGCATCCAGTAGACCACGCCGCAGCCGAGGGTGAGGGCGATGTAGGCCACGCCGATGCGGCCGGCCACGCTCCGTAATCGCGGCGAGATCTTGTCGGAGGTCTTTTCCGAGCTTTCGAGCTTGAACATCTGCATGCCGCCGACGCGGAACATCGGCAGGATCGCGATCGCCATCACCACGATGCCGATGCCGCCCATCCATTGCAGCAGCGCGCGCCAGAGGAGAATCCCGAGCGGCATGCCGTCGAGGCCGACGAGCACGGTGGAGCCGGTGGTGGTGAGACCGGAGACGGTCTCGAACACCGCGTCGGTGAAGGAGATGCCGAGTCCCGACATCCAGAACGGCAGCGCCCCGAACAGCGGCAGGATCACCCATGCGCCGACGGTGATGAAATACGCCCGCCGCAACGGCGTGGCGCCGAAGCTGGCGCCGCGGGTGGCGAACAGCAGCATCACCCCGAAGAACACGGTGACGCCGGAGGCGAGCGCGAAGCCGCTCCACACCGCGCCCCCGGCGGCGAGGTCGACGAGCGCGGGCACCCACATCGCGGTGCCAAGGACGATCAGCAGGCTGCCGATCGCCTGCCCGGTTCCCCCCTCTCTGTCAGGTGCGGCCAAGCGGAACCCCTTCCCCGCGCATCACGACGGCCGCACCAGGCCCGCCACCGTCACCGGCGCGTCGCGGCGGTTGTCGAGGCGGAAGCGGTGGCCGAAGCGGGTGATCTCGATGGCATGGTCCGGCCCCTCGCCCACCGCGCGGTAGCGACGCGCGAACTCGGCGGTGTCGGCGTCCTCGGGCACGCGGCACAGCGCCTCGAAATCGGCCAGTCGGGTGCGCGGGCCGCCCCACCTCTCGCCGATGTGGGCGAGCGGCGCGCGCGCCACCAGCGCCGGGGCGAGCCGCACCAGCAGGCGCAGCACCGAGGTCAGGCTCAGGGTGTCGAGGGCGGCGCGGTCGCAGCCTTCGGGAATCGGGAAGCGTTCCACCGCGACGATCGGTCCGGCGTCCACCTGCGGCGCCGCCTCGTGGACGGTGGTGCCGAACGCGCGGTCGCCGCGATAGAGCGCCCACACCGAGGGGAAGCGCCCGGGCCGCTCCGGCGGGCCGGGGTGGATGTTGTACGACGGCCCGGGGAAGCGCGCCAGCAGCGCCGCGGGCACGATTTCCGGCGAGCCGCAGATCACCAGCCGCGCACCTTCGAGCGGCTGCGCCGCCCGCGCCTCGAGCGCGGCGAGATCGGCCACCGGGGTGACGACGAGATAGGATTTCGCCCGCATCAGCGCCTCGGGCGAGGCGAGCGGATGGGCGACCATGAGGGTCTGCGCCAGCACCGGCAGCAGCAGCGGGTCGGCCAGCAGAACGATCTCGTCGAGGAATTCGGCATCGGACATGGCCGGGATGATACTCTGCGGCATGCCGGGACGCCAGAGAGCGCGCTTGACACGCCGCCCGGATCGCCGGATTTTTCGCAACCACCCCCGAACCCCGAGGAGCCGCCCGTGATTCCGCGCTATTCCCGCCCCGCGATGACCGCCATCTGGCAGCCGGAGAACCGTTTCCACATCTGGTACCTGATCGAGGCGCACGCCTGCGACGCCCAGGCCGCCCTCGGGGTGATCCCGGCGGAGGCCGCCCAGGCGGTGTGGGCGAAGGGCGACCTGCCCTACACCCCGGCGCGGATCGCGCGCATCGACGCGATCGAGGCGGAGGTGAAGCACGACGTGATCGCCTTCCTCACCGAGCTGTCCGAGCACATCGGCGACCATTCGCGCTTCGTCCACCAGGGCATGACCTCGTCGGACGTGCTCGACACCTGCCTCGCGGTGCAGCTGACCCAGGCCGCCGACATCCTGCTCGACGACCTCGACAAGCTGCTCGCCGCCTGTGAGCGCCGCGCCCGCGAGACCAAGGACCTGGTGTGCATGGGCCGCAGCCACGGCATCCACGCCGAGCCGGTGACGATGGGGCTGAAGTTCGCGGGCTTCTACGCCGAGTTCAAGCGCGCGCGGGAACGCCTCGTCGCGGCGCGGGCGGAAGTCGCCACCTGCGCGATCTCGGGCGCGGTCGGCACCTTCGCCAACGTCGACCCCCGGGTCGAGGCCCACGTGGCGGACAAGCTCGGCCTCGCGGTGGAGCCGATCTCCACCCAGGTGATCCCGCGCGACCGCCACGCCCAGTTCTTCGCCACCCTCGGCGTGATCGCCAGCTCGGTGGAGCGGGTCGCCACCGAAATCCGCCACCTGCAGCGCACCGAGGTGCGCGAGGCGGAGGAATATTTCTCGCCGGGGCAGAAAGGCTCCTCGGCGATGCCGCACAAGCGCAACCCGGTGCTCACCGAGAACCTCTGCGGCCTCGCGCGGATGGTGCGCAGCTACGCCCTCCCGGCGATGGAGAACGTCGCCCTGTGGCACGAGCGCGACATCTCCCATTCCTCGGTGGAACGGATGATCGGCCCGGACGCCACCGTCACCCTCGATTTCGCCCTCGCCCGCCTCACCGGCGTGATCGACAAGCTGGTGGTCTACCCGGACGCGGTGGAGCGGAACCTCAACCAGTTGGGCGGCCTGATCTTCTCCCAGCGGGTGCTGCTGGCGCTGACCCAGGCCGGGGTGAGCCGCGAGGACAGCTATCGCCTGGTGCAGCGCAACGCGATGCGGGTGTGGGCGGGGGAAGGCGCGTTCCTCGACTTCCTCAAGGCGGACCCGGAGGTCGCCGCGCGCCTCGACGCCGCCACCCTCGAAGGCATCTTCGACATGGCCTACCACACCAAACACGTCGACACGATCTTCGCCCGCGTGTTCGGCTGATCCACGGCGTCCCAAGGCAACCGAGGGCGGGGCCGCGCGGCTCCGCCCTTCGCGTTTTTCAGTCGCGCCAGCGCAGGGTGGGTTCGACCGTCAGGTTGAGGGCGGCGAGCGCCTCGGCCACCGGGATGAACAGGTTGAGGTGCGCCGCGTCGCCGATGCCCAAATCCGACAGGCCGACGACGTTGCCCCGCGCGTCCACCAGCGGGCCGCCGCTGTTGCCGCCGGCGATCCCCGCGTCCGCCTGGATGTAGGTTTGGTTGGCGCCGCGGAAGCGGAAGCGGCGGAACGCCCCCACCACCCCCTTGGTGACGCTGGACTGCATCGCCGGGTTGGCGGGGGTGCCGATGGCGAACACCTCGTCGAGCAGCGCCAGCTTGCCGTCGGACGCCAGCGGCAACGGCCGCAGCACCTGCACCGGCGCCTTGAACAGGGCGACGTCGCGGGTGTAGTCGCGGCGCAGCACCTTGGCCTCGATCTCCACGCCCGAGCGCAGCCGCACCGTCACCGTCTCGGCGGTGCCGACGACGTGCTGGTTGGTGAGGCCGTAGCCGTCGGCGGTGATGAAAAAGCCGCTGCCCATGGCGTTGCCGGTGAACAGCGTCACCACGCCGTCGAGCAGCTGCTCCAGGCTCTGCGCCAGCGGCCGGGCGAGCGGACGCATCCCGGCGAGGGCCAGGGTGTCGCCGGGCGCGCGCGGCTTGGCCGCCTTGGGCGCCGCGTCCTCGCTCACCAGGGCGAGGAACTGCGGGTCCGCCGCCAGGTTGGCGGTGGCGGCGGCGAACGCCAGTTGCAGGGTGCGCTCCACCGCCGCCGCCGAGGGCTGCTGCAGGCGCCCGACTCCCTCGGAGACGACGCTGCCGGTCACCCGGCGCTCCCGCAGCGAATACACCTCCCACTCCACCTTGAGGTAGAACTCGCCCTTGAGGGTGTTGGTGCTGGCGGCGATCAGGGGCGTCACCACCTCGCAGAAGTTGCCCTTGAGGTCCACCAGGCGGGCGCCCACGGCATAGCGCGCGCCTTCCCGGTCCTGCCCCGCCTCGAACAGCTGGGTGGGGTCGCCGACGACGTCGTAGCCCGCCGCCTTCATCGTGTCGTGGAAGATTTCGCCGAGGCCGCTGGTCCAGGTGGCGACCATGCGGCCGCCCCACTCCACCCCGGTCATGCGGTTCTGGCCGCAGCCCCACTCGCGCGGGCCGCCGCCGATGTTGGGCACCGCCGCCACCTGGGTGCCGAGCGGGATTTTCGACAGCGCGCGGCCGAAGGCGATCTTGCCGGCGTCGCGGCCGACCTCGAGGGGCGGCCGCTGCGCCACCTCGGGAAACTCCATCGGCGGCGTGCACGCGCCCAGCCCCAGGAGCGCCGCCAGCGCGACGATCCGCACGATTCCGGATTTCATTCGTTCCCCCCGCGGCAGAGCGCACCGATAACGCGAATTCTGCCCAAGGAATCGCGCGCCGACAAACGAAAAGCCGCGCCGTCAGCCCGCCGTCAGGCTGCGGATCAGCGCGCTCGCGTCGCCGAACAGCGCGGCGCTGCCGAGGCTGCGGCGCCCAGCCCCCTCGCCCCACAGCAACGCGGGCACGCCGCCGAGGCCGAAACGCCGCATCTCGGCCCGCGCCGCCGCGGTGCGGGCGTCGGCGGCGGCCACCAGCTCGGCGTCGGGGGCGACGATCCGCCGCGCCGCCACGGCCAGGCCGAGGCCGTCGAGAACGTCGGCGAGGACACCGGGGTCGGTGACGTCGCGCCCCTCCGCATATCGCGCCGCCTGGATCGCCTTGAGCGCCGCCCGCTC
The DNA here is from genome assembly GCA_030604885.1 of Alphaproteobacteria bacterium. GTDB lineage: Bacteria > Pseudomonadota > Alphaproteobacteria > Rhodospirillales > Rhodospirillaceae > Oleispirillum. The sequence continues at coordinate 137,613 of JAUVUZ010000001.1, read as the reverse complement.
GGCGCCCGGGTCGGCGAGCCGCGCCGCCGTCAGCGCCAGCGTCGCCGGTCCGGAATCGAAGCGCCCCCGCCCGTCCAGCACGTTCCGGCGGTAGGCCTCGGCGAAGGTGCGGCCGGTGAGGCGCGCGATGCGGCGGTCGTTGTCCCAGGCGTAGGCGGCGAAGGCCTCGTCCATCGCCCGCGCGCCCGCGCCGGAGAACAGGCCGGTGGGCGCGAGGTCGAGGGAAATCCCCGGATGCGCCGCGAGGGCGTCGAGGGCGTCGGTGGCGCCGTAGCACCAGCCGCACAGGGGATCGAACAGGTAGGTCACGGTTTCCGGGGGGCGGCTCACGAACGGTCTCCTCGATGGGATCGGACAGGAGATAGGTGGCCGAAAGGGATCTGAAAACGGCGCGCCCGACCAACGAAAAGCCCCGCGCGCGGCGGGGCTGTTTCGGCATCCCGGAAGGGGTGCGGAAGGTTACTCGGCCGCCTCGCGGCTCTCCGGGGTGTAGTCCGGATGCACCACCGACATGAACATGTCGCGGAATTCGAGGTTCGGCTCGGTCTCGGCCTTGGCGCGCTTCAGCGCGGTGTCGATGTGCAGCAGCGCGGCGGTCGCCCCGGCGGCGGCGGTGCGCTCGATCGCGGCGCGGGTGCGGCGGAACGGCACCACCACCTTGCCGGTGATCTCCGACATCACCACGCCGCAGGCGGCGCCTTCCAACTCGTAGAGCTTTTCGAGCAGGCTCACGTCGTTGTAGCGCAGGCCGTTGCGCTCCAGGTCCTGGCCGACCATCTCCAACAGGCGGTTGGAGTCGGTGTCGCCGAAGGTGTGGTCGAGAACCTCGCGCACGTAGGCGATCGCGGCGCGGCCTTCGAGACCCATCACGCCCGCGGCCCACTGGCAGAACAGCTGGTTGCGACGGCCGTAAACCTTGAAAACGAGTTCCTGCTGCATCGCATGACGGGCTTCGCGGCCTCGCTCCAGCAGCGTAAAGTTATTCATCATGATCGACCTCCAGGGTGCAAGGTTTATTACGTTGGATATATGACCTCCCACACCATCGACAAGGGTCGCCGACGAAATTAATTCGAATGCTCCGTATTCGCAGGATCGCGCGCCGCGACTCCGCGGATCCGGCCGCCGCGCCCGCGCTTCCGCGCCCCGGAGACGCCCGGCGCGGGGCGGCGCGGGGCGAGATATCGTTGTTCTCGCCCCGCATCGCTGATATACGAACACCGAACCGCGCGCCCCGGCCTCCGCCGGGCGCGCCCTTATCCGTTTCCGTTGCCGTCCGCGGCAACACGGCCTCCCGGCGAAAGCGCGACGCAGCATGGCACGACCGAAAAAACTCTACGAAGGCAAGGCGAAGATCCTGTTCGAGGGGCCGGAACCCGGCACCCTGGTGCAGTATTTCAAGGACGACGCCACCGCCTTCCACAACAAGAAGCGCGGCACCATCACCGGCAAGGGGGTGCTCAACAACCGCATCTCCGAATACCTGATGCTCCGGCTCGAAGAGATCGGCGTGCCGACCCACTTCATCCGCCGCCTCAACATGCGCGAGCAACTGGTGCGCGAGGTGGAGATCATTCCGCTCAAGGTGGCGATTCGCAACGCCGCCGCGGGTTCGCTGGCGCGGCGCTTCGGCATGGCCGACGGCACGCCGCTGCCGCGCTCGATCGTCGAATACTTCTACAAGAAGGACGAGCTGGAAAAGCCGGTGGTCTCCGAGGAGCACATCACCGCGTTCGGCTGGGCGACGGTGCAGGACCTCGACGACATGATGGCGATGGCCCTCAGGATCAACGATTTCCTCTCCGGGTTGTTCCTCGGCATCGGCATCCGCCTGGTCGACATCAAGCTGGAGTTCGGCCGCCTCTACCACGACAACGGCGACATCCAGATCATCCTCGCCGACGAAATCTCGCCCGACACCTGCCGCCTGTGGGACATCGCCACCGGCGAGCGCCTCGACAAGGACCGCTTCCGCCTGGAACTCGGCAACGTCGAACGCGCCTACCAGGAGGTGGCGAAGCGCCTCGGCATCATCCCCGAAAGCGCGCCGCACGATCTGCAAGGGCCGGAAACGGTTCAATAAGGGAGCCAACGCAGACCATGAAAGCCAAAGTCCACGTCACTCTCAAGGCGGGCGTCCTCGACCCCCAGGGCAAGGCCGTCCACCACGCGCTCGAAGCGCTCGGCTTCGCGGGCATCAACGGCGTCCGCCAGGGCAAGTTCATCGAACTCGACCTCGCCGAAACCGACCGCGAAAAGGCCCGGCCGATGGTGGAGGACGCCTGCCGCAAGCTCCTCGCCAACACCGTGATCGAGAACTTCGCCATCGACTTCGAAGGCTGATCTTCAGCCGTCACCGCGACCAAGGGACGCCCACACCGTGAAAGCCGCCGTCATCGTCTTCCCCGGCTCCAACTGCGACCGCGACGCCGCGACCGCCCTCGCCCACGTCACCGGGCGCGCGCCCGTTATGGTCTGGCACCGCGAGGCTGACCTCCCCGAGGTGGACCTGATCGTGGTTCCCGGCGGGTTCTCCTATGGCGACTACCTGCGCTCGGGCGCCATGGCCGCCCACTCGCCGATCATGGCGGCGGTCAAGGCGCGGGCGGAAAAGGGCGTGCGGGTGCTCGGCATCTGCAACGGCTTCCAGGTGCTGACCGAGGCGGGGATGCTGCCGGGCGTGCTGATGCGCAACCGGAAACTCAAGTTCATCTGCCGCGACGTGCTGCTGAAGGTGGAGACATCCAACTCCGACTTCACCGCCGGATACAACGCGGGCCAGGTGATCCGCATTCCGGTGGCGCACCACGACGGCAACTACTTCGCCGAGGCCGCGGTGCTCGACCGGCTGGAGGACGAGGACCGCGTCGCCTTCCGCTATTGCGACGCCGAGGGCCACGCCACGGCCGAGGCCAACCCCAACGGCTCGCAGCGCAACATCGCCGGGATCTTGAGCGAAAAGCGCAACGTCCTCGGCATGATGCCCCACCCCGAACGCCTCGCCGACCCGCTGCTCGGCGGCACCGACGGCGTTCCGATGTTCCGGGCGCTGCTCAAGGCCCTCGGCTGATCTCGATCCAAGGACTTCCCGTGATGAACAATTCCGTCGCCGTCACCCCCGAGATCGTCGCCGAGCACGGTCTTTCGCCCTCCGAATACCAGCGCGTCCTCGAGATCATGGGCCGCACCCCCAACATCACCGAACTCGGCATCTTCTCGGTGATGTGGAGCGAGCACTGCTCGTACAAGTCGTCGAAGAAGTGGCTGAAGACCCTGCCGACCAAGGCCCCCTGGGTGATCTGCGGGCCGGGCGAGAACGCGGGCGTGGTCGACCTGGGCGACGGCCAGGCGGCGATCTTCAAGATGGAAAGCCACAACCACCCCTCGTTCATCGAACCCTACCAGGGCGCGGCGACCGGCGTCGGCGGCATCCTGCGCGACGTCTTCACCATGGGCGCGCGGCCGGTGGCGAACCTCAACGCGCTGCGCTTCGGCGCCGCCGACCACCCCAAGACCCGCCATCTGGTGGCGGGCGTGGTGGCGGGCGTGGGCGGCTACGGCAACTGCGTCGGCGTGCCGACGGTGGGCGGCGAGGTGCAGTTCCACCCCTCCTACAACGGCAACATCCTCGTCAACGCCATGACCATCGGCTTGGCGGACACCGACAAGATCTTCTATTCCGAGGCCTCGGGCGTCGGCAACCCGGTGGTCTACGTCGGCTCCAAGACCGGCCGCGACGGCATCCACGGCGCCACCATGGCGTCCGCCGAGTTCTCCGAGGATTCCGAGGAAAAGCGCCCGACCGTGCAGGTGGGCGACCCCTTCACCGAAAAGCTGCTGATCGAGGCCTGCCTCGAGCTGATGGCCACCGACGCGATCGTCGCGATCCAGGACATGGGCGCGGCGGGCCTCACCTCGTCGTCGTTCGAGATGGCCTCCAAGGGCGGCCTCGGCGTGGAGCTGGACCTCGACAAGGTGCCGGTGCGCGAAACCGGCATGACCGCCTACGAAATCATGCTCTCGGAAAGCCAGGAGCGCATGCTGATGGTGCTCCAGCCCGGCAAGGAGGGCGTCGCCAAGGCGGTGTTCGACAAGTGGGAGCTGGATTTCGCGGTGATCGGCGTGCTCACCGACACCGGCCGCATGGTGCTGAAGAAGGACGGCGCGGTGGTCGCCGACCTCCCCATCGACCCCCTCGCCCAGGCCGCGCCGGAATACGACCGCCCCTGGGTGCCGGGCACGAAGCAGCCGCTGCTCGCCGCCAACGACGTGCCCGCCAAGGCCTGGCCCGAGGCGCTCAAGGCGCTGGTGGGCGGGCCGGACGGGTGCTCGCGCCGCTGGGTGTGGGAGCAGTACGACCACATGGTGATGGGCGACACCGTGCAGCGCCCGGGCGGCGACGCGGCGGTGATCCGCATCCACGGCAGCAAGAAGGGCCTCGCCGCCACCTCCGACGTCAACCCGCGCTACGTCGCCGCCGACGCGGTCGAGGGCGGCAAACAGGCGGTGGCGGAAGCCTGGCGCAACCTCACCGCCGTGGGCGCCACACCCTTGGCGATCACCGACAACATGAACTTCGGCAACCCCGAGCGCCCCGAGATCATGGGCCAGTTCGTCGAGGCCTGCCAGGGCATGTCGGAAGCCTGCATCGCGCTCGACTTCCCGGTGGTTTCGGGCAACGTGTCGCTCTACAACGAGACCAACGGCCAGGGCATCCTGCCGACCCCGACCATCGGCGGCGTCGGCCTGCTGCCCGAGGTGGAAAAGAGCGTCGGCATCGCCTTCACCGCCCCCGGCGAGGCGCTGGTGCTGATCGGCGGCCCGGGCACTCACCTCGGCCAGTCGCTCTACCTCTACGCCCTGTTCGGCCGCTCGGAAGGCGCGCCGCCGCCGGTGGACCTCGCCGCCGAGCGCCGCAACGGCGACTTCGTGCGCGGCCTGATCCGCGACGGCCGCGTCTCCGCCTGCCACGACCTCTCCGACGGCGGCCTGTTGGTGGCGGCGGCGGAAATGGCGATGGCCTCGGGCATCGGCGCCGCGCTCGCGGTGGAGGGTGCCGACCTGCACGCCCGCCTGTTCGGCGAGGACCAGGGCCGCTATCTGCTGGCGGTCGCGGACGCGGCGGCGGTGCTCGCGGCGGCCGAGGCCGCCGGGGTTCCGGCGCAGCGCCTCGGCGAGACCGGCGGCGACGCCCTCGCGGTGAACGGCGAGGCGGTGGCGCTCGCCGACCTCAAGGCCGCGCACGAGGCGTGGTTCCCCGCCTACATGGCATGACAGCCGCGCGGAAAATCCTGTAGCCGAAGCGGCGATTGCCGCCCATATTCGGACGACCCGGCCACCCGCCGGGTCGTTTTCGTTTGTCCGAAGGCTCCGCCCGTGTCCGCGCCCCCGCCCGCTTCGCCCGATCCCGCGTCCGCCCGCATCGGCGTGATCGCGGGCCTGCTCACCTTCGGCATCTGGGGGCTTCTGCCCCTTTACCTCAAGCAGCTCGCCCACCTGCCGCCGCCCGAGGTTCTCGCCCACCGCGTGGTGTGGAGCGTGGTGACGATGGCGACCCTGATCGCGGTGCTGCGCGGCTGGCGGCCCCTGGTCGCAGCGGTGCGCAACCGCCGGGCGATGCTCACCCTGGTCGCCACCGCCTCGCTGATTTCGGTGAACTGGCTGATCTACATCTTCGCGGTGTCGAGCGGCCACATCCTCCAGGCGAGCATGGGCTACTTCATCAACCCGCTCATCAGCGTGCTGTTCGGCTTCGTCTTCCTGCGCGAGACGATGACGCGGCGGCAGTGGGTGGCGGTGGGGTTCGCGGCGGCGGGCGTCGCCTTCCTGATCGTGCGCCTCGGCGAGGTTCCGGTGGTGGCGCTGTCGCTCGCGATCACCTTCGCCACCTACGGCCTGCTGCGCAAGACCATCCCGGTGGACGGCATGAGCGGGATGATGATCGAAAGCTTGATGATCGGCCCGCTGGCGCTCGGCTACCTGCTGTGGCTGGGGCACCAGGGCGCGGGCAGCTTCGGCGCCGACACCCACCTCGACCTGATGCTGATCCTCGGCGGGCCGGTGACGGCGCTGCCGTTGATGCTGTTCGGCGTCGCGGTGCGGCGGGTGCGGCTATCCACCATCGGTCTGATGCAGTATATTGCCCCGAGCGGCCAGTTCCTGCTGGCGACGCAGATCTACGAAGAGCCTTTCACCGCGACTCACGCGTGGGCGTTTTCCTGCATCTGGCTGGGCCTGGCGATCTATTCCGCGCCGCGCGCCCTGTTGCGCAGGATCGGCCCCGGCGGGGTCTGATCCGGGGGAGAAGATGGACGAGAATCCCGCGTTCACCCGCATCCGCAAGGACATCGAGACCCACGCGGTGGTGCTCTACATGGAAGGCACGCCGATGTTCCCGCTCACCAACCGGGGCGCGGCGGTGACCCAGGCCCTCGACCTGATGGGCGTGGCCTACAAGGCGGTGAACCTCAACGACGACCCGGAAATCCGCGAGGCGATCAAGACCGCGGCGGACGCGCCGGAAACCCCGCACCTCTACATCCACGGCCGCTTCGCCGGCGGCGGCGAGGAGGTGCGCGACCTCGCCCGCTCCGGCGCGCTCAAGGCGCTGCTGGACGCGGCGGGCATCGCCGCTCAGCCGATTTCCTGAGACTCCGCGCCGTCGTCCTTCGGCATGCCGTCGTGCAGGCGCCGCAGCGCGTGGCCGACGGCGTGGGCCGAGGCCGCGGCGATCAGCCCCACCAGCCCGAACGACACGCCGCGCCACAGCCCCGGCATGTCGGCGAACGGCCCGCCCATCACCTCGCGCAGCCCGGCGACGCTCTGGGTGGCGAGCGGAAACAGGCAGAGGAAGGTCAGCCCCATTCCGGCGAGCCAGCCCGCGTGATGGGTGGTGAGCACCAGCGCCCCCGGCAGGCCGATGGGCCAGCCGATCGCCGCCGCCGCCACCGCGATCAACAGCCGCACCGCGCCGAACATGATCCCGGGAATCACCACCAGCCCGGCGGCGAACAGCACCAGCCCGCGCGCGGGAAACCCGGCGGTGCGGCTGCCGGTGAGGGTGGTGAAGACGAAATCGAGGCCGATCGCCACCACCGTCACCGCCGCCATCGCGATCAGCAGCAGGTCGAACGCCGCGCGCAGCCCGGTGCGCTCGAGCGCGTGCGGCGGTTCGGCCTGGGCGATGCCGAGGAACCCCACCCGGCACCACGCCAGCAGGCACGGCAGAAACACCCCGATCTCGAGGGTCCAGCGCATCAGGGTGATCCATACGCTTTCCACCAGCAGGCCGTTCTGGTCGAGTTCGTAGAACACCGTCTGGATCGTCCACACCGCCACGAACGGCAGCAACAGCGTGCGCAGCAGCCAGTGCGGGCGCTGGGCGATCTCGCCCAGGGCGTCGAGCGTGAGGTCGAAAGCGTCGCGTCCGGTCACCGGACATTCGGAGGGGCGAACCATCGGCGATCCCTGGGGTTGCGGTGCCACGATTTTGCCATACGCGGACTCACCCCGCCTTAACTATTCACGATCTATGCTGTGCGCAACGCCCTCGTGCCGGGAAGCCGCCATGCCCTCTCGCGTCGCCGTCGTCATCCCCGCCTACAACGCCGCCGACAGCCTCGCCCAGGCGGTGGAGAGCGTCGCCGCCTCCGCCCACCATGCCGAGGCGGCGGGCCTCGACCTGCGCACCGAGATCGTGGTGGTGGACGACGGCTCGGCCGACGCCACGCCCGAGGTTCTCGCCGCCCTCGCCGCCCGCTTCGCCCCCGCCGGGCCGATCCGCTTCAAGGCGGTGCGCCAGGAGAACCGGGGGGCGGGACCGGCGCGCAACGCGGGCGTTCGGGCATCCTCCGCGCCGCTGGTGTGCTTCCTCGACGCCGACGACGAATACCTGCCGCCCCACCTCCACGCCTGCGTCACGGCGCTGGAGGCGGACCGCGACATCGGCTTCGTGTGGACGCGGCGGCGGCTCGACGTGCCGATCCACCCGAGCTGGGGGCCGTCGCTGGACCGCAGCACGGTGATGAACCTGTGCGTGCGGCGGATCTGGCACGAGATGATCGAGGGTTTCCCCGAGCACCCCGACTTCCGCAAGATGACCTGCGAGGACAGCTTCTACCGCACCGTGCTCGGCAACCTGGTGCTCGGCCGCGAGATCGCCGAGGAGACGGTGCTGATCCACTTCCAGCCCGGCAACTCGCTCGACCGCCAACGCGAAAAGCTCGCCACCCCGATCGCCGAGTGGGACGGCACCCGCGAAACCGCCACCCCCTCCCCCGCCATCCTCGCCCTCTTCGAGAACCGCCTCGCCGCCGTGGCGCGGCTCAAGGCGGAGTGGCGGGGGGAGTAGAGACGGGATTTTCTACGGGCCGCTTTGCGCCCATCGCGGGTGTTGCATGGATCAGGGCCGATTGCAGATAGCCGACGTTCTGCAAGGCAGCGGCGCCGTTGAGGGCGAGCCACGAGCGATCGTTTGTCTCCCTCGCTTCAAGCCTCTGCTAGCAGCGCGCCGTCGAGTAAAGTAAATAATCGGAAGGCGCCTTCGCTGAAGCCGTGACAGACCTAAGCCCGTTAGGCTAATAGTGTAAGCGTGGGTCAAAGCGGACCGTCGATGAGGCAATACTGTGTCCCGCAGCACCCAGTGTGTTATGCCTCCGAGGAGTCACTATGGCCTATATCGATGTTTTTAGAAAAAGCACGGCACTCATCGATAAATTGGGCGAAGAGAAAGCCCATATCGTCTGGGTTATGGCTCGTTATCTAGAAGAGGCCGATCTTGAGGCCCTGGCGGCGGTCGCGTTGACCGATGGTCCTAACGACAAGAAGATCGATTTCGTCTATCTCGACCATGATGCGAAACGCTTGGTGTTGACCCAGGGATATTTCGCTACAAAGCTCCGCGACTCAGCGCCCGACAATAAGGCGGCAGACCTAAATACTGCCATGGCGTGGTTCTTTTCCGGCGACCTTCAACTAGTCCCCGACACGATCAGGGAGATCGTCTCGGAGTGCCGTAATGCGCTCGTAGCGGACGAAATTGAGAGCATCGAGCTCTTCTACGTCCACAATCTCCCTGAATCCGTGAATGTCGCACGCGAATTGCAGACAGCCGAAGAGCATGTCAAGAAAGTGCTGAATTCAGCCTCAATCACCGTTAGGGCAACAGAACTGGGTGCAGCCAAAATTCAGCACCTCTACGATTCTCAAGATTCACACATCGAAGTGAAAGATACCATCGAGTTTCCTTCGGACGTTGCATTTGAAGAGACAGGTCCGAAGTGGAAGGCTTATGTCGCATCAGTGCCTGGAAGCTGGCTTCACACCGTCTACACCAAGTACGGGGATGGCCTTTTTTCTGCAAACTACCGAGGTTTCTTGGGTGGCGGCCGCCGCCGACGGGTAAACGCTGGCATCAGGGAGTCGGCCGAGAATCGACCCGCTGACTTCTGGGCCTTCAACAACGGCATCACAATTCTGACGATGGCCATGAACAAGAGTAAGGATAAGGCAAAGACTCACGTACTTTCAGGCATATCCATCATCAACGGCGCACAAACAACGGGTTCAATCGGGTCGGTAGACCTGACCAAAAAAAATATTGGGAACGTGCGCGTCCTGTGCAGGGTAATTGAGAGCTCGGATTCTGAGACGATTCAAGAGATTGTACGCTTTAACAATACTCAGAATGCAATGACGACATGGGATCAGTACAGCAACGACCCCGACCAGAAGCGTTTGGCGCAAGAGTTCAAAGACCTCGGTTTTACCTACAGCATCAAGCGGGGCTTTGTAGGATCGGGAGACGAGATCGGCATTGATGAAGTCATGCAACCCTTGCTCGCCTTCCATGGTCGCCCCCAGGATGCGATAAGGGGCAAAAACCAAATCTTCGATCGCAAGCAGCTTTACCAAAATGCCTTTGATGGGAAGAAGGCTCGCCACGTTCTATTCGTTTATTCGCTTTCCAAGGCCATTGACAACCATCGGCTTGCGTTAAAATCGAAGTCCGATCAGGGAGCGCTTATTAAGATTGAAGAGAGCCAGATCAACCTTATGCGGAACCTCCGCTTCAAAGCTTTTTTTATCGCGATGATGGCTGCCACTATCGAGACGGCTATCGGCAAGAAGTGCGATGCCCAGACCGTCGGCTTCACGCCGGAGTCTGGGAAAGAGTATTCTCTCGTCGAACTGACTGCCCGGTGGACTCCGGTGGTGGAAAGCTTGCTGGCACTTCTGACAGGAAATGAAGAGACGAAAAATTTTTCGTCTTATCTTTCGGAAGACACGTACTTGTCGACACTAGCCAACAAAATCAGCGCAATGCTACAGGCAATGGAGGCTGCAAAAAAGCACGCGGCCTTTGCCGAGTTGGTAGCTGGCACATAATTCCCATTTACGGACTTTCAAACAATCTATCCCGGCAATAAGGTTTCTTGCCGACTTCGCCGTCGCCCCTGCCGGCGCAATGTCGGGAATCTTCGCCCCGTTTTCAAATCCGGTCCGACTGTTCACGGCCCCTCACCGCTCATCCAGCCGCGCCAGAAACCATTTTACTAGGCGGGACCAGAGTTCGTCCTTCAGCACCGCGCCTTCGGCGTGGCTGTCGAGGTTGGGGTTGTCGTTGATTTCGATGACGTGGACGCCGCGGGCGTTGACCTTGAGGTCGACGCCGTAGAGGCCGCCGCCGATCAGGCGGGCGGCCTTCACCGCCGCGGCGATCACGTCGGGGGGCGCGTCCTCCACCGCCACGGTGTTGTAGCGGCCCTCCACGGCGCGGCCGTCGGTGGTGTGCTTGATGATCTGCCAGTGGTTGGGGGCCATCAGGTATTGGCAGGCGAACAGCGGCTCGCCGCCGAGCACGCCGACCCGCCAGTCGTAGTCGGTGGGCATGAACTCCTGGGCCAGCAGCAGGTCGGTGTCGACGAACAGGCGCGCCGCCAGCTCGTCCAGCGCGCCCCGGTCGTCCACCTTGTGGACGCCGCGCGAGAACGAGCCGTCGGGGATTTTCACCACCATCGGGAAGCCCAGGGTCTGCTCGGCATCGTCCAGCGCCGCGCGGCCGTTGAGCACCAGGCTGCGGGGGATCGCGATGTCGTGGGATTCCAGCAGTTCCTTGAGATAGACCTTGTTGGTGCAGCGGATCATCGACACCGTGTCGTCGATCACCGGCATGCCCTCCTGCTCGGCGCGGCGGGCGAAGCGGTAGGTGTGGTTGTCGATGGAGGTGGTTTCGCGGATGAACAGCGCGTCGTGCTCGGCGAGGCGGGCGAGGTCGTGCTTCTCGATCGGGTCCACCTCCAGCCCCATCCGTCGCGCCACCTGGGCGAAGCGTTCGATCGAGGTCTTTTTCGAGGGCGGCAGCGCCTCGCGCGGGTTGTGCAGCACCGCCAGGGAATAACGGGCCGGGGTTTTGCCCTTCGCCGCCTGCCAGCCACGACGGGTCTGGCGCTCCATCGCCTCCATGGCGAAGGCCTTCTGGTGGTCGTCGAGGCGGTGGATCGCCAGCGGCCGGATCTTGTCGATGGCGTGCCACGGCCCCGCCTCCACCGAAACCTCGATCAGCGGGCAGCGGAACCAGTCGAACAGCAGCAGCGCGAAACCGTCGAGGCCGGGGAACTGGGTGCGGCCGAACGCCACGAACACCTTGAAATCCCCCTCCGGCACGTCCTCCCGCCCCTTGAGGCAGCGGTTGAGCTTGTCCTCGAGGTCGGGCAGCGAGTCGCGGTAAAGCTCCTTGCGCGACAGCTCCAGCAGGGTCTGCACCGTCGGCATCACCCGGTGCCCGCGCGCCCCCGCCAGCAGCGAGGCGTAATATCCGGCGCTCTGGTAGGCGGTGTTGCGCGAGAGGTTGATGATGGTGGGGCGCAGGCTGTTGAAGAGTTGCGGCCGGGCCAGATAGTCCCGCACCGTCATCACCTTGTGCGGGGAGTCGGCCTGGCCGACGTCGCGGGGGGAATCGACCAGGATGATCCAGTCGGTCATTTACGGATGGTTCCTTTGATCACGACGGCGGCACGCAGGCGGGACTTGCCGTAGCAGGCCATGCGGTCGAACTCGTCCTCAGGAATGGGTAACGCCGCGGCGGCCATCGGAGTTTCGTGGTCGTCGGGTTCGAGCCAGGGGTCGTGGATGAAAATCCGCTGCCCTTCGTGGGCGAAGGCGGTGACCCAATGGGGGGCGCGGGCACGCAGCATGCGGTATTGGCTCAGCAGCACCAGCACCACCGCGCCGGTGTCGAGCCGGTAGCGCAGTTCGGCGCGGGAGAGCGGGCGGTTGTGGATGGCGACGCCGAGGGTCTTGGCCTGGTCGCGGAAGTCCTCCTGCGCCACCGTCATCACCGCGCGCTTTTCCGGGTCGCGCACCGAATCGAGAAACAGCGGCTCGGTGGAATTGACGTAGGCCTCGACGTCGAAGCCGTGGCGCGCCAGCGCCGTCGCCATGCCCACCGGGTCGCAGCCGCCCAGGCCCGCGGTCATGAAGATCGTCGTCGCCTCGCGCCACAGCCGCAGCTCCAGGCGCCGGTCGAGCGCCAGCCCAGGGTCGAACGCCGCCATCCCCATCATCATCGCCGCCGGGCCGCAGGTGAACTCGGTGCTCTGCGGATAATAGGGCGGCACCCGGCGGCGGGTGCGCAGGTCCGGACGCGGCGGCTCGGTCGCCAGCCATTTGTGGAAGCGCAGCGCCGCCGCGTGGTCCTCGTAGTAATCCGGCACCACGTCGAACTGGCGGTAGCCGCGGCTTTTGTAAAGCGCGATGGCGGGCGTGTTGTCGGGGCGGGATTCCAGGCGCATCACCGCGCAATCGCGGGCGAAGGCGGCGCTCTCCGCCTCGCTCAGCAGGCGCGCGCCGAGGCCCCGGCCCTTGCTCGACGGGTCCACCGCGATCGAATAGAGGCGCGCCAGCGCGGTGCCGCTGCGGTAGACCACCAGCACGTAGCCGAGCAGCACCCCGTCCTCCTCCAGTACCAGCAGGTCCGAGGTGCGGGAGCGTTCGAGAAACCGTTTGAAACTGCGGCGCGACAGGCGGTCGCCGTCGAACGCGCGGTCTTCCAGCGCCACCAGGGCGTCGAGGTCGGCGGGCTCGGCCCGCCTCAGACTGGGCGGCGCGTCGCCCCGGTCGGGTTCGAGGGCCGGGTGCTCGCCGCCTGTTCCTTCCGCCATTCTTGCAATGCCTTATGCGTTGGCCTTTCGGGAAACATCATCCCGCGCGAAAGGGAATGCAAGCCCCTCCTTCACATATCCGCAACGCCGCGCGCGCACGCGAATGACCGAAAAATGCGGTATTACCCTCCCCGGATTGCGCGCGAAGCGTTAGTCTGGATGGAGTTTCCATCGAACCCGGGGAGGGAGGGATCACATGGACGAGGAATTCATCGGCGTCGTGAAGCTGTTCGCGGGCAGCTACGCCCCCGAGGGCTACCTGGATTGCGACGGCCGCACCATCCGCATCATGGAGAATCAGGCGCTGTTCTCGATTCTCGGCACCGCCTACGGCGGCGACGGGCAATCCACCTTCGCCCTGCCGAAGCTCGACCCGGTGGGCCACTGCCGCCATGTCATCTGCGTGCGCGGCATCTATCCGAGCCGCCCGTAGGTCCCCGCGCAAACGAAAACCGCGCGGCTTTCGGGCCGCGCGGTTTTGCGTGAGGTCGGAGGCGCCGGGTTAGCGGCTGTAGAACTCGACCACCAGGTTCGGCTCCATCGACACCGGATACGGCACGTCGGCGAGCTTCGGCATGCGGATGAAGGTGCCGCGCATCGCCTTGTGGTCGACGTCGAAGTAGTCCGGCACGTCGCGCTCGCCGGATTCCGTGGCTTCGAGGATCAGCGCCATCTGCTTCGACTGCTCGCGGATCTCGATCACGTCGCCGGCCTTGAGCATGAACGACGCGATGTTGACGCGGCGGCCGTTGACCTTGACGTGGCCGTGGTTCACCAGCTGGCGCGCGGCGAACGGGGTCGGCACGAACTTGAGGCGATAGATCGCGGCGTCCAGGCGGCTCTCGAGCAGGCCGATGAGGTTCTCGCCGGTGTCGCCGGTACGGCGCGAGGCCTCGGCGTAGTAGCGGCGGAACTGGCGCTCGGAGATGTTGGCGTAGTAGCCCTTGAGCTTCTGCTTCGCCATCAGCTGGGTGCCGTAGTCGGTGGGCTTCTTGCGGCGCTGGCCGTGCTGGCCCGGGCCGTATTCGCGCTTGTTGACCGGGCTCTTGCCGCGACCCCAGAGGTTGAGGCCGAGACGGCGGTCGATCTTGTACTTACACGCGTGACGCTTCGACATGGACGTTCCTTTTGTCTGTCGATGTTTTTGTCCCGGTAGGCCGCCAATGGCGACGGGATCGGGGCCAAAGCCGTAGCGCCCCCGATCCGCGTTCCCGGAAATGAGGCGCACACCATACCCGCCGAGCCGCGGATGTCAAGGGTTTCAGCGCCGCAGGACGACGCTCCCGACCGGCAGGCGATCCTGCCATCCGGCACGCACCAGTTCCGGGTCGGCGTGCTCCTCCTCGGGGTAGCCGATGCAGAGGTAGGCGATCAGGTCCCACGCGGGCGGAACCTCGCACGCCGCCGCCACCTCGGCCGGGTCGAGGATCGACACCATGCCGAGGCCGAGGCCCCGGGCACGTGCCGCCAGCCACAGGGTCTGCACCGCCGCCACCGCCGAATAGTGCACCGCCTGCGGCATCGTCTGCCGCCCCAGGCCCGCACCCTCGGCCGGGTCCGGGTCGGCGAACACCGCGATCTGCACCGGCGCGCGGTCGAGGCCCGAGAGCTTGAGCGAGGCGTAGAGCCGCGCCTGCTCGCCCGCGTAGCCCGCCAGCGCCTCGGCGTTCGCGGCCTCGTAGCTCGCCCGCACCCGCGCGCGCCGCGCCGGGTCCTCGACGATGGCGAAGCGCCACGGCTGGCAGTTGCCCACCGAGGGGGCGAGGCACGCCTGCTCGATCAGCTCGTCCACCGCCGCCGCCGACACCGGCTCGGTGGAGAAGCGCCGCACGTCGCGCCGCCACACCAGCAGCTGGGTGAGCTTGTCGCAGAAGCTCGAATCGAAGATCGGCTTGCTGGTGTAGAGCGGCAGCGGCGCGGCGCGCAGCTTGTCCACGTCGATGCCGAGCTTGCGGGCGCGCCGCAGCGAGCCGTGCGCCAGCTCCGCCACCATGCCGTGGAGGGTGCGCACCTCCTGCTCGGTCAGCTCGACGCGGTTGAACAGGGCGCGCAGGTTGCGCACCATGCTCGGCCGCTTGTCCTCGACGCGGAGGAAGCCGCACAGCTCCAGCTCCCGCTCGATGTGGGCGTAGAGGTTGAGCACCGAATCCTTTTCGGCCGGCAGGGTGTCGTTGAGCACCAGTTCGTAGGGCGGCGTGCCGCTGCCCGACTGGAACCACTCGTAGGCCACCAGCAGCACCGCCTGGGCGAGGTTGAGCGAGCAGTACGCCGGGTTGAGCGGCACCTCGCACACCGCGTCGGCCAGCGACACGTCGTCGTTGTCCAGCCCGGTGCGCTCCGGCCCGAACAGCACCGCCACCTTCTGCCCGGCGGCGATGCGCGCGCGCAGCTCGGCGGCGGCGCGGTGCGGCGTCATCACCGGCTTGACCTGCTCGCGGCGGCGGGCGGTGGTGGCGAGCACCCAGTGGCAGTCGGCGATCGCGGCGCGGGTGTCGGGGAACTCGGCGGAGGCGCGCAGCACCAGATCCGCCCCCGAGGAGGCGGACACCGCGCGCTCGTGGGTGGCCGGTTCGTTGGGCGCCACCAGGCGCATCTCGCCCAGGGCGCAGTTGAGCATGGCGCGCGCCACCATGCCGATGTTCTCGGCCAGTTGCGGCCGCACCAGCACGATCGCCGGGGCCGCCCCGTTGGTGACGGTCTCGGGCTGCGCCCGGGAAGTGTCGGTACCCGACATTACGCTTGGGTCCTCATCAGGAAGTAGACGATGCTGTCGTGCAGCGCGTTGAACGAGGCGTCGATGATGTCCTCGGAGACGCCGACGGTGGTCCAGCGGGCGCCGGTGGCGGCGTCGGCGCTTTCGATCATCACCCGGGTGACCGCCGCGGTGCCGCGTTCGGGCGCCATGATCCGCACCTTGTAGTCCACCAGCGCGAGGCGCTCGAGGGAGGGAAACGCGGGCACCAGCACCTTGCGCAGCGCCGCGTCGAGGGCGTTGACCGGACCGTGCCCCTCCCCCGCCTCCATCGAGTAGCGCCCGTCCACCAGCACCCGGGCGGTCGCCTCGGAGACGTGGACCAGCGTGCCCTGGGCGTTGTAGCGGCGTTCGTCGATGACGCGGAAGGAGTGGACGCGGAAGAACTCCGGCACGCCGCCGAGGGCGCGCCGGGCGAACAGCTCGAAGCTGGCGTCGGCGCCGTCGAAGGTGAGGCCGTCCGCCTCCTTGGCCTTGACCTCGGCCAGCAGGTCGGCGATGCGCGGGTCGGCCGGGTCCACCGCCACCCCGGCGTCGGCGAGACGGGCGAGGATGTTGGAGCGGCCCGACTGGTCGGACACCACGACGCGCCGCATGTTGCCCACCGTCTCCGGGTCGACGTGCTCGTAGCACGCCGGGTCCTTGGCCACCGCCGAGGCGTGCAGCCCGCCCTTGTGGGCGAAGGCGGAGGCGCCGACGTAGGGCGCGTGGCGGTTGGGCGCGCGGTTGAGGCGCTCGTCGAGCATGTGGGAGACGGTCTTGAGGTGGCGCAGGCCGTCGCGGGAGACCCCCGTCTCCAGGCCCATCTTCAGCATCAGGGTGGGGATCAGCGACACCAGGTTGGCGTTGCCGCAGCGTTCGCCGAGGCCGTTGAGCGTGCCCTGGATCTGCCGCACCCCGGCGCGCACCGCCGCCAGCGAGTTGGCGACCGCGTTGTCGGTGTCGTTGTGGCAGTGGATGCCGAGGTGGCTGCCGGGGATGCGCCGCGTCACCTCGCCCACGATCTCGGCGATCTCGTGCGGCAGGGTGCCGCCGTTGGTGTCGCACAGCACCACCCAGCGCGCCCCGGCGCGGTGGGCCGCCTCGGCGCACGCGAGGGCGTACTCCGGGTTGGCCTTGAAGCCGTCGAAGAAGTGCTCGGCGTCGAACATCGCCTCCTCGACCCGCGCCCGCGCGGCGGCGATGCTGTCGCCGATCATGCGGAGGTTCTCGTCGCGCTCCACCCCCAGCGCCACCTCGACCTGATGGTCCCACGCCTTGCCCACCAGGGTGACGACCTTGGCGCCGCTGCCGAGCAGCGCCTGGAAGCCCGCGTCGTTCTCGGCCGAGCGGCCGTTGCGCCGGGTCATGCCGAAGGCGGCGAGGCGCGCGCGGCGCAAGGCGGGCGGATGGCTGAAGAACTGGTCGTCGGTGGCGTTGGCGCCGGGCCAGCCGCCCTCCACGTAGTCGATGCCGAGGCGGTCCAGCTCGGAGGCGATCGCCACCTTGTCGGCGGCGGTGAAGTCCACGCCTTGCGTCTGCGCGCCGTCGCGCAGGGTGCTGTCGTACAGGAATACGCGGTCGCCGCTCATCGCCATCGCCCCAGATCTCCGGAAGCGAAGAAAATGCGGCAAATCCGGAAGGGCCGCAAGGATTGTCAGACCAGCCGGGGCAGGCCGTCGTCGAGCAGGCGGCGGAACGCGCCGAGCGGCAGCGGGCGGCTGTAGAGGTAGCCCTGCGCCATGTCGCACCCCTGATCCTTGAGGAACCGGGCCTGCTCCACGGTCTCCACGCCTTCGGCCACCAGCATCAGGTCGAGCGCCTTGGCCATGCCGATGATCGCCTTGGTCACCGTCATGTCGTCGTCGTTGCTCGGGATGTTGCACACGAACGCGCGGTCGATCTTAAGGGAATCGATGGGGAAGCGGGTGAGATAGCCGAACGACGAATAGCCGGAACCGAAGTCGTCGATCGCGATCGACAGCCCCAGCCCCTTGAGGCGCGAGAGGGTTTCGACGGTCTGGTCGATGTCTTCCACCAGCGCGCTTTCGGTCAGCTCCAGCTCCAGCAGCCGGGGCGGCAGGTCGAATTCCTCGAGCAGGCCGCGCAGGGTGCGGTCGAGGTTGGCGTCGCGGAACTGCACCGCCGACAGGTTGACCGCCACCGGCACCACCGCCGCGCCCGAGCGCGCCCGCTCCCGCTGGTCCAGGCAAACGCGCCGCAGCACCCACTCGCCGATCTCGCGGATCAGGCCGGTCTCCTCGGCGATCGGGATGAAGGCGATCGGCGAGATCATGCCGAGGGTGGGGTGGAACCAGCGGATCAGCGCCTCGGCGCCGATGATGCCGCCCTTCTGCAAATCGATCTTGGGCTGGTAGTAGACCTGGAACTGGTCGTCCTCCACCGCCGTCGTCAGCGCGGTTTCGAGCTTCTGGCGGTAGACCAGCGAGGCGGAGAGGCTTTCGTCGTAGACCTGCACCGAATCCCGCCCGCGCGACTTCGCCGTGCGCACCGCGAATTCGGCGCCGCGCACCAGCGCCTCGGCGTGCGGCCCGGCGTCGGGAAACTCGGCGATGCCGATGCTGCACGACAGGCGGATGTCGTGATTGTCGACGAGGGCGGGCTTGCGCACCGCCTCGTTGACCGCGTCGGCGAGCGGCAGCAGCTCGGCCTCGCCCTCGGTCTTGTCGATGATCGCCACGAACTCGTCGGCGGAGAGGCGCGCCACCAGCCGCGCGCGCTCGCCCAGTGTGGCGGTGAGGCGCTTGGCGAAGACCGTCAGCACCCGGTCGCCGACGAGGTGGCCGTAGCTGTCGTTGATCGCCTTGAAGCGGTCGAGGTCGAAGAACATCAGCGCCACGCGGTGCGGCGCCTCCCGCGCGGCGGAGAGCACGAACCCCAGCACGTCCTGGAAATGGGTACGGTTGGCGAGCCCGGTGAGGAGATCGTGGGTCGCCATCCGCACGATGTCCTCTTCATAGGCGACGCGCTCGGAAATGTCGCGGATCAGGCCGATGAACAGGTGGCGTTCGCCGAGGTTGAGGTCGCGCACCGCCAGCTCGATGGGGAACAGCTCGTCGCTGCCGCGCCGCCCGAAGTGCCGCCGCCATCCGGTGATGCGCGCGGGCACGCCGCCGCGCAAGAAGGTGGCGAGGCCGGTGAGCGGCGGCCCTTCCGGCGCGCGGGCGGGGCCGAGCAGGCGGCCGACGTTGGTGCCGACGAGATCGCGCGCGGGCAGGCCGAAGGTGGTCTCGGTGGCGCGGTTGAGGGTTTCGATGCGGCCGTCCTCGTCCACCACCACGATCGCGTCGGCGACGTTGTCCATGATCTTGCGGAGCTGTTCCTCGCGCGCGATGATCCGCCGCGAGGCGCGGTTGCGCCGGGTGGTGTCCACCGCCGAGATCAGCACCAGGTCCTCGCCCGCCCAGCCCTCGATGGCGTCGGCGGGGCAATCGGCCACCATCAGCTCCACGTCGATGAGCTGGCCGCCGATCCGCGCCAGGTGCATCGGCACCCGGGTCGCCTCGCCGCGCAGCGCCGCCATGCCGCTTTCGAACAGCACCGTGTAATCCTCGGGCACGAAGTCGAAGAACGACAGGGACGAGACCGTCTGCTCCTCGCCGATGCCGAGCACCTCGCGCCCCACGCGGTTGACGAACATCACCGCGCCGTCGGCGGCACGCACCACCGCCGCGAGATCGGGGGAGATTTCCAGAACCGAAAGATAGTTGGCGCCGAGATAGGCGAAGCCCGCGCTCTGGCGCTGGCCGGTGAGGGCCTCCACCGCGGTGACCAGGGCGGCGGCCTCGGCGCGGGCGCCGGTGAGGTCGGCCTTGGCCGGGGCGGCGGGGTCGAGGGCGGCGGCGGCGGCGTCGAGGCGCCCGAGCACGCGGCGAAGCGCGCCCGGCACCTTCTGCTCCAGGGCGTCCAGCAGCGCGATCCGTTCGTCGAGGGCCTTCTGCGCCCGCTCCTGCGCCGCGCGCAACTGCTCCTCGCGCTGCTTGGCCTGGGTCACGTCGTTCAGGATCGCCGCCACGTTGCCCGCGAACGGCAGCGCGTCGACCATCATCCAGCGCACCTCCGCGCCCTCGCCGATGCGCAGCTGGCGGCGCTCGCTGACGCCTTCGAGCACCGGGTCCAGCAGCGCCGCGAACTCGCGCGCGGCGGCGGCGGGCAGCAGCGCGTCGAGGTGCATCCCCTCGATCTCGCGCATCGGGCGGCCGAACGCCGCCTCGCACGGCGGGTTGGCGAGCAGCACCCGCCAGCGCCGGGCGCCGCCCTCGATCACCGGCGCCAGGGCCAGCACCGCGTTGCGGCTGTGGTTGAGCAGGCTTTCGAACATCACCAGGGAGGCGCCGCCGCGCAGCAGGCGCTTGCGCTCGACGCCGTAGCCGATGGCGCGGCGCAGGCGCTGCGCGTCCACCTGGCCCTTGACCAGGAAATCCTGCGCCCCCATCCGCACCGCGCGGGTGGCCTGATCGTCGTCGTCGGCGGAGGTGAGCACCAGCACCGGCGTGTCGGGGGCGGCGGCCAGCACCTGTTGCAGGCCATCCAGGCCGCGCGCGTCCGGCAGGCCCAGGTCGAGCAGCACCGCGTCGACAGGGGCGCCGCGCAGGATCTCCAGGGCACGCGCCAGGGTGTCCGCGTGGGCGGCCTCGGCGAAGCCCGCCTCCGCCAATTGAATGGCGGTGAGGCGCGCGTGGGCCGGGTCGTCCTCGACCAGCAACACGCGGCGAAGCGCCGAATCGTCCCGCGGAGTTGTCTCAACCACCTGCATGCTTGCAACCCATCGCCATCGCCGCTTCACCCCGCCGGAGTGCATTGATGCGCCGGGACGTTCCTACGTATGGCGGGGAGCGGCGCATCTAGCTAACACGAACCCCGGGCCGTGACCATACAATCTCTGCGCTCATGCTTCGGAAGTATGGCCTCAGCTCCGCCGCCAGCGGGTGGCGCCCGCGCCGTCCTCCAGCACCACGCCCGCGTCGGCGAGAAGCTGGCGCAGGCGATCCGCCTCGGCGAAGTTCCGCGCCGCCCGGGCCGCCGTGCGCGCCGTCACCATCGCGTCGATCTCGGCGTCCGAGGGGCCGCCCGCCGCGCCGCCGCGCCGCCACGCCGCCGGGTCCTGCCGCAGCAGGCCCACCAGGTCGCCCGCTTCCAGCAGCGCCGCCTTCAGCGCCGCCTGCTCGGCCGGGGCCTCCGCCTTGTTGAGGCGGGTGGCGAGGTCGTGCATCGCGGCGATCGCCGCCGGAGTGTTGAGGTCGTCCTCCAGCGCCGCCAGCACCGGCGCCAGCTCCGCCTCGCCGCCCGCGGGCGCCACCTCGCCCACCCGCTCGAGGGCGGTGTAGAAGCGGTCGAGGGTCTGCTTCGCCTGGGCGAGGCCGTCGTCGGTCCAGTTGAGGGGCTGGTGGTAATGGGTGGAGAGCAGGGTGAGGCGGATCGCCTCACCCGGCGCCTTCGCCAGCAGATCGTTGACGGTGAAGAAGTTGCCGAGGGACTTCGACATCTTCTCGCCTTCGACCATCAGATAGCCGTTGTGCATCCAGTAGCGGGCGAAGGTGCCCGGCCCGTGGGCGCAGGTGGACTGGGCGATCTCGTTCTCGTGGTGGGGGAACACCAGGTCCTGCCCGCCGCCGTGGATGTCGAAGGAGACGCCGAGATACTTGCCGCTCATCGCCGAGCACTCGATGTGCCAGCCCGGGCGGCCGAAGCCCCAGGGGCTGTCCCATCCCGGCAGGTCGGGCGTCGAGGGCTTCCACAGCACGAAGTCGCCCGGGTCGCGCTTGTAGGGCGCCACCTCGACCCGCGCGCCCGCGATCATCTCGTCGCGGGAGCGGCGGGAGAGCGCGCCGTAATCCGGCATCGAGGCCACCGCGAACAGCACGTGGCCCTCCGCCGCGTAGGCGTGGCCCTTGTCGATCAGCGCGCCGATCATCGCGATCATCTCGGCGATGTGCTCGGTGGCGCGCGGCTCCACGTCGGGCGGCAGGGCGTTCAGCGCCGCCATGTCGTCGTGGTACCAGGCGGCGGTCTCCTCGGTGATGTCGCGGATGGCGCGGCCGCTTTCCTTGGCGCGGGCGTTGATCTTGTCGTCCACGTCGGTGATGTTGCGGACGTAGGTGACGCGCGGATAGGTGCGCTTCAGCAGCCGGTAGAGGGTGTCGAACACCACCACCGGGCGGGCGTTGCCGATGTGGGCGCGGTCGTAGACGGTGGGACCGCAGACGTACATCCGCACGTGGCCCGGGTCGATCGGCGCGAACGCGTCGCGGCTGCGCGTGAGGGTGTTGTAGACGGTCAGACCCACGTCGGGACTCCTCAGGATGGATACTCAGGCGGTCTCGCCCATGAGGCGCGCGAACGCCCGGGCGCGGCCGATCATCGGCAGCAGAAGCTTCAGTTCCGGCCCATTCTCGCGTCCGGTGAGTGCCAGGCGCAAGGGGTGAAACAGCGCCCGCCCCTTTTTGCCGGTGGCAGCCTTGGCGGCCTCGGCGAGGGCCGACCACGCGGTCTCGTCCCACGGCTCCGGAGGCAGCGCGGCGGCGGCGGCGGCGCACACCTCGGCGTCCTCGATGCGGGGCGCCAGGGGTTCGTGGATCACCGCCCACCACTCCCGCGCGTCGGCGAAGCGACCGAGGTTGGCGCGCACCGCGAGCCAGAAGGCTTCGTCGGCGGCGCCGAGGCCCGCCGCCGCCAGCCCGGCGCGCGCGGCGGCGAACTCGAGGCCGTGAAGGTAGCGGGCGTTGAGCATGGCCAGCTCCGCCGGGTCGAACTGCGGCTGGGAGCGGCCGAAATGGCGGATGTCGAAACCGGCGACCAGGGCGTTGCGGTCGGCGCGCGGGTCGGCGGCCTCGGCGGTGCCGAGGGTGGCGAGCATCGCGAGCATCGGCGCCGCCTCGATCCCCTCGGCACGGAAGTCGCGCACCGCCTGGGAGCCTTCGCGCTTCGACATCCCCGCCCCGCCCGGCCCGGTGATCAGCGGCACGTGGCCGAACACCGGCACCGCCGCGCCGAGGGCCTGGAACATCTGAATCTGCACCGCGGTGTTGGTGACGTGATCCTCGCCGCGAATCACGTGGGTGACGCCGAAATCCGCGTCGTCGATCACGCTCGGCAGCATGTAGAGCCAGGTGCCGTCGGCGCGCCGCACCACCGGGTCGGAGAGGTGCCCGCCGTGGTAGCTCTGGGGGCCGCGCACCAGGTCGTCCCAAGCGGTGTCCGCGTGGTCGAGGCGGAAGCGCCAGTGCGGCGCGCGACCCTCGGCCTCCAGTTCGGCCCGGCGTTCGGCGGAGAGCGTCAGCCCCTCGCGGTCGTAGACCGGCGGCAGGCCCCTGGCGCGCTGGCGGCGGCGCTTGTACTCCAGCTCGTCCGGGGTTTCGTAGCAGGCGTAGAGCCGCCCGGAGGCCGCC
Source organism: Alphaproteobacteria bacterium (assembly GCA_030604885.1). Classification (GTDB taxonomy): domain Bacteria; phylum Pseudomonadota; class Alphaproteobacteria; order Rhodospirillales; family Rhodospirillaceae; genus Oleispirillum. Next base: position 114,313 of record JAUVUZ010000001.1, on the reverse strand, counting down.
AGCGCCGCGCCCACCTCGGCATAGCGGCCGAGGCGCGCCGCCTGGCTCGCCTCCTCGTCCCAGGTCAGGCCGAGCCAGGCGAGGTCCTCGCGGATGCCGTCGGCGAACGCGTCGGTGGAGCGTTCCGCGTCGGTGTCGTCCATGCGCAGGAGAAAGGCGCCGCCCGCCGCCTTGGCGAACAGCCAGTTGATCAGGGCGGTGCGGGCGTTGCCGATGTGGAGATACCCGGTGGGACTGGGGGCGAAGCGAACCTTCATCGAAACGAGCTAGTCCCTGAAACCGTTGGTGATGGGGTAGCGCCGGTCGCGGCCGAACGCGAGGCGCGTGGTCTTCACCCCGGGGGGCGATTGCCGCCGCTTATATTCCGCAATGTTGAGCAACCGCCACACCTTTTGCACCTCGTCGGCGGGGAAACCGAGCTTCACCACCTCCTCCGGCCCCCGCTCGCCCTCGATCAGGTGCGACAGGATCGGGTCGAGGCGGGAATACGGCGGCAGGCTGTCCTCGTCCTTCTGGTCGGGGCGCAGCTCGGCGGTGGGCGGCTTGGAGATCACCCGTTCGGGCATCACCACCCCCGCCGGGCCGAGGGCGCCGTGGGGGCGGTTGGCGTTGCGCCAGCGGCACAGCGCGAACACCTCGGTCTTGTAGACGTCCTTCAGCACCGCGAAGCCGCCGCACATGTCGCCGTAGAGGGTGGCGTAGCCGACGCTCATCTCCGACTTGTTGCCGGTGGAGAGCACCATCGGCCCGAGCTTGTTGGAAAGCGCCATCAGCGTCACGCCGCGAATGCGCGACTGGATGTTCTCCTCCGCCTCGTTGGGCGGCAGGCCGGCGAAATGGGGCGCCAGCATCGCGCCGAAGCTCTCCATCGCCGCGCCGATGCCGATTTCGTGCAGCGCGCAGCCGAGGTAGCGCGCCACCAGGGCGGCGTCCTCCAGGCTGTCGCGGCTGGTGTAGGGCGAGGGCATCATCACGCAGGTGACCTTGTCCGGCCCCAGGGCGTCGGCGGCGATCGCCGCCGCCAGGGCGCTGTCGATGCCGCCGGACAGGCCGAGGATCACGCCGGGGAAGCGGTTCTTGCCGATGTAGTCGCGCAGCCCCACCATCAGCGCCGAATAGAGGGAGTCCCAATGCTCCACCGGGTCCGCCAGCGGCCCCGAGATCGCGGCGGCGTCGAAGCGCACCGCCGCCACCGCCTCGACCCATGCGGGCAGGCGCGCCACCTCGGTTCCGGCGGCGTCGAGCACGAACGAGGCGCCGTCGAACACCAGTTCGTCCTGGCCGCCCACCTGGTTGACGTAGACCAGCGGCAGGCCGGTTTCCGCCACCCGCGCGCGGGCGTGGGCCAAGCGGGTGCCGAGCTTGTCGGCCTCGAACGGCGAGCCGTTCGGCACCACCAGCATCTCCGCGCCGCAGGCCTTGAGGTGCCCGGCGACGTCGGCGTACCACATGTCCTCGCAAATCATCAGGCCGATCTTGCGGCCCGCCACCGTCACCGGCTCGGGCAGCGGCCCGGGGACGAACACCCGCGCCTCGTCGAACACGCCGTAGTTGGGCAGGTGAACCTTGTCCACCTCGGCGGCGATGCGGCCGTTCTCCAGCACCAGGGCGGCGTTGGCGGAGGTGCGGATGCCGTCTCCCGCCCGCGCCCGGGGCGCGCCCACGATCAGCGCCGGGCCGCCCGCGGTGAGGGCCGCAAGCTCGTGCAGCGCCGCATCCACCCGCGCCAGGAACGCCGGGCGGCGCACCAGGTCCTCGGGCGGATATCCGGCCAGACACAACTCGGTGGCGACCACCAGATCGGCGCCCCCGGCGGCGGCTTCGCGGTAGGCCCGGGCGACCCGCTCCGCGTTGGCGGCGACGGCGCCGACGGTGGGATTGATCTGGGCGAGGGCGACGGTGAAGCTCATGGGGGCGATCTCCGGGGTTCGATTGGCACCCTATGGCCGGGCACGGGGGATGTCAACGCGAGGGCGGGCGAAGCGGTCACAGAACCGTAGGAAATCCGCGCCCAATGGGTTATAGTTATCATACCCCGTCTCATACGAACGGAGTACGATGTTATGAACGGTGCAAGTGCCTGCTGCTCCGAGACCGGTGGCCTGCCGGGCGTGCATTGCCCGCTCAAGGCTCCCAACGCGCTGCTCGCCGATTTTATCCAGTTCTACGCCCTTTCCGCCGCCCGACGGGGCCTGGGGGTGGACGTGGAGGCGCTGCGCGGGGTGGCGCGGGAGTTCCTGCGCACCCATCCGCTGGACAGCCTGTCGTTCTCCGCCTGCCGCCGCCTGCTGGCGGAGGCGGAGGGCCGCCACCTGCCGCCCTTCGACCGCATCCTGGCGGAACCGCTGCGGCCGCTGCTGCCGCGCTTCGGCGGCACCCCGGGGGCGCTGGAGGCGAGCGCCCGGCCGATGCTGTCGCGCCGGGTTCTCCCCGGGCTGCTGAGCGCCCTGCTGGCGGTGCTCGGCCAGGAGCGGGCCGAGCGCCTGCGCCGCCGCGCCGAAAGGCTGGTGGAGGTGCACATGATGCCGCTGCGGGACGAGGCGGACTGGCCGCAACTGCTGCGGGATCCGGAGTGCGCGGCGATCCAGGAGGACGCGGCGCTGGCGCTGGTGCGCCACTTCGGCGATTTCGAGCGCCGCCTGGCGTGGCTGATGGCGGTGGTGGACGCCCACGCCCCGCCCGCCGCCAACCCCGACGAACGCGCCTGGACCTTCGGCGAGCGCCAAGCGCTGGCGCTGCTGCTGGCGGCCACCGCACCGCTCCGCGCGGCGCGCGACGCGCCGGGGCCGGATGCCCTGGCGCTGCATTGCGACGCGGCGACGATGGTGACGGTGGACCACTTCTTCGCCACCCTCGACGCCCGGGCGCGCGCTCTGGGGCTGGGGGCGTGAAACCTAGAGCGTCGGCTTGGGTTCGGCGCGCAGAAGGAATTCGCGGCCGACCTTGACCTTGGGCTTGCCGTCGTAGGCGACGATGTCGGCGGTGGCGTAGGTCTCGCTCCACTGGTCGGGGAGGAACGAGCCGGTGCCGATGATGTCGATGGGCGCGCGGGCGAGCGCCATGACGCTGCACTTCTTGCCCGAGAAGCCGCTCGACGCGATGATCTTGACCTTGGAGAAGCCGTGGCCGTCGAGGGCATCGCGCAGGTGCCAGATCGCCGCGGCGGAAACGCCGGTGCCGATCAGGTGCTTCAACTCGTCGTCGGAGCGGTAGCCGCGCAGCGCCGCCGGGGCGTGCTTGTCGATCACCGCGTAGGATTTCTGCGTATCCAGCCCCTCGACGAAGCGGCCGCCGTGGGTGTCGAGGCGGATGCCGAGGCCGCCCGCCCGGGCGACGTCGGCGAAGCGTTCGCACACCGCGAGGGTGTCGGTGACCTCGTGGCCGAAGTAGTCCACCAGCACGTAGAGCGGCACCTCGGGGAAGGTGTCGTGGAACATCTCGGCGGCGCGCACGGTGGACCCGGCGTAGCCGATCAGCGCGTGCGGCATGGTGCCGAGGCCCTCGCCCTGGCCGAAGAAGTGGGCGGTGGCGTCGGTGGCGTTGCCGACGAAGCCGACCGCGCCGGTCTCCCGCGCCGCCGCCTTGGACCCCACCGAGGCCGCATACGCCATCAGCTCCGCCATTTCGGTGCCCGCGCAGTGGCGTGCGTCCATGGCGAGGAACGCGGTCCTGGGCAGCTCGCTCGCCATCTGGAAGGCGCCGAAGCTCGCCACGCAGCAGGAGCCGAGCTTTTGCAGGAACAGGGTTTCCAGCTCCGACAGCGCCACGAACGAGCCGGTGAGGTAGATCATCGGCTCGCCCGCGCCCACCCAGTCGCCCTCGGCGAAGCGTTCCTCCACCGTCAGCGCCGCCCCCTTCTCCGCCATCACCCGCTTCAGCCATTCGAGGGCGAGGCGGGCGGTGTGGAGCACCGGGCGGCGCATGAACACCGCGTAGGTGACCTCGGCGTCGCCGTAGCGTTCGACGATCATCCGGGTGCGGGTGAAGTATTTGTCGGTGTAGCGCGCGACGTCGGCGGCGGCCGGGTGCGCCACCGCGGCGCACGCCGGTTCGCCGGAGACCGGACGGTCAGCCATCGGAACCACCTTCTCCTGTGTCAGATCGCCGGGCGGGAGTGCTGCGCGGCGCGCTTCTTGTCGCGCTCGGCCTTGAGGTGCCCGGCGATCAGGAACGCGAGTTCGAGCGACTGGTCGGCGTTGAGGCGCGGGTCGCACGCGGTCTCGTAGCGTTCGCCCAGGGTTTCCTCGGTCACCGCGCTGGCGCCGCCGATGCACTCGGTGACGTTCTTGCCGGTCAGCTCGAAGTGGACGCCGCCCGCGTGGGTGCCCTCGGCCGCGTGAACCGCGAAGAAGCCGCGCACCTCGGCGAGGATGCGCTCGAAATCGCGGGTCTTGAGGCCGCTCGACACCTTCTCGGTGTTGCCGTGCATCGGGTCGCACGACCACACCACCTTGCGGCCCTCGGATTTGAGCGCGCGCACCAGCGGCGGCAGCTTTTCGGTCACCTGCTCGGCGCCCATGCGGGCGATGATGGTGAGGCGGCCCGGCTCGTTGTCGGGGTTGAGGATGTCGCACAGGCGCAGCAGGTCGTCCACGCTCATGCTCGGCCCGGCCTTGAGGCCGAGCGGGTTGCCGACGCCGCGCAGGAACTCCACGTGCGCGCCGTCGATCTGCCGGGTGCGGTCGCCGATCCAGAGCATGTGGGCGGAGCAGTCGTACCAGTCGCCGGTGGTGGAATCGACGCGGGTGAGCGCCTGCTCGTAGGTCAGGTGCAGCGCCTCGTGGGAGGTGTAGAAGTCGGTCTCGCGCATCTGCGTGACGAGATCGGGGGTGACGCCGCACGCCGCCATGAAGCTCATCGCCTCGTCGATGCGGTTGGCGAGATCGTGGTAGCGGTGCGCCTGCGGGGTGTCGGCGAGGAAATCGAGGTTCCACTGGTGCACCGCGCGCAAGTTCGCGTAGCCGCCCTGGGCGAAGGCGCGCAGCAGGTTGAGCGTCGCCGCCGCCTGGTTGTAGGCCTGCACCAGCCGGTCCGGGTCGGGCACCCGGGCCTCCATGGTGACCTCGGGGCCGTTGATCATGTCGCCGCGGTAGGAGGGGTATTCGACCCCCTCGATCATCTCGGTGTTGGCGGAGCGCGGCTTGGCGAACTGGCCCGCCATCCGCCCCACCTTCACCACCGGCAGCGAGCCGCCGAAGGTGAGCACCACCGCCATCTGCAACAGGATGCGGAAGGTGTCGCGGATGGTGTTGGGGTGGAAATCGGCGAAGCTTTCGGCGCAATCGCCGCCCTGGAGGAGGAAGCCGTGCCCCTCGGACACCTGCGCCAGCGACTTCTTCAGGCTGCGCGCCTCGCCCGCGAACACCAGCGGCGGATAGCCGCGCAGGCGGTTTTCCACGCGCGCCAGGGCGTCGGCGTCGGGATAATCGGGCATCTGCACGACCGGACGGCTGCGCCAGGTTTCGGGGGTCCAGTTCGGGGTCTCGGTCATGTCATCTCCCTCGGGCATTGGTCCGCCCGCGGCTATGCCTTCCGTGGGGGGACCATCCCATATACGCGCATTCGCAACCCTTGGGAACCCTCAGTTTCCGCGCCTCGGAGGACGCGAAACCGGGGGCCGCGTCACTTCTTGAGGGCGGAGGAGGCGTCGTTGCGTTCCTGGGCGGGATAGGTGCGCTGGGTGTTGGCGGGGGCGTTGTCGATCTTCTCCTCCACCCAGGGCTTGGCGGCGTCGTACTGCTTCTTGGTCCAGGTGGCGGACTTGTCGTAGATGATCTCGCTGTCGCAGGCGCCCTTTTTCGCCACGCAGGCGGCGGAGCATCCGGCGTAGCTCAAGCTGCGCTTGGGGTCCTCCGCCTTGCATTGGGCGTCGCAGGCGGCGTAGCGGGCGTCGCACTGGGCGGCGGTGGGGGTTTCGGCGCGGGCGGCGGAAGCCCCGGCGACGAGGGCGGCGAAGGCGAGAACGGCGAAAATACGCATCGGTCGGTTCCGAAAATGATCGCGGCGGGGAAGACTCCCCGCCGATATGGGTGCGACGGACCCGCGCCGCAATTCTTCAGGCGTAGGTGCAGAGATACGCCGCGTCGGCCTCCAGGCGGAGCTGGAACTTGGCGCCCGCCGCCACCTCGAAGCGCTCGCCCGCGGTAAAGGTGCGCCACTCGGCGGCGCCCGGCAGCTTCACCGTCATCGCGCCGCTCACCACCGTCATGGTCTCGTGCTGCGCGGTGCCGAACTCGTATTCGCCCGCGGCCATCACGCCGACGGTGGCGGGCAGCGCCTCGCCCTGGAAGCCGATCGACATCACCTTGCCGTCGAAATAGGAATTCACCTTGAACATGGGGGTCCCCCGTAAGTTTGCGCGGAAAGCCGATGTGGTAAGCGATTCCGGCCTAACCCGCCAGCACCTTGTCGCGCGGGCCGAGGGCGACGGCGCGGCCCTGCTCCAGCACCAGGATGCGGTCGCAGCGGGAGAGCACGGCGCGGCTGTGGGTGGAGACCAGCAGGGTGGTGCGCCCCTTGCGCGCCTCCAGCTGGGTGGCGAGGTGCAGCTCCGCCTGGGCGTCCATGCCGGTGGTGGGTTCGTCGAGCAGCAGCACCGACGGATCGCCCAGCAGGGCGCGGGCGAGCGCCGCCATCTGCCGCTGCCCGCCCGAGAGCGCGGCGCCGCGCGGCCCCACCTCGGTAGCGAGGCCGATCTCCCCTTGCGCCAGCGCCGCGCCGAGACCGGCGGCGGCGAGGGCGGCGCTGAGCTCCGCCACCGTCGCGCCCTCGCGGCCGAGGCGCAGGTTGTCCTCCAGCGTGCCCTCGAACAGGCACGGGTCCTGCGGCTTGTAACCGAGGTTGAGGGAGAGGTCGTCGCCGCCGATGGCGGCGAGCGGCAGGCCGTCGAGCCGCACCTCGCCCGCGTCGGGCGTCAGCGCCCCGGCGGCGAGGCGCAGCAGGGTGGATTTGCCCGCCCCGGGCCGCCCGGCGATGCCGAGCATCTCCCCCGGCGCGACGGTGAGGTCGAGGGTGTCGAGGGCGGGCGCGCCGCCCGGCCGCAGGCGGCAGGTGACGCCCTGGAAACGCACTTCGCCGGTCAGGCGGCCGCGCCGCCGCGCCGCGCGGGGCGCCGCCGGGGACGGCAGGGTGGCGTCCATCGCCGCCATCGCCGCGCGCAGTTCCCGCGCGCGCACCGCCAGGGTCACCACCGCCGCCATCGCCGCCATCGCCCGCGCGGTGAGGATCGAGCAGGCGAGCAGGCGGCCGGTGGTCATCTCCCGCGCCTCGATCAGATGCGCGCCGACGACGATTACGCCGACGTAGGCGAGGTTGGAGAACGACGCCGAGGCGGCATAGCCGAGGGCGTGCCAGAAGCGCGAGCGCCCGGCCGCGACCCCGGCGGCGACGCTGGCGCGCCGCCAGCCGCGCCGGAGCGCGTCGGCGAAGCGGCCGCCCACCACCGCCTCGCGGGCGGCGAGCGCGTCCGCCAGCAGGCTGAAGCGCAGCTCCCCGGCGCGGCGCGCCTCGGCCTCCGCCTCGTGCATCGGCACCGCCAGCAGCGCCTGGAGCGCCAGCATCGCCGCGCCGAGGCCGAGCGGCACCCACACCAGCGGCCCGCCGATCCACGCCACCGTCACCAGGAACAGCGCCAGGAACGGCACGTCCACCGCCGCCAGCATGGCGCTGGAGGCGAGAAAGTCGCGGGTGCCGAGAATCTGCTTGTACTGGTCGAGAACCCGGCCCACCGACGGCAGGCGCGCGAGGTCGCCGCCCAGCACCTTGTCGAAAATCCGCCGATCCACGTCCGCCTCGGTGGACTGGGACACCCGCTCGATCAGCAGCGCCCGCACCGCGCGGATGCAGGCGTCGAGGCCGATCACGATCAGCAGGCCGACCGCCAGCGCCCACAGGGTTTCGGTGATGCCGTTGCCCACCACCTTGTCGTAGACGAACGCGCCGAACAGCGGGAAGCACAGGGAGAACAGGTTGACCAGCAGGCCGCCCAGCAGCACCTGCGCCACCTTGCCCTTGTGGCGGCGGAGATAGCCGAAGCGCCGGGGCGGCAATGCGTCCGCCGCCGCCAGCGCCACCGCGCGGCCGCCGAGGGCGAAGCCGGACAGATCCGCCACCGCCCCCTCCGGCCCGGTGAAGCCGCCGTGGACGGCGCGCAGCGGCAGCCAGCTTCCGTCCGCCAGTTCCACCAGCACGCCGCCGCCGGGCGCCGCCGGGATGTCCGGGCCGTCGCAGCGGGTCTCCCGCGCCGCCAGCCCCTGCCCCGCCAGCGCGGCGTCGAGGCCCGCCGGGGTTTCCGGCGCCCCGGCGGCATCCGCGCCCAGGGACTCCAGCAGCCAGACCAGCGCCTCCCGCCAGGTGCGCCCGGTCATGAGGTGTACACGTCCACGTTCGCCAGCACCGTGCCGGTGTAGCCGGTGCCGGAATAGTAGGTGTGGTGGACGTGGCCACCGCCCAGGTCGGTGGTCTGCACCGAGCCGCTGCCGGAGGCGTTGACGGTGAAGGTGTCGCCCGCGTCGAGGCGGAAGGTGAGGCTCGACCCGGCGCCGTTGTCGACGATCTGCTGCACTTGCGACGCGTTGAGGGTGAAGGCGTTGGCGACGCCGTCGCGGTTGTCGACGACGTCGATGGAGCCGAGCTTGGAGATGTTGCCGGTGAGCGCGGCGCCCGCGCCGGAGCCGGAGAGCACCAGGGTGTCCACCGCGCCGTCGCTGTCCGTGGCCGAGGAGGCCCCGGCGACGAGGCGCGCCTCGTTCAGCCCCGTCACGGAGAGGATGAAGGTGTCCGCCCCCGCGCCGCCGATCAGGGTGTCGGCGCCGCCGCCCCCGACGATGGTGTCGTCGCCCGCGCCGCCGTCGATGCTGTTGGCGCCCGAGGTGCCGGTGAGGGTGTCGTTGCCCGACGAGCCGACGAGGTTTTCGAAGTTGGCGAGGCTGGTGGTGTAGAGGGTGCCGGAGACGGTGTAGGACGAGGTTCCGGCCTGCAGGCCGGCGGTGACGCCGCCGTCGAGGTCGGCGAACGACACGGTGTCGGTGCCCGCGCCGCCGTCGAGCGCGTCGTTGCCCGCGCTGGCGAAGATGGTGTCGTTGCCTGCGCCGCCGTCGATGGTGTTGTTGCCCGCGTCGCCGCGCAGCACGTCATTGGCGGAGGAGCCAATCAGGTTCTCGATGCTGACGAGCTTGGACGAACCGCCGCTCCAGGTGGCGGTGCCGGTGGCGAGATTGGCGGTGACGGCGAGGTTGAGGTCGGAGAACGAGGCGGTATCGTTGCCGTCGCCGCCGTCGAGGGTGTTGTCGCCCGCGCCGCCCAGCAGCAGGTCGTCGCCGCCGAGGCCGTAGATGGTGTCGCGCCCGCCGCCCGCCGAGATGGTGTTGGCGAGGTCGTTGCCGACGATCAGGTCGTTGCCGCCGCCGCCGGTGAGGGTGACGTTCTCGGCGCCGCTGATGCGGGTATAGGCGGTGCTGGAGCCGCCGTCGTAGCCGTAGATGAAGCCCTCGTAGCCGCCGAGGCCCGCCTCCGTCACCACGCTGGGGAATTGCGAGACGAGACCCGCCGCCACCGCCTTGGCGTAATCCAGCACCACCACCATCGAGTTGCCGGTGGAGGTGACGACGGTGTCCACCCCCGCCCCCAGGTTGACGTAATCGGAGCCGGAACTCACCACCAGGGTGTCGGCGCCGTTGCCGCCGGCGATGGTGTCGTTGCCCGCGCCGCCGTCGAAGCGGTTGCCCGCGTGGCCGCCGATCAGCACGTCGTCGCCGCCGTTGCCGGTGAGGGAATGGAACACGGCGTACTGGGAAACGTCGAAGTAATCCACGCCGCCGCCGCCGATCAGGTGCTCGATGCTGCGGAGGATGTCGCCCTCGGCAAAGTTGTTGGCGGCGGTGCCGCCGGTCCAGGCGGTGGCGGAACTGCCGCCCTCGGCCACGCCGTCGCCGTTGGCGTCGAGCACGACGCGGTGGGTGCGGCCGTCGTTCTGATAGGTGACGGTGTCCTCGCCGCTGCCGCCGTCCATATAATCGGCGCCGTAGCTGCCCCACAGGGTGTCGTTGCCCGCGCCGCCGTAGAGGGTGTCGGCGCCGTCCAGCGCGGCGTTGGAGGAGGTGCCGTCGCCGTAGAGGTTGTCGTTGCCGTCGCCGCCCCAGATGGTGTCGGCGCCGGTGCCGCCGTAGAGCTGGTTGGCGCCGGTGCTGCCGGTGACGCGGATGACGTCGTCGCCGCCCTGGCCGTAGATGACGTTGGCGCCCGCGCCGCCGTCGATGACATTGGCGCCGTCGGTGCCGGTGACGGTGTCGTTGCCCGCGCCGAGCTTGGCGTTCTCGAAATTCAGCACCCACGCGGCGTCGACGTTGCCGCCCGAGGTGACGCCGCTCGCGAGGTTGAGGGTCACGCCCGCGGTGTTGACCGAAAGGTCGATGGTGTCGACGCCGTCGCCGCCGTCGAGGGTGAGGACCCCGGCCGCCAGCGTCGAGACGATCACGGTGTCGTCGCCCGCCCCGGCGAGGATCACGTCGCGGCCGCCCTTGCCGTCGATGGTGTCGTTGCCGTCGAGGCCCCAGATGGTGTTGTCGCCCGAGGTGCCCACCAGCACGTCGTCGTGCTGGGAGCCGATCAGGTTCTCGATGCTGACGAGGGTGTCGGTGGCGCCGCCGGTGGCGATGCCGGTGGTGAGGTCGGCGTTCACCCCGGCGGCGAGGTCGGCATACGACACCGTGTCGGTGCCGAGGCCGCCGTCGAGGACGTTGGTCCCCGCGCCGCCCTGGAGGACGTCGTCGCCGTCGCCGCCGTAGAGCTTGTCGTTGCCCGCGCCGCCCACCAGGGTGTCGTTGCCGTAGCTGCCGTAGAGGGTGTCGTCGCCGGTGCCGCCGATCAGGGTGTCGTTGCCGTAACCGCCGTAGACGGTGTCGTCGCCCGCGCCCGCGTCCACGTAGTTGGGGGTGCCCTGGGCGGGCAGCACGTAGATCGCCGAGCCGTCCGCGTCGGCGCGGCTGATGTCGGCGGCGGTGGCGGCGTCGCGCACCTGGACGGTGATCGAGCTTTGGCTGTGGAAGCTCTCGCCGCGGGTGACGCCGGTGATGTCGATGGTCATCACGAAGGATTCGTAAACCCCGTCCACCCCGGTGCCGTAGGCGTGGGCGTCGTAGATCAGCTTGAAGGTCGCCCCGGAATCGCTGATCAGCGAAATCGGCAGGGTGACGCTGCCGTCGGCATTCTTCGCCACGATCGTGCCGTTCACCGCCACGTCCACGCTCGCGGGCAGGCCGCTCAGGGTGAAGGTGTCGCTGAGCTTGGTGAAATAGCCGGAAATCTGGATCGCCATTTCCTTGGCGAAGCGGCCGGTGCCGCCCACCGCCGAGCCGTCGGCGTGGATCACGTCGTCGCCGCCGGTGCCGGAGAGGGTTTCGGTGGCGAACTGCAATTCGTCGCGCACCCCCACGCCGTCGAGGGCGCCGGTGCCCGCCGGACCACCGCCGCCGTCGATGACTCCCGCCACCGGGGTGCCGCTCGTCACCACGTTGCCGAGGCTGATCACCACCAGCGGCGTCAGGCTCACCGGGTTGGGCGCGGCGCCCACCCCCGGCGCGGGCGCGGCCTGGGGTTCGAAGGGTTCGGGCGGCACCGGGTCGGCGGCCTTGTCGTGGAGCTTGTCGAGCTGCTTGCCGACCGTCGCCACCATCTTTTCCACGGTCGCGTCGGAGGACACCTGCAACGGCGACACCCGGTCGGCCTCGCCGCCTTGCGCCTCCGCCTGGGCTTCCACGGTCTCGCGGTCGGGCGCGTCGGCGCCCTCGCCGTGGAGGTTCTTCGGCCCCTGGCTGTCCTTGTGGTCGCGCTCGGTGAGGCTCGCCATCACCGGGATCGAAGCGTCGGGCGTGTCCACCCGGCCCACCTGTTGCAGCAGCGCCGCCGCCGAGGCCTCGCCGTCGGCGAAACGCACCTCGGGCGGCGCGTCGCTCATCGCCTCGATCCCCGCGCCGGGGAGAATGTAGCGGGTGCCGTCCTTGGCCTGGACCACCAGGTCGACGTCCACCACGTCGACCCGCGCCACCTCGGCCTGCGCCACCGGCAGGCGGAAGCCGCCGTCTCCCCCGGCCTTGACGATGATCGCTGCCATGGCGGCCTCCCCCTACCCTTGCGTCACTCGCCCACCGGCGCCGGAAGCTCGTCCGCCTGGACGAGGCGCTGCATCGTCGGCGAGAGCTGGTTCTGCTGCGCGATCACCCGGGAAAGCTCGCGCGTCACCTCGCGGAACTCCTTCTGCAGGTCGCGCACCAGGGTGCGCTGGCTGGTGCGGGTTTCCTCGAGGGTGGCCTCCAGCACCGTGCTCTGGTGGCCGATACCCTGGGCGATGGCGCCGAGCGGTTCGAGGGCGGCGTTCATGCCCGCGAAGTTCTCCTTGATCTCCCACAGGTGGCGGGAGCCGCCCACGTCCACTTCCTCGATCTTCTTGAGGCGGTCGGACAGCTCCTTGAACGCCGACATCGTCTCCACCACCGCGTCGCGCATCGCCTGCTGCACCGCGCCCGAATTGGCGAGCTGGCTTTGCGAGATCGCCGCCACCTCGTTGATCTTGACCGACAGCTGCTGGATGCCCTGGGCGATCGAGGCCGACGACCCGGCCATCGCCTGGAGGCGGCGGTCGAGGCGGTTTTCGGTGTCGGCGCTGCGGTCGTTGACGGCGTGCAGCAGGCCCACCGCCTCGTCGATCTTGGTGAGGGTGTCGCGGCCGACGTTGCCCTGCGCGTCCTGGAACAGGCGCTGGGTGTCGTTGCCGATGGCGAGCTTCTGGTCGATGGCGTTGAGCACGTCGATCAGCCGGGTGTTGAGCTTCACCGCGTCGGTGTTGGCGGAGACGATCGCCTGCAACTCGCTCAGCATCGCCTCGTTGGTTTCCTTCATCCGCGGGCCGAAGCCCAGGAGGTCGTTGGTCTTCTTGCTGGCGGCGACGTTGCCCTCGATCGCGGTGGAAACCTGCTCCAGGCGCTTGGCGAGGCCGTCGACGCGGGTGGTCATCTGCATCTGGCTGTCCTGCGAGCGGTGGAACAGCTCCTGCAGGTCGTTGATGTTGCCCAGCAGTTCGGCCATGAAGTCGGTGAGGAACGCCTCCGACACGCCGCCCCGCGCCGCCGCCGCCATCGCCGTCGGCAGCGGGCCGCGGACGCGCGCGCCCAGCGGGGTGAGGGCGGTGCGCGCGTCCGAGATCACCCGGCGCACGTAGCGCCGCACGGTGAGCAGCATCACCCCCAGCATCAGGCTGCTGACCAGGCCGAACATCGACGCCGAGAACGCGATGCCCATGCCCGCCAGGGGCTTGCGCAGCTCGCCGACGAGCTTGACGAACTCCTCCTCCAGGCTGCCGCCGCCGCCCACCATGCCGTCGAGCATGCCGGCGATGCCGGTGAGGGTGTGCAGCAGGCCGATGAAGGTGCCGAGCAGGCCCATCGCCACCATGAAGCCGACGAGGAAGTTGGGCAGTTCGAGGCGGCTGTCGAACTCGGCGGAGAGCGCCTTCAGCTCGCTTTCGATGGCGTCCTGGTCGAGGGACGACGAGAGCTTGCCGCCGGTCTCGGCGATCGGCGCCAGGTAGCGGTGCATCATCCGCCGCGCCAGCCAGGATTCCTCCACCAGTTCCTTCATGTTGGCGCCGTTGGCCACCGCCTTGCGGAAGCGCCGCAGGGCGCAGCGCTCGCGCACCGCCTCCATCAGCCGGAACAGCATCAACAGCGCGCCCGCCAGGGCGACCAGCAGGATGCCGGTGTTGAGGATGCGGTTGCCGTCGATCGCGGAAACGACGAAGTCCTGGAACACCCATCCGATCGCGGCGAGGGCGGCGAGCGGCGCGACCCCCTGCACCAGGGCGACGACGTCGCCGACGGAGCAGAACGGATTGAGGCGTTTCAACAGCGAGCGCGGAGCCATTAGCGTGCGTCCTGAAATACGTTGGCGGAGAATCGGCGAAGCGGCGACGTGAGGTAGGCGAGCACGGTGCGCGCGCCGATCACCACGTCGCCGGTAACGGTCATGCCGGGGGCGAGCAGGCGCCCGGCATAGGCGGAGGGCAACGCGTCGACGCGCAGGAGAACGCGGTAGTAGGCCTCACCCTTGGCGTCGGCCACGGTGTCGGCGGAAATCTCGACCACCCGGGCGTCGAGGGCGCCCACCTCGCCGCTGTCGTAGGCGGACACCCGCACCCGGGCGCCCAGGCCCTCGCGCAGTTCGCCCCGGTCGCTGGGGCGGGCGCGGGCCTCGAGCATCAGCGGGCCGGAGGTGGGGGTGATCTCCACCAGGGTTTCGCCCGCCTTCACCACGCCGCCCACGGTGTTGACGGCGATGCGGTTGATGACGCCGTCGGCGGGAGCGCGCACCTCGGTGCGGCTGACGCGGTCCGACTGGGCGGCGAGGCCCTGGCGCAGGCGGTCGATCTCGGTGAGGGTGGCGGAGAGTTCGCCCTGAGCCTCGGCGCGGTAGCGGGCGCGGCTTTCGTCGATGCGGGCGGCGGCCTCGTCGATGGCGGCGCGGATTTTCGGCAGGTTGGCCTCGGCGTCGGCCATTTCGGTGGCGAGGCGCTGTTCGCGGCTCTGCGCCTCCAGCAGTTCGAGCTGGGAGGCGGCGGCGCGCTCGGCCATGCCGCGGATCAGCGCCAGGCGCTTGGCGGCGGTCTCGCGCTCGGCGCCGACGCGCGCCCGGCGGCCCTCCACCTCGCGCAGTTCGGCGGTGCGCTGGCGCACCTGCTCGCGGAACACCGCCTGCTCCTGCACGAACTTCTCGCGGCGGGCGAGGAACAGCTGGCGCTCCGCCTCCGCCGAGGCCTCGCGGGCGAGGTCGGGCGGCAGGGTCAGGCGTTCGGCGCCCTCCGCCTCCGCCTGCAGGCGCACCGCGCGGATGCGCTGCCCGGCGAGCTTGACGCCGATTTCGCCCAGCGCCGCCCCGGCGTTGGTGGCGTCGATGGTGAGCAGCAGGTCGCCGCGCCGCACGCTCGCGCCTTCGGCGGTGTCGATGGTGGCGACGATGCCGCCCTCCAGGTGCTGGATCTGCTGCGCCCGCCCGGCGGGGATGATCCGCCCCTCCACCCGCACCACGCGGTGGACCTCCGCCAGCGCCGCCCAGACGAACGCCGCGCACACCAGCGCCGCCGCCGCGAGCAGGAACGCGGTCGGGGCTTCGAACCGCCGCCACGCCGCCCGGCGCGGCCGGGGCGGCGCGCGATCAGGGACGACGAAAACGGATCTCGACCCGTCCATCCACGTTCTCCTTGCCCGGCTCGATCACCACGTGGATCGTCCGGCCGCTCCCCAAACCCTTGTCGATCAAATAGTTGCGCACGGTGAGGCCGCGGAAGTAGGCGAGCCTGCGGGCCTCCGACCAGCTTTCCGCCCCCATCACCGACACCACCGACGACAGCGCGCCGTCGAGGGCGCCGTTCTGCGCCGCGAGCACCGTGTCGAGCGCCGCCTTGGCGCTGTCGTCGAGTTGGAAGACGTTGCGCGGGAACAGCAGCACGATCGCCCCGCCCTCCCGCGACAGGTCCGGCGAACCGCGGCTCGCGTCCAGCACCGGCGCCACCACCTGAATCTCGGTGCGCCCCTTCACCAGCGACGGCCGCGCCTCGGCCCGCTCCGGCAGCGGCCGCTCGGAAAGCCGGGCCTCCGCCTCGGCGAGCCTGCGCTTCAGCGCCGCCTGCTCGGCCTCCAGCGCCCGGGCGCGATCCTGCGCCGCCTGAAGCTGGGCGAGAACCTCGCGCTGCTCCCGTTGCAGGTCCTGCTTTTCGGCCAGCGCGTCCTCGCGCGCCACTTCCTCGTGCTTGACCGCCTCGGAGAGTTCGACGGCGCGGCGGCGCAGCTTGTCCGACGACATCACCAGCGCGAACACGAACACCACCAGCACGAACACCAGGGTGAGGACGACGTTGCTGAGCGCGTCCACGAACCCCGGCCAGTAGTTCATTTCCTTCTGTTCGCTCATGGCGCGCTCTCCCGGCTGCCGAGCACCGCGGGCACCAGTTCGCCCATCGCGCGGCGCACCTGGAACGCGGCGGTGGCCTCCGCCACGATCAGGCGGATCAGCTCCACCCGCGAGGCGTAGAGGCGTTCGTAGGCGTCGAGCAGGTCGAACAGCTGGCGGGACCCGGCGAGGTATTGCTCCTCGAAGCTGGTCGCCACCTGCTCGTTGGCGGCCAGCGCCTGACGGGTCGCGCGGATGCGCCGGTCGGCGGCGGCGAGCGCGGTGTAGCTGTTGGCCATGCTCTCCTCCAGCCGGTGGCGCAGATCGAGGGTCTTGTACTGGGATTCCTGCGCCCGCTCGCCGTAGCCCAGGCCCTGGAACAGGTCCGAGCCGCCGGTGAGAGTCCAGGTCGCCACCAGCATCGCCTGGTTCTCGATGGAGTTGGGCCACGGCCCGCCGTCGATGCGGTTGCCCTTGGCCGAGCCGCCCGCGTTGTAGGTGGTCGAGCGGCTGACGTTGACGCTGAGCTTGGGCAGCAGGCGGCTGTAGGCCTTTTCGCTTTCGAGGCGGGTGGCCTGGCCGGTGAGGTCGGAGGCGAGGTATTCGGGGTTGGCGGCGAGCGCGCGCCGCAGCGCCTCGCCCGCGTCCTCGGGAACCGTGGGGAACAGCCGCTCCGGCAGGCGCAGCATCAGCGGCGAGACGCCGGTGAGGCGGCGGAAGCCCACCTGCGCCGCCTCCAGCTCGGAGCGCGCCGAGATGATCGCGGATTCGGCGGTGATGGCGCGGGAGCGCACCCGTTCGAGGTCGGCGCGCGACGCGCCGCCGCCCGCCACCCGCGCGTCCATGCGGCCGGACAAGCCGTCGAGCGCCGCCTTGTAACGCTCGGCGTAGTCCACCGTCAGCACGCCCTGCACCAGCCGCAGGTAGCCGTCGATGGTTTCGAGGGCGATGCGCTCGCGCACCCCCACCCGCTCGGCGTCGGCCACGTCGTCGTTGACGCGGCGCTGGAGGATGTCGGCGACGATCGACAGGTCGACGAGGGGCTGCTGGATCTGCCACACCCGGTCCCAGCGGTCGTGGGTGTCGTCGTCCACCCGCACGCCCACCGAATTGTTGAAGGCGGCGGGCGAGCTGCGCTCGGTGCCGGTGGCGTAGGTGAAGCGCACCTGCGGCGCGTATTGGCCATAGGCGGCCACCACGTCCCACTCGGTGCCCGCCTTCTTGCGCTCGGCGGCGAGCACCTCGAAGTTGCTCCGCATCGCCATCGCCACCGCCTCGTCGAGGCCGAGGGGGGCGCCGTAGTCGGCGGCGCCGGTCTCGGGCAGGGCCACCCGAACCTCGGCACCGCCGGAGACCAGGCTCCGCAGCAGCGCCGCGCGGGCGTCGGCCCGGGCCGGGTCGACGCTCTCGCCGGAGGCGGGCGCGGCGCACACCGAGAGCGCCAGCGCAAGCGGCGGAACGACCCGCCACGCACCGAGACGAAGCATGAAAACGAGCCTTTCCCCCAATAGAGCGAAGTCTTCGGAATATTCGGTTTTCGATACCATGGGCACGTCTACGACGCCAGGGGATTTTCTCCTTGCCCCAGGTTACCGGGTGTCGCTCAAGAGAAAAGCAGCCGACGCGCATATAACGGAGTTACGCGCATTCAAGTCGTTTCGGTGACGTTTCTTGTGAATCCCGCCACGCTCGCGCTTTTCCTGGCGAAGTGTGCGCGGCTATTCCCCGCCGAAGCGGCGCCGAACGCAACCGCAAGACGAACAACCGGGCAGGAAAAGGTACGAATACTATGGCACCGCACTCCCTTATGCCGGAGGACGGCGGAAAACGGCGTGACGTTTTGGCGAAGTCAGCCGAGGACGGTGTCCAGCACCATCATCAGGGCGAAGCCGCCCATCAGGCCGATGGTCGCCGGAGTCTGGTGGCCGTTGCGGTGGGTCTCGGGGATCACCTCGTGGGAGACGACGAACAGCATCGCCCCGGCGGCGAGGCCCAGGCCGATCGGATAGGCGATCGCGAGGCCGCCCGCGAGGCCGACGCCCAACAGCGCGCCCACCGGCTCCACCAGGCCGCTGCCCACCCCGGCGGCGACGGCGGTGCGGGTGGAGAACCCGGCGGAGCGCATCGCCAGCGCCACCGCCAGCCCTTCGGGGAAGTCCTGGATCGCGATGGCGGTGGTGAGGGGAATGCCCACCGCCATGTCGGAGTTGGAAAAGCCGACGCCGATCGCCATGCCCTCGGGGAGGTTATGCAGCACGATCGCGAACACGAACAGCCACACCCGCGACACCCGCTCGTACCCCGGCCCCACCGGCCCGAGAACCTCGTGCTCGTGGGGGGTGAACTGTTCGAGGCCGAGCATCAGCAGCACGCCCAGCGCCATCCCCAGCACCACCACCCCGGCGGCGGCGAGATCGCCCCCCACCAGCCCCTTGGCGGCTTCCAGCCCCGGCAGGATCAGCGAAAACGCCGAGGCCGCCAGCATCATCCCCGCCGCGAAGCCGAGCATGGTGTCCTCGAGCTTTTGCGGCATGCCGCGCATCACCAGCACCGGCAGTGCCCCGGCGGCGGTGGCGCCCGCCGCGGCGAACCCGCCCCAGAGGGCGTAGAGGGTGGGCTGCTGATAGGCGCCGCCCGCCACCTGAACCAGGCTCTGGCCGAGGAGGAACAGCACCGCCAGCGCCGAAACCGCCAGCCCCGCCACCGTCAGCGGCCGCTTGCGCGCATGGCGCCGGGCGGCGCCGAACCATGCGGCGGCGAACGAGGTACGGCTGGCGGTGGCGGTCATGGAGTCCCCCTCATCGAACGACGGCGCTGAGTCTCCGGCGTGCGCGGCGAAAACGCAAGGCCGCTGCTGCGGTTCCCCGAAAATCCCGGTATCATCTTCGAGAGAAACGAAAAACCGGGAGGCGGCAATGGCGAACACGGCGAAGATCGTACTCATCGGCGCGGGCGGGGCGGCCTTCACCCTCAGCCTGTTGCAGGACCTGATCGCGGAGGGGGATTTCGACGGCTGCACCCTGACGATGGTGGACACCGACGCCGAGGCCCTCGGCCGCATGGCCGACCTCGCCACCCGGCTGTTCGCCCAGTCCGGCACCCGCATCGCGGTGGAGCGCACCACCGACCGCCGCGCCGCCCTCGACGGCGCCGGGTTCGTCGTCAACACCGCCGCGATCCGCCGCAACGCCCTGTGGCGGCAGGATTTCGAGATCCCGAAAAAGCATGGCATCCGCCAGACCCTCGGCGAGAACGGCGGGCCGGGCGGGCTGTTCTTCACCCTGCGCACGATGCCGCTGATCTTCGACTTCGCCCGCGACATCGAGGAACTGTGCCCCGGCGCACCGCTGCTCAACCTCTCCAACCCGGAGAGCCGCCTGGTGCTCGGGCTGTCGAAGTACACCCGGGTCAAGACCCTCGGCCTCTGCCACGGCATCTTTCTCGCGCGCTGGTTCATCTGCCGGATTCTCGGCCGCCCGGAGGCGGACACCGACTTGCGCGCCGCCGGGCTGAACCACTTCCAGTGGGTGACGGCGATCCGCGACCGCGCCACCGGCGCCGATCTCTACCCCCTGCTGCGCGAGCGGGAAACGGCGCACGACCCGGCGTTCACGCCGCTGGTGCGCACGCTGTTCCGCACCTTCGGCCTGTGGCCCACCTGCTCCGACGACCACACCGGCGAATACCTCGCCTACGGCTGGGAAGGCGGCGAGCACGGCTTCGACTTCGACGGCGACGACCGGGGCCGGGAGGAATTCCGCGCCCGCATCGAAGGGGTGCTGGCGGGCACCATCCCCGCGCCCGAGGAGTGGTTCCGCCACTCGTGGGGGGAGCGCGCGGTGCAGGTGATCGGCGCGATGCTGCACAACCGCCCGCGTTTCATCGAATCCGGCGTGGTCTACAACCGCGGCGTCATCCCCAACCTTCCCGCCGATCTCGCGGTGGAGGTGCCGCTGACGGTGGACGCCGCCGGAATCCACCCGGTGAGCCTGGGGCCGCTGCCCGACGCCTGCGCCAAGCTGCTGCTGCAACAGGCGAGCGTGCAGCAGATCGCGGTGGAGGCGGCGGTGCGCGGCTCGAAGGAACTGGCGATGCAGGCGCTGCTGCTCGACCCGGTGATCCACTCCACCGCCGCCGCCAAGGCGATTCTCGACGAACTCTGGGAGATCAACGCCCCCTACATCCGCCCCTGCGTCTGACGCGTTTTTTTTCGCGCCAGTGTCGGCCGCCTGGACGCGTATCACCGGAGCCACTTCCGGAGATGCGCCATGAGCAAGCCGACCCTGTTGATGCTGACGCCGCCGCGCGACCGCGCCGACGGTCCGCCGCCGCCCCTGCCCTCGGCCGCGGCGATGAACCACGCCGCCACCCTGCTCGCCCACTGGCGCGCCCACGGCTGGCCGGTGACGCGCCTGGGCGACGCCACCGCCGAAAGCGGCTGGCCGACGCCGACGGCGCGCCCCGAGGACACCCGCGAGGCGGGCAGCCCGATCGTGCTGACCGGCGCGCTCTCGGCCAAGGCGCTGGTGTTCTCGGCGGAAATCGCGCGGGAATTGGGTCTCACCGTCTACGCCCCCGCCGAAACCCTCGACGCCCTCGGCGTTTCCGCCGACGCGGCCGAGACGGCGCGCGGCCTGTCGGCGCGGATCCTGCCGCTGTCGGAAATCTTCTCCGAGATGCGCGCCGCCGCCGTCAACGTGAACTAGCGGAACCTAGCGGCGCGGGCGCGGGCGGGGTATCATGCCCCGTCGTTCGCGAGGGCCCATGTTCCGACTGTTCGCCGTCTGCTGCTGTTTCGTCGGCCTTGCCGCCGCGCCCGCCTTCGCCGCCCCGACCCGGGCGGAGCTGGAGGCGCGGTTGAACGCGCTCGAAAACACCCTGGCAGGCGACGTCTGCCTCGACCCCCGCGCCGCGCGCGCGGTTCTCGAAGCCCGCCTGCCCGAAGGCTCCTCCGCCGCCGCCCCCACCGCCGCCGCCGCGCGCGTCGCCCTGCCCGCCGAGGCGGCGCTGCCGCGCGACCGGCTGGTGGACCTGCTGCGCCAGGCGGTGGTGCTGGTGCTCACGCCGGAGTCGAGCGGCAGCGGCTTTTTCGTCACCCCCGACACCCTCGTCACCAACGCCCACGTGATCGAGGGCGCCAACGGCAAGATCGCGCTGGTCGGCCCCGGCGTCGGCGGCGCGCAGACCGCCCAGGTGGTGGCGGTGGAAACCGGCACCGGCCTGCAGGCGCGCGACTACGCCATTCTGCGGATGACCGGCGCCCGGGCCAAGGCCACCCTGCCCCTCGCCACCCAGGCCACCGAGCTGGAACCGGTGATCGCCGCCGGGTTCCCCGGCCTGCTGCTCGACAACGACATCCATTTCCAGCGCCTGCTGCGCGGCACCCCCACCGGGGTGCCCGACCTGATCCTCTCCCAGGGCAGCATCATGGCGGTGCAGAACCGCTCCAGCAGCCTGCCCACCATCGCCCATTCGGCGCCGATCTCGGCGGGCAACAGCGGCGGCCCGCTGGTGGACGGTTGCGGCCGGGTGGTGGGGGTCAACACCTTCATCCGCGTCTCCGCCGAGCAGGCGAGCCACGCGGGCTACGCCATCGCCGCCGACGACGTGCTGCGCTTCCTCGCCGAGCGGGGCGTGACGCCCACGGTCTCCGCCGCGCCCTGCCGCTAGGGAACCGGAACCGTCGTCGCGCGTTGTGTATCTGGCCGGTGTGCGGCCACGTTCTCAAAGGGGGTTCGGATCATGAAGCTTGCCCGTCTCGGCCTCGCCGCCGTTCTGGTGGCTCTCTCCTGCGCCGTCGCCCGCGCCGACACCGCGCTGCTCAACGTCTCCTACGATCCGACGCGCGAGTTCTACCGCGATTTCAACGCCGCGTTCGCCCAGGCGTGGAAGGCCGAAAGCGGCGAGACGGTGCAGGTGCGGATGTCCCACGGCGGCTCGGGGCGGCAGTCCCGCTCGGTGATCGACGGCCTGGAGGCCGACGTCGTCACCCTCGCCCTCGGCTACGACATCGATGCCATCGCCGACATCCGCGGCGCCCTGCCCGCCGACTGGCAAACCCGTCTGCCCAACGAAAGCTCACCCTACACCTCGACCATCGTGTTCCTGGTGCGCAAGGGCAACCCCAAGGCGATCCGCGACTGGGGCGACCTCGCCAAGCCCGGCATCGGCGTCGTCACCCCCAATCCCAAGACCTCCGGCGGCGCGCGCTGGAACTTCCTCGCCGCGTGGGCGTGGGCGGAGGACGCCTTCGGTCGCGACGAGGCCAAGGTGCGCGCCTACATGACCGCCCTGTTCAAGAACGTGCCGGTGCTCGACACCGGCGCCCGCGGTTCCACCACCACCTTCGTCAAGCGCGGCATCGGCGACGTGCTGCTGGCGTGGGAGAACGAGGCGCACCTGGCGCTGCGGGAACTGGGGCCGGACGCGTTCGAGATCGTCGCGCCGTCGATGAGCATCCTCGCCCAGCCGCCGGTGGCGGTGGTGGACGCCAACGTCGACAAGCACGGCACCCGCAAGGCCGCCCAGGCCTATCTCGACTTCCTCTACGCCCCCGAGGGCCAGCGCCTCGCGGCCCGGCATTACTACCGGCCGATCCACCCCGAGCACGCGGCGAAGGACGACGTCGCCCGCTTCCCCGAACTGCGACTGGTGACCCTCAAGGATCGCTTCGGCGATTGGCGCGCCACCCAGAAGCGGTTTTTCGACGACGGCGGCATCTTCGACCAGATTTTCGCCACGCGTTGACCCCAAGAGTGACCGAATGTTCGCGCGTTCTCCATCGCCCAAGGTGATTCCCGGCTTCGGCCTCGCCCTCGGGATCACCCTGGCCTACCTCTCGTTGGTCGTGCTGCTGCCGCTGGCGATGATCCCGCTCGCCGCCTTCCGCCTCGCGCCGGAGCGGGCGTGGGCGGTGGTGTCCGACCCGCGCACCGTCCACGCCCTCGCCTTGAGTTTCGGCACCGCGCTGCTGGCGGCGGCGGTCAACGCGGTGCTCGGCACCCTGCTCGCCTGGGTGCTGGTGCGCTACGACTTCCCCGGGCGGCGGCTGGTCGACGCCCTGATCGACCTGCCCTTCGCGCTGCCCACCGCCGTGGCGGGCATTTCCCTCGCCGCCCTCTACGCGCCCAACGGCTGGCTCGGGCGGCTTCTGGCGCCGCTCGGCGTCACCGTCGCCTACACCCCGCTCGGCATCGTCGTGGCGCTGGTGTTCGTCGGCCTGCCGTTCGTGGTGCGCACCGTCGAGCCGGTGCTGGAAGCCCTCGACGCCGAGGTCGAGGAGGCCGCCGCCACCCTCGGCGCCAGTTGGAGCCGGGCGTTCCGCCGCGTCGTGCTGCCGCTGATCGCGCCCGCCGTGCTCGCCGGGTTCGCGATGGCCCTGGCGCGCGGCGTCGGCGAATACGGCTCGGTGATCTTCATCGCCGGAAACCTGCCGATGGTGTCGGAAATCGCGCCGCTGCTGATCGCCATCCGCCTGGAGGAATACAACAACGGCGCGGCGGCGGTGATCGCGCTGGCGATGCTCGCCATCGCCTTCGCCCTGCTGCTGGCGATCAACCTGCTGCAAGCCTGGAACCGCCGGAGGATCGAGGCATGAGCCTGCTCAGCCCCCGCCGCGCCCACGCGGTCGCCGAGGCTCCGGCGGTGCGGTTCCTGCTGCTCGGCCTCGCGCTGGCGGCGGTGGCGCTGTTCCTGCTGCTGCCCCTGGGGGTGGTGTTCGCCGAGGCGTTCGCGCGCGGCTGGGCGGCGTTCGCGGAGGGCGTCGCCGATCCGGACGCCCGGGCGGCGATCCGCCTCACCCTGCTGGTGGCGGCGATCTCGGTGTCGGTCAACCTGGTGTTCGGCGTCGCCGCCGCCTGGGCGGTCACCAAGTTCGACTTCCCCGGCAAGAGCGTGCTGGTCACCCTCATCGACCTGCCGTTCTCGGTCTCGCCGGTGATCGCCGGGCTGATCTACGTGCTGCTGTTCGGCGCCCACGGGCTGATCGGGCCGTGGCTGATCGCCCACGGCGTCGAGGTGATCTTCGCGGTGCCGGGAATCGTGCTGGCGACGATGTTCGTCACCCTCCCCTTCGTCGCCCGCGAGTTGATCCCCACCATGGAAATGCTCGGCCGCGGCGACGAGGAGGCGGCGCGCACCCTCGGCGCCTCGGGCTGGCAGATCTTCTTCCGCGTCACCCTGCCCAACGTCAAATGGGCGGCGCTCTACGGCGTGCTGCTGTGCAACGCCCGGGCGATGGGCGAATTCGGCGCGGTGTCGGTGGTCTCGGGCCACCTGCGCGGCCTCACCAACACCATGCCGCTGCACATCGAAATCCTCTACAACGAATACAACTTCGTCGCCGCGTTCGCGGTGGCGTCGCTGCTGGCGTTGATGGCGCTCGTCACCCTGGCGCTGAAATCGGGCCTCGAAGCCCTGGGCGGGAAATAGGCGCATGCGCATCGAGATCGAGAACGCGGTGAAAACCTTCGAACGCGGCGAGCGCCCGGCGCTGGACGGTCTCTCGATGACGGTGGCGGACGGCGAGCTAGTGGCCCTGCTCGGCCCCTCCGGCTCGGGCAAGACCACGCTGCTGCGCGCCATCGCCGGGCTGGAAGGCCTCGAAAGCGGCGCCATCCGCTTCGACGGCGAGGACGTCGCCGGGCTGGACGCGCGGGACCGCAACGTCGGCTTCGTGTTCCAGCACTACGCGCTGTTCCGCACCATGACGGTGGAGGAGAACGTCGGCTTCGGCCTCTCGGTGCGCCCCCGCGCCACCCGCCCGCCCAAGGCCGAGATCGCCGCCCGCGCCCGCGAACTGCTGCGGCTGGTGCATCTCGAAGGCTACGAACGGCGCTATCCGGCGCAGCTTTCGGGCGGCCAGCGCCAGCGCGTCGCCCTCGCCCGCGCGCTCGCCATCGACCCGGGCGTGCTGCTGCTCGACGAACCCTTCGGCGCCCTCGACGCCCAGGTGCGCAAGGAACTGCGCCGCTGGCTGCGCGAGCTGCACGACCGCACCGGCCACACCACCCTGTTCGTCACCCACGATCAGGAGGAAGCGCTGGAGCTGGCCGACCGCGTCGCCGTGATCAACGCCGGAAAGCTGGAGCAGATCGCGCCGCCCGCCGAGCTTTACGCCCATCCGGCGACGCCGTTCGTGTGCGAGTTCCTCGGCGCGGTCAACCGGCTCGACACGCCGGAAGGCATCGTCTACGTGCGCGCCCACGAGATCGACCTGACGCCGCCCGGCACGCCCCACGCCCTCGCCGCCACCCTGGTGGCGGTGCGCGCCGCCGGGCCGCGCGTGCATGTGGAGCTGGAGCTTTCGAGCGCCCGGCGGATCGAGGCGGAGCTTTCCGCCGAGGCGTTCGCCGCCACCGGCTACGCCGTCGGCAGCGCCCTCTCCGCCCGCATCCGCCGCAAGCACACCTTCTGAACCGGAGACGGAAGCACCTTTGGATCGGAGACGAAGCCCACGCCCCGCCTCCCCCACCATCGTCATGCCCGCGCAGGCGGGCATCCCGGTTTTCCGGAGCCGGAAAACCGACATGGCCCCCCGGTCGAGCCGGGGGTGACGACGTGCGTGGGAAGCCCCGGGCGTCAGCGGCCGATGGCGGTGTCGATCTGCTTTTCGAGGTCGGCCTTTTCTTTGCGCAGGGCCTCGAGGCGCGTCGCCTTGTCGGCGGGCGGGGTGAAGGTGTCCTGCTGCAACACGTCGATCTTCGCCTGGAGGATGTCCGCCTGGCGCTGCAGGTCGCCGCGCTGGGTCTTGGCCTTGGCGAGCCGCGACTTGAGGGTCGCCACCTCGCGCTCCAGCGCCGCCGCCTGGGCCTCCACCTGCGCCCGCTGCGTCGCCACCGCTTCCTTCTGCGCGGTGGTGCGCTCCAGCTCGCGCTGCTTTTGCAGGTTCACGTCCTGCTCGTTTTCCAGCGCTTCCTTGCGCTCCTGCTGGCGGCGGTCGTAGGTGCCGTCCGACATGTTGGCGATGCCGGAGAAGAACCCGCCCTTCGCCGGGTCCTCGCTGCGGGCGCAACCGCCCAGGGCCACCAGAGCGGCCAGCGCCGCGATCGTCCAGACTTTCATCGCTCTTTACCCCACTCGCGAAATCTTGCGGCGCGTCACCAGGCCGTCCAGGTCCTTTTCCAGGGTGGCGATCTGGGTCTGGAGGGTGGAGATTTCCGCGTCCACCTCCTTCGCCGCCTGGGCGCCCGCCTGGGCCGCCGCCTTGTTGCGCGCGACTTGGTATTCCTCCTCGCGCTTCTTGAGGTTCGCCACCGTCTGCCGCAGGTAAGTGATGTTCTCGTCCACCTTGGCGAGTTCGGCGCGCGCCTGACCGGCGGTGATCTTCTTGTCCACCACCTGCCGCTCGAGGTTCTGGATCGCCGCCATGTCGGAGGCGATCACCTGGCGGCTGCTCTCGATCAGGCCCGCGAGGCGCTGGTTGTCGGCCTTGAGGTCGGCGGTCATGGCGTCGAGCCGCGCCTCCTCGTTGGCGTATTTCTCCTGCGTGCTCGCCACCATGTAGCCGGTGGCGCCGCCCAGCGCCGCGCCCGCGCCGCAGCCGATCGCCGCGCCCGAACCGTGGTTGCGGTTGGAGGCGAGGATGCCGATGATCGCGCCGACCACGCAACCGGTCACCGCGCCCTCGGCGACGGTGGTGTTGAAGGTCGCCGCCTGGTCGCGCATCTTCTGCTCGGCCGGGGTGCGGGCGGATTCGTTGCCGCCGGTGGTGGTGCATGCGCCCAGCATCAGCGCCGTCGCCACGGCCAGGCCCTTGAAAAATCTGCTGCTCATCATCCTCGCCCGCTAGTGCAGGGTTTTCCAGTCGCTCAGCCACTTGGCGCGGCTGACGCGCATCTCCTTACGATAGGTCAGGACGTGCTCCAGGTGAAGGGCCGCGAATGGCGCAAGCTCCGCCAGCCCGAGCGCCTTCAACTCGCTGGCGAGCACCTCCTGCTGGCGCTTCAGCGTGTCCTCGCCGTAATCCTCGGCGGTGCGGATCACGGTGTCGGCATAATAGCGCAGGTTGTCGTCCATCGCCGCCTGATCCTGTTGCAGGGCGGCGAGATAATCCTTGGTGCGCTCCGAATTCGGGTCCCGCGCCTTCTGCGCCTCGGCGAGCTTGGCGAGGGTGTCGATGGCGAGGCCGTCGTCCTTGAGCTTCCGGCCGAGGAACGCGCCCATCCGAAGCGCGGTCTTCGCCGCCCGGTCGCGCTGCTCGTCGCGCGCCGCGATGTTCGCCCGCAAATCCGAGCGCAACTGCTCCAGCCGCGCCTTCATCTCCGGCGTCGGCGCCGCCTTGGCGATCTGCTCCAGCTCCGCCACCGGGTCCGCCGCCCGCTTGCCGAGCGCCGCCTGCTGCGGCGGCGTCTCGGGCGCCGACGACGCGCCGAGCTTCTCCCACGCCGCCCGCGCCGCCTGCAATTGCGCGGGCGCGCCGATCACCGGCGCCGCCACCACCATGCGGAAGCCGGTGGTCGGCGCCCGGCGCGGCCCCGCCGCGTCGTAATACGGAACCTCCGCCCGCGCCGCCGACCGAATGTCGGACTGCGCGGTGAGATAGTTGCCGCCCCGCACCACGAAGCCGCCCGCCGCGCCGTGCGCCCGCCCGAGCTTGTTCAAATGGAACGGCGCGAACGCGATCTCGTCCATGTTGCCGAGCATGTCGTGAATGCCGAGCGGGTTGGGCTTCAGCAACCCGGTCAGCTGCGGCTTGCCGTTGGCCGACTGGGTACCCGCGAACCACACGTAGCGCGGCATCCCCTCCGGCATCGGGAACGCCGGTTCCGAGAAATCCGCGTCCGCCACCGCCGCGCCGCCGCGCGCCGCGTACTCCCACTCGTCCTCCGTCGGCAAGCGCACGAACCCCGGCTCGTCGCCGTTGCGCGGCAGGCTCTTGGCGGCGTTCTTCAACAGCCAGGTGGAATACCGCTCGCCGAACGCCACCGCGTCGAACCACGACACCCCGCCCTTCGCCAGCCGCCCGCCCAGGTTCGCCGTCGGACAGGCATCCTCCATCACCGCCTTGTACTGAAGCTCGCTCACCTCGTACTTCGCCACCCAGAACTCGGAAGCGGTCTTGCCCCCCGGCAAGCTCCCCGCCACCCACGCCCGGCGCGGACCCTCCGCATAGCCCCGCTCGGCCGCCGCGCTCCCCAGCGTCACCGCCCGGTCGCCCAACGCCCCCTCCGCCGGAACCGCCACCCGCCGGAACGCCATCGCCCCGCCGCACGGCATCGGCAACACCACGTCGTCCTTCGCCGCCTGCGGATTGAACAGCTTCGCATCCCAGTCGGCCACGGCGGGCGCGGTGAGGACCAGAAACGCCAACAGAGCCAGGGGCGCTGCCCCTGGACCCCGCACAGGGTCTTGGACCCTGTGTACCCATGCGTTGGTTTTTCCGCGAAGCGGGATTCCCCCGTCACGCCGCGCGATGGGCTGATGGCGCTCCGCGCAAGAACGAACGGGAGGCGCGGAGGGACCGAGTCCCTCCGCAAAGTTTTTCCTATCTTTTCGGTCATCAAACATCGCGCAAGCTCTCGGCGGGATCGACGGTGGCCGCGCGGCGGCCGGCGAAGGTGGCGGCGACCAGGGCGGCGGCGAGGGTGGCGGCGACGGCGGTGGCGTAGTGGAGCGGCGGCATGCGGGTGACGAACTCGTTGGCGCCGAGATTGGCGCCGAGGGCGAGGTCGAAGGTCGCCGCGACGCCGAGGTAGACGACGCCGGAGAGGGCCGAGCCGAGGGCGGCGACCAGCAGCGCCTGGACCGCCGGGAACAGGGCGGCGGCGGCGGGCGAAAAGCCGATCAGGCGCATCAGCGCGAGGTCGCGGCGTTTGCGTTCGACGTTGGCCCAGAGCGAGGCGCCGAGGGAGAGCAGGAAGCCGCTGGCGCCGATGGCGGCGATCACCAGGACGATCAGCGACAGCACCCGGTCGATGGCGCGGACGGTTTCGATTTCGGCGGCGCGGGTGCGGACTTCCATGCCCTGGCTGCGCAGGCGGTCGGCGAGCGGGGCGACGCCGTCGAGGTCGGCGGCGTAGAGCCGCAGACCCGCGAACACCCGGGGCGGCGAGGCCGGGCGCGGGGTTCCGGCGGCGCCGATGCCGGGGGCGGCGTAGCCGTCGCGGAAGTCCTCTGTGGCGAGCAGCAGGTCGACGTCGACGAACGCGGCGGCGCGGCCGAACGCGGCCTCGGGGATCACCCCCGCCACGGCCAGAGGAAAGCGCGCCGCCTGGGATTCGCCGTTGAGGGTGCGGGCGACCTGGGCAGTGACGGTGTCGCCCGGCCGCGCGCCGAGGCGCTGGGCGGCGGTGGCGGTGAGCCACACCGCGTTGCCCGAGGGCGGCTTCGCCCCCGGCGGCAGCAGCGGGTCCCCCGCCGCCGACGGCACGATTTCGAGACCCGGATAGGCCGCGCCCTCCGGCCCCCGCGCGTCGAGCGTCGCCGACAGGGAGCGGGAGCGCGGCGCCAGAAACGCCACCCGGGAGTCCGCGCCCAGGCTCTCGAACCACTCGGGCGCGAGGCGCTGGCTGCCGACGACGACGATCTCGCGATTCGCCGGGTCCGCCAGCAGGCGCTCCTGCAACGTCGCGACCATGCCGGATTTGAGGCCGAACAACACCAGCAGCGGCGTCATCACCGCCGCCAGCGCCAGCACCAGGCAGGCGGACACCCGCGCGTCGAAGCGGAAATCCGCGAGCGCCAGCCGCGCCGCCTGGGCCGCGCTGCGCCGCTTCATGACGGCACCTCGGCCAGCCAGCCGCCCGCGGTGGCGGCGGCGGTGGCGTAGCGGCGCAAGCCGAGGCTCGCCACCTTGGCCCAGTCGTGGCTCACCAGCACCAGCGCGGTGCCCAGGCTTTTCACCAGCCCCAGCAGCAGTTCCAGAACCTTCTGCGCGTTCACCGGGTCGAGGGAGGCGGTCGGCTCGTCCGCCAGCAGCAGCGCCGGGCGGTGCGCCAGGGCGCGCGCGATCGCCGCCCGCTGCCGCTCGCCGATCGACAGTTGCGCGGGCATCTTGCCCAGGTGCGGCCCGAGGCCCAGCGCCTCCACCAGCGCCGCGACGTGCGCCGCCCCATCCCGCTGCCCCAGCAGCGCCGGAGACAGGCCGATGTTGTCCCGCACGCTCAGGAACGGCAGCAGCCCGCCGGTCTGCAAGATATACCCGATCCCCGCCGCGCGCGTCGCCGCCAGGCCGTCCAGGTCGTCCGCCCGCCACAGCGCCGCCGCATCCGCGCCGCAACAGCGGAACCCGCCCGCCGCCTCGGGCCGCAGCACCAGGCCCAACGCGTCCAAAACCGTGCTCTTGCCGCTGCCCGACGCCCCGGTGATCGCCACCGCCTCCCCCGCCGCCACCGCGAACCGCGGCACCGACATCAGAAACCCGCCCGCGCCGCCGCGCCGGATCGCCACGTCCGCCAACTCGATCAC
This sequence comes from Alphaproteobacteria bacterium, assembly GCA_030604885.1. GTDB lineage: Bacteria > Pseudomonadota > Alphaproteobacteria > Rhodospirillales > Rhodospirillaceae > Oleispirillum. The sequence continues at coordinate 83,971 of JAUVUZ010000001.1, read as the reverse complement.
CATGGGCGGCGCTCCTCGGGTAAGGCCAGGGGCGCTGCCCCTGGACCCCGCACAGGGTCTTGGACCCTGTGAACCCGTTCGTTGGTTTTTCCGCGAAGCGGGATCGACCCGTCACGCCGCGCGAGGAACGACAGCCGCTGCGCGGCGAACACCAGGGGACGGGATCCAAGGGCCTGCGGCCCTTGGCGGGTCCGGGCGGCGCCCGGCCTGTTTGTCCGCCCGGCGGCGGTCACGGCAGCGCGTCCAGGGGCACCGCCGCGACCGCCTCGCCCGGGTCGGCGCCGGTGTCGAGGGCGATCCAGCGGTCCACGTCGTCGTGGATGATCTGGTAGAGGCGGAGCTTGCGGTTGATCTCGTCGAGGAACGCCTGCTGCTGGGCGATCGACCAGGACGACCAGGTCTGCTGGTCGAGATCGAGGATTTTCGAGCGGTAGGGCAGGTCGTCCAGGTATTCGCCGAGCAGGCCGAGATCGGCGAGCCGGGTGGCGTTGGGGGCGTTGACGGCGTTGGGGTCGCGCCCCAGGGTGGCGGCGACCGAACGCATGCGGGAGAAGAAGTCGGCGGGTGCGAGCTGCGCCGCCTGCCCGGCCTCGGCGATGCCCTTGAGCACCTGCTGCATGTCGGAGAGCTGGTTGCGGGTGAGCAGCACGCGCACCTCGGTGGTCGGCACCTCGGGCTGGGCGAGGGAACGGTCGGAGATCCAGGCCTTGAACAGCGGCGGCGCGGCGGTGCCCTCGACGCGGCCGAGGTAGGCGAGCTGCATCGCGTGGCCGAGCATGGCGGTGTCGAGCTTGATGCGGTCGGCGGGGTTTTCCGCGCCCTTGAGGAACGCCGGATCGGAGGTGCGGGCGGCGCCCGGCGTCGCCTCGCCGCGATAGGCGGCGTTGACCTGGGCGACGATAGCGTCGCCGAGGCCGTCGACGATCTTGCCATAGGCCTCCACCGCGCCCACCGGCACGTCGTAGTAGAGCGGCCGGGGCACCAGCGGATGGCTGGACAGCTCCTTGTACTGCGCCTCCGCCTCGGCGTGGTTGGCCTTGCCCTCGGGGGTCTTGAGGTGCATGGCGTAGATCGCCACGCCGCGATGCTGGGCTTCGAGCCGCACCTGCGGCGCGTCGAGCATGGTGGAGGAGAGCGGATCGTTGCCCTTGAGCGCCCCGGCGTCGGTGATGAGGACGACGTAGCGGCCGCCGAAGTTGTTCCAGGCGATGTCGTTGAGGGCGGTCATCACGCCCGCGTAGGCATCCTCGGAAAAGCGCGGGGTGGAGACGGTGGCGGGCTTCACCGCCGCCACCTTGTCGAGGAAATCCTTGCCCGACTTCACCTGCTCCGGGTCGGCATAGAGGCGCGAGGTGTATTCGAGCTGGGGCGCGGCCTCGAGGTTGGAGCGGTAGGCGACGAGGCCGAAGCGCACCCGGTCGGCGATGCCCGCCTTCTCGACCCGCTCGGTGATACGGCGCACCGCCTCGCGGGTGCGGTCGATGTAGGGACCCATGGAAATTGTGGTGTCGATCACGAACACCACGGCGGCGCGGAAGTTGCGCAGCGCCGGGGCGGCGTCGGCGGGTTTCTGCCCGGCCTTGGCGTCGTCCTGCTGCGACACCGAGGCGATTTCCAGCACCCGGGCGCGGTGGCCGGTGCCGGTGAAGGTTTCCTCGGCCGAGAGGATCGGCAGCAGGTAGAAGCGTTTGGCGATGTCGACGTAGGTGGCCGGTTCGATCGACACCACCTGGGGCACCGGCTTGCCGGAGAGCGCCTCCTTGCGCAGCGGCGCCTCGGCCTTGCCGGGGGCGTCCGCCTCCAGCAGGCCCACGAGGTCGGCGCGGTTGCGGAACAGCAGCGCGCGGTCGCGCCCCGCCGGATTGGTGAAGGCGAGCGCCAGCTGCTGCTTCCACGGCAGGGTGAAATCGGCTGAAATCCAGCCGTCGGTGCGGCCGCGCGCGGTGAGGCCCACCTCCAGCCACTCGCTCTTGCCGACGGTCTTGCGGTCGTAGACGTAAAAGCGGGTGAGCGCCGGTTGCGCCGCGCCGGGGCCGTCGCCCGCCTCGCGCTTCAGCACCGCGCCGGGGCGGGTGAGAACGCGCTGGTAGAGGGTTTTCTTCCCCTCCATCAGCAGCGGCGCACGCTCGGCGGCGAACGCCGCCGCCGGAACGCCGAGCGCCACCGCCAACCCCAGTCCCAGAGCCGCCAGCCCCTTGCGCATCGCCCTCTCCTCAGTTGGCCTTGTCGAGCAGCGTCTTGGCCTCGGCGTCGCCCTGGGCCGCCGCCTTGCCGAGCCACTCCTTCGCCTTGTCGCGGTTGCCCGCGCCGCCCTGCGGCAGGTCCAGGAGAATCTTGCCCAGGCGCCGCTGCGCCTCGGCGTTGCCCGCCTGGGCCGCCGGTTCGTACCAGTAGGCGGCGGTTTCGGCGTCGGGCTTGTCCATCGGGCTGGAGTCCTTGCTCCAGGTATCCGGGTCGTACATCCGCCCGAGCGCCAGCGACGCCTCCACCGCGCCGAGGCGGGAAGCGTATTGGTAGACCAGCATGGCGAAATCCTGCCGCCCCTGCCCCGCCAGTTCCTTGGCCTTCGCCACCGCCGCCCCGGCCTCGGGGTTGGAGGCGATGTAGCGGGACAGCGCCTCGCGGCTGTCGATCGGGCCGTCGGCGGGCGGCTGCACCGAGGGCGTCGCCACCGGACTCTCGGCAGGCGGCTGCGGTGCCTCCAGGCCCTTGCCGAACGGCGGCAGCCCGGCGAAATACCAGCCCCCCGCCAGCAGGATCAGCACCAGCACCGCGCCCAGGCCGATCACCCCGGGGGAGGCCTTGCGCTTCGGCTCGTCCACCAGCCGCGTGTGGTCCGCCACCAGCGGTTCGAGGGGGATGAACTCGGGCCGCGCCGAGAGCGGCTCCGGCTCGGGTTCGGGCACCGGTTCCGGGTCGACGACGATCAGCGGTTCCTCGTGGACCACCGGGCCGCGCGGCGCCTCCGCCCCCGCGCCCGCCGCCGACGAGGCCATCAGCCCGCGCACGGTGACGCGCCCCTGGTCCTTGGCGCCCTCGGTCTCGACGCCGATCAGCACCATGCAGTTGGGCGGCAGGGTGGCGATCGGATCCACCAGATCCGGCCCCACCGCCACCACCGCCTCGCCCGACGCCTCGCGCTCGGGCGCGCCGATCAGGTGGGTGACCGGCTCGGTGACCCAGCGTCCGCCCTGGCCGAGGAACGGCTCGGTGCCCTGGTTGCGGCGCACGAAGATCGCGAGCCGCCCCTCCGCCCCGGGCGCCAGCCCGGCGATACGGAGAAGGCCGTGGCCCGGGCCGCGTGCCGGGTCGGGCAGGAGTTCCATGCGTAGCGGCATCTCAGCGCGCCTCCATCTCGGCCCCGCCCGCGATCGTCTTCAGGATCGCGCCGAGGCGCAGGTTCTGTTCCGGGCCGATCTCCGAGCCTTCGTCGCGGCCCGCGTTGCCCTTGGTCACGGCGGTGAAGGCGTCGAGCCAGTCGAGGATGCGGATCGCCGGGTAGTTGAGCGGCCGCTCCCCGAGCTTCGGCAGCCCCGCCACCGGCGGCGGCGGCGCGAACACCCGCCGCCCCGGGATCGCCGAGGATTCCGGGCGCTTGTCCTCCGGCTGGTCGAGGAGGCCGAGGGTGTCCACGTATTCGGCGATCACCGACAGCGCCACCAGCGCCTGCTGGTCGGCGAGGCGGGCGCGGGTGGTGCCCGCCCGCTCCTCGGCGTCGGAGAGCAGGCCGATCAGCGCGTCCTCCACCTTCGCGCCCTTGGCGCCGGTGACGATCTCGGTGACGACGATGTGGAGGATGTCCTTCGGCAGGTCGAAGAAGCGGTGGACGTCGAGCGAATCCGGCAGGCCGCGCAACTGCCGCTGCCAGTCGGACAGCAGCAGCCGGGCGAACGGCGCAGCGCCGCGCTGGGTGGGCAGGTCGTAGCCCGCCGTCGGCATGCCGAGGTCGAGGGAAATGAAGCCGTTGGCCGCCGGGGCCTCGGTCGCCGTCTCCACCGCCTCCGCCTCGGCGCGGAGGTAGAGGGCGCGGACGTGCTCGGTGCTCGGCTGCATCATCGCCAGCAATTCGCCCAGCAGGTGGGCGCGCGGCTTGAGCGCGGCCACCACCTTGGCGGCGGCCTCGATCTTGCGCTTGAGTTCGTCCTCGCCGCCGCCGCGATAATAGCGGCCCACCTCCTTGCCGACGATGTCGTCCACCATCGCGGCGACGCGCTCGGCGATGCGGTCGCGCTTCACCTCCGGCCGCGCCACCCGCTCGAGGTAGGCGACCAGGGCGCCCATGCCGCCGTCGTCCAGCGCCATCATCGCGTCCCACTTCGCCTCGGCGTCGGCCACGTGGCGCTGCACCAGCGGCTCGGCGAGGAAGGTGCGGCGCAGCAGCGCGAGGCGCGCCTCCTGGTTCGGCTCCACGCCCTGCTCGAAGCGGCCGTCGGTGCGGATCACCCCGGCGGCCATGCCGGGCTTGCGCACCAGGAACAGGTTGTCGAACGGGCGGCGCGGCGTCCACTTGCCGACCCATTCGAACTGCTCGAACTTTTCCAGCAGCGCGAGGCGCATCATTCCCGGCCAGCCGGTGCGGATGAGGTCCTCGGTCTCGTCGGGCTTGGGGGCGAGGCGCATGTCGAACATCGTGATCGCCCACACCAGTCCGGGCAGGCGGCGCTCCCGCTCCTCCGGGGTTTCGCCCTGGGTGGCGGCGATCCAGGCGTCGAGCGCCGGGCCGAGGTCGTTGACGTCGGACTGCTTGTGGCTGGGGGTGCACATCACCAGGACGTTCATCTCCTGGTCCTCGGTGTAGCGCTCGAACAGATACGCCACCTTGCCGCGCAGGATCAGCTCCGCCACCGGGTCGCGCTGCTCCAGGCGCTCGGCCACCTCCTTGAGGTTCGCCACCTTGAGCCGCCCGCGATAGCCGGGGAAGTCGAGGAGGTCGACGGTGTCGAGCAGCTTCGCCTCCGGCGGCTCCGCCAGCGCGAACGCCATCTCGCGGGAGAGCGCCGCCAGCAGCGAGCGCGGCACCGCCACCGAGGTGCGGGCCTCGCCCTCCACCACCGGCACCACCGCCACGGTGTCGGCGTCGTCGCGCCCGAGGCGGGCGAGCATGTCGACGTTCATGATGCTGTCGGCCTGGGTGAAGCCGCCGTGGCCGTCGGGCTTCACCAGCGCGCCCAGTTCGGCGAACGCCTGCGGCGCGTGGCCGAGGCGCGCGAGGCCCTGGCGCAGCCGCAGATAGGCCGCCACCAGCTCGGGCACCTCGCCCCACAGCGGCGCGAACAGCTGCGCCCGGTCCTCCGGATCGAGCAGCGGCGCGAGGCGGATCGCGGCGGGCCAGAACTCCGCCTCGAACGCCTTGACCGAGTTGGCGAAACGCTTGCGGAAGTAGTCCATCACGTCGACCACGTCGTCGGCGGTCATGCCGCCGGTGGGCTGGGGCCGGGCGCGCTTCTTCAACGGCACGAGGTGGGCGGACAGGCGGTCGTGGTCCACCGCGTACTCGACCTTCTGCGGGTCGAAATCGAGGAAGTAGGTGTTGCCGATGATCTTGACGAGATCGGCCTCCGACAGCAGCGACAGCGCCACCGGGAACCCGGCGGGCCCCTGCCCCGGCTGGCGGGTGAAGCGGGTGACGATGCCGGTCGCCTCCTTGCCCGAGCCGGGCGGGTTGACGTGGCTGATGAAGTTGAGGCGCTCGCCGTCCATCAGGGTTTCGACGGCCCCGTTGGCGGAGCGCGCCAGCGCCGAGATCAGGTACGACTTGCCCGCCTGGGAAAGGCCGAAGAACCCCACCGCCATCGGCCGCGCCGCCGCCGCGCCGAGGCGCCGCGCGAGGTTGCGGTGGCGGCGCAGGCGCTCGATCAGGCCGCCCGCGTCGGCGTCGAGGGTGGGGCTGTCGAGACGCACCGTCTCGATCCAGTCGATCGCCTGGCCCGCGCCGGTCACCACCGCGTCGCAGCGGCCGGTGAGATTGTCCGAGGTCGCCATGTTCCCCTCTCCTCTCTCAGCGGATCACGCTGCCGGTGTCGAGCCAGTGGCTGTAGACCCCGGCGCCGTGGACCGGCAGGGTGTACAGCCCGATGGTGAGCGCGCTGCGGCTGACCGCGCCGCCGCCCGCCAGCGACACCTCGGACAGCACCGGCCGGTCCACCTTGCCGCGGCGCTTGCGCTGGAGCTTGACCTGCAACGCCGCGCCCGCGGCGGCGTCGCCGTAAAGCGCGCGGCGGGCGGTGTTCTCGTCGCCGCCGGTGAACTCGATGATGTAGAGCGGGCTGGCGCCCCAGCGCGCCGCGTCGAGCTGGCGGAAGCCGAGGATCATCCGGCCGCGCACCTCGAACGACACGTCCTGGGGGAAGTCCCAGTCCGGGTCGTCGAAGTCCACGTCGCGGTAATAGACGTCGGCGTCCTTGATCGTCATGTTCTGGTCCATCAGGCCGATGTTGCGGACCGTCGAATACATGCGGAAGACGTTGGCGCGGAAGAAGAAGTTCGGAATCCGCCCCTGCCCGAGGACGCACAGCATCGCGCCTACGGCGGCGGTGGTCTTGGGGTCGTCGATGCGGCCGCCCTTGTGGAACGGATACCAGTTGCCGGTGCGGTAGCGGTGCAGCGGCACCACCCGGTCCGGCGGCAGCGCCAACAGGCCGCGGAACAGCGCCTGGACCCCGGGCAGGCACGAGGGCCGGCCGGAAAGCAGCAGCACGTCGCAGTCGTAGAGGTAGACGATCTCGCACAGCGCGCGGATCGGCTTGCCGATTTCCATCTTGTCGGTGACGAACAGGCGGTGCAGCAGCGCCATGTCGAACGGCAGGCGCACCTGCATCAGGTCGAACGCCGCCGCCCCCGGCGCGGCGCGGCGCACGCCCCGGGCGAAATAGTCGAGCACCTCGGGCGAAGGCGCGTCGCGCCCGGCGAGCGCCTCGGCGAAGGTCATCGCCACGGTCTCGCCGCCGCTCACCGGGTCGTAGCGTTCGTAGGCCTTGAGCAGCGCGAGGCCCAAGGGGTGCAGCACCTGGAGGGTGAGCTGCTGGCGCAGCACCATGTCCTGCACGATCCCGGCCTCGGAGCCGATCAGGGCGGAGAGCAGCGGGTCCGGATCGGCCACCCCCGCCTCCGCCAGCGCCTCGCGGATGCGCGGCACCACCATCTTCTGGATCACGTCGAGCAGGATGTCGTCGCCCGCCACCTTGAAGCCGTCGCGGAAGGTCTGCTCCGGTACGATCGAGACGTTGCCGCCCCGCCCCTCGTCGAGGCGGTAGTCGCAGATCACCAGGTCGGTGGTGCCGCCGCCCACGTCGATGGAGGCGATCCGCAGGCTGCGCCCGGAATCCCCCGGCCGCTTGCGGCGGAAGACCCGGAAGAACTCCTCCGGCCGCCCGCCGAAGTGGTTGACGGTTTCCGAGAACAGGTAGACCACCTGGGCGCAGGTGGCTTCGTCCCACCGCGCGTGGTAGCTCGGCAGCGGCGGCCACGCCAGCTCGGCGGAGGTTTCGATGTCCGGGTCCGCCGGGTGCCAGCCGAACGCCTTCCACACCAGGCCGATCGCCTGGCGCATCCGCTCCTCGAAGATCTGCCGCTCGGGCAGCGGCATCGAGGGCGGCACGGTGAGGATCACCGAGCGCAACTGGCGCGGCAGGTTGGCGTGGGAGAGCTTCATCCGCTGGCTCGGGCTGTTCATCTGGTTGAGCGCCTGCACCAGGATTTCCGCGAGCATGAAGGTCATCAGCGACGAGCGCTGGTAGTGCGGCATGAACACCTGGATCTGCCGGTCCGGCGGCAGGCTGAACAGCGCCTCGCCGGTTTCGTCGATCAGGTCGCCGAACGGCGCGGCGGTGGCGAGCGGCTCGGTTTCCGCCTTGTTGAAACTGTCGTTGAAGCGCCAGCCCGGCTCGAAACGCTTTTCGTCCCACAGATATCGCTTGGGGCTGGAGAGGCCGGTGGCGCCCTCGGTGCCGCGCCTGCGGGCGGCGAGGCGCGCGGCCTCGGCGCCGACGCGGGCGATGGTGGGCCACAGGAACGCGTCGTTGCGGCCGGAAAGCACCGAATAGTCCACCTTGCCGAACGCCGCCTCGGCGAACTCGACGCGGCTTTCGAACGGTTCGGCATAGACCCGGTGCGGGTGGCTGAGGTCGCGCAGTTCCAGTTCGTAACGGGTGGAAAGGCCGTTGCCCTCCTGCGGGTGGTCCTCCACCAGGATGCCGCAGGTGCGCGAGTTGCCCACGTCCAGCACCATGTCCACCGGGATCGGCTTGTGGACGTCGTCCGGGCGGTTGGAGAGCAGCTTCACCCGCGGCGGCCGCACCTTCGCCCCCAGGAACCACAGCACGTTGAGATAATGGGCGAAGTGGCGGCGGCGCGCGGTTTCCTCGGCGATCTCGTCGCGGGTGGCGCGGCGGCGCGCCATGGCGTCGGCGTAAAGCTCCTTGAGCCAGCCCTCGACCCACGGCTGGTCGAGGAACCAACCCAGGTCCTCGCCCTTCCACGACAGCGCGAACTTGGCGCCGCCGTCCACGTCGGCGGTGGTGGGGGAAAGGTAGGCGGCGCCCGAGATGCCGTTCTCGGTCACCGCGGTGTCGAACGCCAGCACCACGCGGTGGGAGTTGCCGCCCTCGGCGTCCTCGCCCGGCGCCAACGGCACCACCCGCGCCCGCGCCCAGTTGCGCGGCCCCTGCACGAAGGCGTTGGCCTGAAGCCTGAGGAACGGCACCGGCAGCCATGCGTCGGCGAACAGCTCCAAGCTTTCCGCCAGCGGGGTTTCGAGGTCGGGCAGCGGCTGCGCGGCGGCGTGGGTGTTGGGGTGGAGGAAGCGGTCGGTCTCGGCGTCGTAATCGAGCCGAACCAGCCCGGCGGAGCCGTCCGCGCGGCGGGCGAACTGGCCCGGCTCCTCGCGGCGCGGGTCGAACCCGAGGCCGAAGTCCATGAACTGGACCCCCGACCGCATGATCAGCGTCGCTTCGTCTTCGAACCGGATCAGTTTCGCCAGCATGGTTCCGTCCCAATGGGTCCCGCCGTGATTCGGCAAGGACTTAGCCTCACGCGCCCTATCGTCTCCAACCTACCGCCCGATGTCCACCGAATACTCCCGCCCCTCGGCGGGCTTGGCGGCGCAGCGGGCGCGGCCGTCGGCGCCCGGGGTGCAGGTCACGTCGGTGCGGGCGTAGGCCGAGCCGTCGTTGCAACGCACCTCCTCCGACCCGGTGATGGTCAGCCGCCCGCCCTGCATCGCGGCGGTGCTGGCGCCCTTGCACACCGTGCCGTCGGGGCGGGTGATGGTGACCGTGCCCTTGCCGTTCTCGAAGCCGTATTGCACCACCGCGGGCAGGCCGGTGCGCGCGTCCATCAGGCCGCCGCGCGAGGTCCAGGTGCCGTTGAGGAAGTCGGTGCTGCCGGATTTCTGCGCCTCGGGCGGAATCACCAGCGGCGTTTCCGGCTGCGGCGGCGCGGCGGGCTTTTCGGCGTCCGCGCCGGGCTGCGGCGGCGGAACCGGCTTTTCGCCCTCCGATCCGGGCTGGGGCGGCGGCTCCTGCGCGCCCTCGGGGGGCTGCGCGCCCTGGGGTTCGGGCGCGGGCGGCTCGGGCTGGGCGGCGTCGGGCGGCGTGGTCACGCCCGGGGCGGGCGTGCCGTCGGGGGTGGTGGCGGCTCCCGGGGCGGTGCCGGTGGCGTCGGGCACCGTCACCCCCGGCACCGCGACGCCGGGAACCGTGACCCCGGGCACCACCACGGTGTCGCCGGGGCGGTCGGGCGCCACCGGCACCAGCACCTCCGCCGGGCGCAGCGCGGGCGGCAGCACGTCGGGGGCGCAGCCACGCAGCAGCCACAGCAGCAGCCCGAGGCCCAGCAGCAGAAGCAGCAGCGGCATCAGCCAGCGCCACCACGGCCGCGAGGCGGGCACCGGGTCGAGCACCGGCGGCGGCATCCGCGGCGCCCCGGCGGGCACGGCGGCCACCGCCGCGGGGATCAGGTCGCGGATCGGGTCCGCCTCGGGCAGGCCGGGGGCGGTGAAGCCCCAGAAGGTCACCACCGGCTTGCCGTCGACGCTGTAGATGTGGCTTTCGTCCGGAATGCGCAGAACGTGGGGCAGCAGCCGGGCGTAGACCTCGAAATCGTCGGCGGCGGCGCGCTGCGGCCGGGCGTCCAGCTGCGCGCCCAGGGTTTCGGCGTGGGCGAGAAGCTTTTCCCGCCCGCCCTGCAGCGCCACGCGCATCGCCTCGCGCTCCTCCGGCGCGGCGGCGGACCACGGCACCACCAACCCACCCTCGGGGGCGTACCAGTCGACGTTCTCGCCGGATTCGCCGATCTGCGGGATCGCCAGCATCGCCGCCACCTCCGGCCCCAGTTGGCGGCGGAGGGTGGCGCGGATCTGCGGCGCGGAGGCGTACACCGGGCGGCCGACGCTGCCGAGGGCGTTGAAATCGCGCAGACGGGCGGAACGCAGCAGCGGTCCGGATTCGGATGCCATGTCTCGGTCTCCCTAAACCCTACTTGCAGCCGGGCGGCAGGGGCTTCTGTTCGGTGGCGTCCATCAGCAGGTCGCCCCACGATTGCCCCTGGCGCGGGGTGAGGAACCGGCCCCCGGTGGCGTCGGCCATGCATTTGCCTTCGCCCGAGCCGTCCACGCCGATGACGTTGATCTTGAGGTTGGGCTTCTTTTGTTTCAAGGCCCTGGCGACGGCGCAGGGGTTGCCGCCGCAGCTGTCCGCGCCGTCGGTGACGACCACGATCACGCCGGGGACCGAAACCCCGTCGAGCTGGTTGCCGGAGCGCTCCAGCCCGCGCGCCAGCGGCGTGCCCTCGCGTGGCTGGATGCCGTTCACCTGACTCATCAGCGCGCCGCGCTGGGCGGGGGAGAAGAAGTTGAAGCTGTCGGTGCCCTCGCAACGGCCGAACACCAGAAGGCCGATGTCCACGTCGCCCGGCATCTGCTGCACCACACCCTTGACCGCCTCCTTCGCCGCCTGCAGGCGCGACCCGGCGCCGCCCGAGAAGCCCTGGAGCTGGGCGTAGGCGGCGCGGTCGCCGCGCATCGCGCGCTGGATCAGCGAGCGCACCTGGTCGTCGGACATCGAACTCGGCAGGCGCATGCTGCCCGAGCCGTCGAGCATCAGCATCACCTCGGGCCGCTCCCACGGCTGGCGCGGCGCGGGGCAGGCCGCCTGCTTCTGCGGCGGCGGCTCGGCGGGCTTGGCGGCGGGCGGCGCGGGCTTCGGCTCGGCCGGTTTCGGCGCGGGCGGCTTCGGCGGCGGCTCCGGCTTGGGCACGGGCTTCGGCTCCGCCTTGGGCGGCTCGACCGGCTTCGGCGGCTCCACGGGTTTCGGCGGCTCCACCGCCTTGGGCGGTTCCTCCGGCGGCTTGCAGTCGTCCAGGCGGCGCTTCAGCTCCGCCTCGGCGGCGGCGATGCGCGCCTTGAGGTCGGAGAGATCCTCCTCCGGCGGCGGCTCGGGCGGCTTCGGCGCCTCGGCGGGCGGCGGCGGGAGCGGTTCCGGCTCGCAGCGGCCGAGCAGCAGCAGAACCGCCGCCGCCAGCGCCGCCAGCAGCAGCAGGCCGAGCAGCCACTTCCACCAGCGCCGCCCGCCGGTGGCCACGGCCACGGCGGGCGCGGCGGCGGCCAGCACCGGCGGCGGCACCGCGCCGACCCCGGCGTTGCCCCAGCCGACGATCACCGGCTGGCCGTTGACGACATACACCTGATCGATGCCCGGATCGACGGCGGCGCGGCGGATCGCGTCGGCGGTGGCGGCATCCGGCGTGCGGCCCGCCAGGGCGCGGATCGCCGCGAGGCGCTCGGCGAGGGTCGCCTTCGCCCGCGCCTGGGCGTCGGGCGGCAGGGCCGAGAGCGGCTGCGGCTGGCCGGGGAGTTCGGTGGTCCAGTCGGTCCAGGCGCCGTCCGCCGAGTTTACCGGCCGGGCGAACAGCTGCGCCGTGGTTTCGGGCAGCGCCGCGCGCAGCGCCGCGGCGATCGCGCCGTGGTGGGCGTAAAGCGAGTCCCCGGCGCCGGTCTGGGCGGCGTAGCGGGTGGATTCGGTGCGGCAAACGCGAAAGACGGTGGGCATCGCGGCAGGCCCGGACTGTGAAGCCCGAGAACCCGGGCGGACTCAGGAAGTAGCAGATTCCGCCCGGAAATTCCAGGCCAGCCGCCCAGTTTCCCGGGCGGCGAACCCTCAGCCGAAGAACGGCGCGAGGTTGCGGCGGATGCGCTCCTTCACCGTCTCGCCGGGCTTGGGCGCGCTGAAGGCGAGGCCGGTGACCTTTTCGTAAAGGTCGATGTAGCGCCGCGAGAAGTCCACCAGGGTGTCTTCGGGAATCTCCGGCACCGGGTCGCTGTAGGGGTCGCAGCGCTCGGCGATCCACAGGCGCAGGAACTCCTTGTCGAGACTGTCCGGCTCCTGCCCCCGGGCGTGGCGCTCGGCATAGCTGTCGGCGCGCCAGTAGCGGCTGGAATCCGGGGTGAGGATTTCGTCGGCCAGGGTGATGCGACCCTCGGCGTCGGTGCCGAACTCGAACTTGGTGTCCACCAGGATCAGGCCGTTGCGCGCCGCGATCTCGCGCCCGCGGGCGAACAGCCGGAGCGCGATGTCGGCCACCTCGTCCCACTGCGCCTGGGTCAGCAGGCCCTGGGCGACGATCTCCGCCGGGGTGATCGGGTGGTCGTGGCCGCCCGCCGTGGTCGCCTTGGTGGTGGGGGTGAGGATGGTCCGGGGCAGTTTGTCGTTCTTCGCCATGCCGTCGGCGAAATCGATGCCGTAGAGGGTGCGCGCGCCGGATTTGTACATCGTCCAGATCGCGGTGTCGGTGGAGCCGGTGAGATAGTCGCGCACCACCACCTCGACCGGCAGCATGTCGAGCCGCCGCCCCACCACCACGTTGGGGTCCGGGTATTCGAGCACGTGGTTGGGGCAGATGTCGGCGGTGTTCTCGAACCAGTAGCGCGCCGTCTGGGTCAGCACCTGGCCCTTGAACGGCACCGCCGCCAGCACCTGGTCGAAGGCGCTCTGGCGGTCGGTGGAAATCAGGATGCGGCGGCCGTCGGGCAGATCGTAATTCTCGCGCACCTTGCCGCGGTAGTAGTTGGGCAGCTCGGGGAAGTGCGCCTCGCTCAGCACCGCCGGAATCGCAGCGCGCAGAATGTCTTCGGAAATCATTCGCCATCTCCCCGGGTGGTATGCGTTCGCGAGTTATCGCACCAACCCGGAGGGACGGCAAGGGGCACCGATCACGGTTCCGCGAGGGCGGCGAAGCGGGCGCGCAGGCGGTCCGGCGCATCCGCCGCCAGCCCCTCCTCCAGCGCGCGGGCGAGGTCGGCCACGGCGACGCCGCGCAGCATCGCCTTCACCGCCGGGGCCTGGTTGGGGCGGACCGAAAGGCCGTGAACCCCCGCCCCCACCAGCGCCGCCGCCGCCGCCGGGTCGGAGGCGGCGTCGCCGCACACCGCCACGTGACGCCCGCCCGCCGCCTCGCAAATCCGCTTCACCGCCGTCAGCACCGCCGGGTGCATCGGGTCCTGCAGCGCCGCGAGCGCCGCGTTGCCGCGCTCGGCGGCCATCACGTATTGCGTCAGGTCGTTGGTGCCGATGCTGAAAAAGTCCGCCACCGGCACGAACCGCTCGAGCGTGAGCGCGGCGGCCGGAACCTCCACCATCATGCCGATCTTCACCGGCCAGCGGTGCGCCACGCCCCGGGCATCGAGGTCCGCGTGGGCGGCTTCCACCGCCTGGCGGGCGCGGCGCATCTCGTCCGGGTCCGCCACCATCGGGAACATGATCCAGAGGTCCGCATCCCGCCCGGCACGCAGGATCGCCCGCAGGGAGGAGGCGAAGAACGCCGGATTGCCGAACGACAGCCGCACCCCGCGCACCCCCAGAAAGGGGTTGGCCTCCGCCGCCTGGGGCAGGAAGGCGAGCGGTTTGTCGGCCCCGACGTCGAGGGTGCGCACCACCACCGGCCCCTCGGGCGCGGCGGCGATCACCTCGGCGAGCAGCTCCGCCTGCTCGTCCTCGCCGGGGGTGGAGCGGAACGGCAGGTAGACGAACTCGGTGCGCAGCAGGCCCACGCCCTCGGCGCCGTTGGCGGCGGCGGCGCGGGCGTCGGCGGCGCTGCCGACGTTGGCGAACACCTCGATGCGGTGGCCGTCGCGGGTCTCCGCCGGTCGGTCCTTGAGGGCGGCGAAGGCGGCGGCCTTTTCCGCCAGGGCGGCGCGGCGGGCGGCGAAGCGGGCGGCGACCTCGGGCGACGGCTCCACCACCACCTCGCCGGTGGCGCCGTCGAGGGCCACGGTCTTGCCCGCGACGGAGGCGTCGGCGCCGCCGATCACCATCGGAATCCCCAGGGTGCGGGCGATGATCGCCGCGTGGGCGGTGGCGCTGCCGACGCGGGCGAGAATGCCGAGAACATGCGCCGGATCGCAGGCGGAGGCCTCGCTCGGCAGCAGTTCGTCCACCAGCAGGATCGCGGGCGGCTCGGGCGCGATGCGCTCGGCGCCGGTGGCCCCCGCCATCGCCCGGCCGACGCGGCGCGCGATGTCGCGCACGTCCGCCGCGCGGGCCTGGAGATAGGGGTCTTCCATCGCCGCGTAGGCGTCCGCCAGCTTAGCGGCTTCCTCCCGCCACGCGGCGGCGGCGGCCTCGCCCGCGGCGACGCGGGCGGCGACCGGCTCGATCACCGCCCGGTCTTCCAGCAGCAGCGCCTGGGCGGAGAAGATTCCGGTGGCGTCGTGGCGCGCCGCCTCCGCCAGTTCGGCGGCGACGGCGGCGATGCCGCTCTCGAGCTTGGCCTGTTCCTCGGCACGGCTGCCCGCCGGGTGCGACGGCGGCTCCGGCCGTGCGGCGTCGAGGCGCAGCACCAGGCCGACCGCCACCCCTTCCGACGCGCCGACCGGCTGCCCGGCGGGCGCGGCGGCGGCGGGCGGCGGGACGGGCGCGGAGACGTCCTCGCCGAAGTGGCCGGCGGCCAGGGCTTCGAGCGCCGCCCGCGCGGCCTCGGCGTCGGCGCCGCGAATTTCGAAGCGCACCCGGTCCCCTTTGCGCGCCTGCACCAGCGCGACGCTGGTGAGGCTCTTGGCGGAGGCCGGGCCGCGGCCGTTGCCGAGGTTGGAAATCGTCGTCTCGGCTTTGAAGCCGCTCGCCGTGCGCACCAGGGTGGCGGCGGGCCGGGCGTGCAGGCCGTGGGGGTTGAGGATGTCGGTCTCGAACGCCAGCGCCGCGCCCTCCCCCGTCGTCGCAGCCGGGGCGGCGGCGGCGGGTGGCGCGTCGCCCACCTGATCCTGCTTCGGGGTGAGCGCGGCCATCGCCTCGCGCACCACCGAGTCGAGGTCGCCCCCCGCGTTCGCCTGCACCGAGGCGGCCACCGCCGCCTCGACGAACGGCGCCGAGCAGATGCGGATGTTGTCGTGGGCGATCTCCTCGAAATCGAGGAGGTCGAGGGCGGTCTGGGCGGAGAGCACCGCCGAGCCGAGGTCCATCAGCACCACCGCGCCGTCGGCGGCGCAGAACGGCTTCAGCATTTCCGCCACGTGCACCGCGTCGGTGCCGATGTCGGCGAAATCGTCGCCGACACCGGCCGCGACCACCACCGGGAAGTCGGGGCCGGTCATCTGCAGCACCAGTTCGCGGACGCCCTCGGCGAGGGCCTTGCTGTGGGAGACCAGGACGACGCCGACCATCCGCCTCAGCCCTTGCAGGTGTCGGCGAGGGTTTCGAGCAGCAGGGCGAGCGAGTTGGCCCCCGGGTCCTCGTGGCCGATGCTGCGCTCGCCGAGGTAGCTGGCGCGGCCCTTCCTCGCCAGCAGAGGCGCGGTGGCGGTGGCGGCGGCGCGGGCGGCCTTGGCGGCGGCGGCGGTGGCGGCGGCAAGGTCGCCGGTCATCGCCTCGGTGGCGGGGGTGAGGGCGTCGACCATGGTCTTGTCGCCCAACTCGGCCTTGCCGCGCTTGACGATGTCGCCCAGGCCCGCCTTCAGCATCTCCGCCAGGGTGGCGGCGTCCCACGCGCTCTGCCCGGCGCCGCGCTTGCCGATTTCGAGGAAGAAGCCGCCGTAGAGCGGGCCGGAGGCGCCGCCGACGGTGGACAGCAGGGTCATGCCCACGGTCTTGAACAGCGCGCCGAGGTCGGCGGGCGCGGTGCCGTCGAGCTTCTTTTCCACGGCGAGGAAGCCGCGCTTCATGTTCGCACCGTGGTCGCCGTCGCCGATCGCGGCGTCGAGGTCGCTCAGGTGCGCGGCCTCCCTGTCGAGGACGGCGGCGGACGCCTTGATCCACGCCATCGCTTCGGAAACGGTAAAGTCGCTCATGTGTCTCTGCCTTCGGTTGTCGATCCGCGGGAGGGACCCACGCGCCGGACGCGCGTGGGTCTTCCAGATGTAGGCGCTCAGGCGCCCCAGCGCAGCGCCGGAGTGTTCACCGGCGCGTCCCACAGCCGGAGAATTTCGGCGTCGGCGCGCAGCGCGGTGACCGAGCAGCCCGCCATCTCGAGGCTGGTGATGTAGCTGCCCACCAGGCAGCGCGCGACCTTGAGGCCATGCTTCTGCGCGATCTCGGCGGCCTTGCGGTAGACGATGTAGAGTTCGATCAGCGGCGTGCCGCCCATGCCGTTGACGAACAGGATGATCTCCTCGCCCGACTTGAACGGAATGTCGGAGAGCACCGGCTCCATCAGCATCGCCGCGATCTCGTCGGCCGAGGCGATCGGCATGCGCTTGCGGCCCGGCTCGCCGTGGATGCCGATGCCGACCTCCATCTCGCCTTCCGCCAGGTCGAACGACGGCTTGCCCGCGTGCGGCACGGTGCAGGCGGTGAGCGCCATGCCCATGCTGCGGCCGGTGCCGCGCAGGCGGTCGCCCAGGGCCTTCAAGTCGGCGAGGGAGGCGCCCTTCTCGGCGGCGGCGCCGAGGATTTTTTCCATCAGCACGGTGAGCCCGACGCCGCGGCGACCGGCGGTGTAGAGGCTGTCCTGCACCGCCACGTCGTCGTCGGTGAGCACGCTCTCGACGGCGATCCCCTCCTCCTTCAGCATCTCCGCCGCGAGGTCGAAGTTCATCACGTCGCCGGTGTAGTTCTTGACGATCTGCAGCACGCCCGCGCCCGCGTTCGCGGCCTTGCCCGCCTCGAACATCTGGTCGGGCGTGGGGCTGGTGAAGACATGGCCGGGACACGCGGCGTCGAGCATGCCCATGCCGACGAAGCCGCCGTGCATCGGCTCGTGGCCCGAGCCGCCACCCGACACCAGGGCGACCTTGCCCTTCACCGGGGCGTCCTTGCGGACGATGTAGAACGGGTCGAAGCTGACCCGCACGTGGTTCGGATGCGCGAGCGCGATGCCCTCCAGCGCCTCGCGGACCACGTCTTCGGGGGAATTGATGAGCTTCTTCATGGATCCGTCTCCTGTGATGGATGACGCGCGGGTCCGCTCGCCACGGACCCGCGCCACGATGGGCGCCCGTTTCCGGGCGCCCCTGTCGATTGCCTCAGAGGATGCCGAGCTTGGCGACCATCAGACCGCCGATGGCGCCGCCGACGAACGGCCCGATCACCGGAACCCAGGAGTAGCCCCAGTCGGACCCGCCCTTGCCGGGGATCGGCAGGATCGCGTGGGCGATGCGCGGCCCGAGATCGCGGGCGGGGTTGATCGCGTAGCCGGTCGGGCCGCCGAGCGCGAGGCCGATGCCCCACACCAGGATGCCCCACAGGAACGGACCGAAGCCCGCCGGCAGGCCGCCCGCCGCCACGCCCTTGGAGCCGATCGCCATGCCCGCGACCACCAGCACGATGGTGCCGAGAGCCTCGGTGACGGCGTTGGAGGGCAGGTTGCGGATCGCCGGGCCGGTGCAGAAGATGCCGAGCTTGAAGCCCGGGTCCTCGGTTTCCGCCCAGTGCGGCAGGTAGGTGACGTACACCAGGATCGCGCCGAGGAAGGCGCCGACCACTTGCATCGCGATGAACGGCACGACGTTGCCCCAGTCGCCGGTGGCGACGGCGAGCGAGAGAGTGACCGCCGGGTTGAGGTGGGCGACGCCGCCGACCGCAAGCGAGGTGAGGATGCCGAAGACGACGGCGAATCCCCACCCGGTGGTGATGACGATCCACCCGGAATTCTGGCCCTTGGACTTGTTCAACAACACGTTCGCCACGACGCTGTCGCCCAAGTAGACGAGCATCATAGTACCGAGCAACTCACCGAAGATTGGACCAGTCATGACAGGTCTCCTAATGCTGATCTCATGAGTCTCTGTTGTCCGAACCCGAAGTTCACTCCATCCAGTCGAAGGTGCGTTCCACCGCCTTCTTCCAGAAATGATAGAGGCGGTCGCGCTCGGCGTCGGGCATCGCGGGCGTCCAGCGCTGGTCTTCCGACCAGTTGGCGACCAGTTCCTTGGTGTCCTTGAAGTAGCCGACCGCGAGCGCCGCCGCGTAGGCCGCGCCGAGGGCGGTGGTTTCGAGCACCTGCGGGCGCACCACCGGCTTGTTGAGGATGTCCGCCTGGAACTGCATCAGCAGCTGGTTGACCACCATGCCGCCGTCGGCGCGGAGGTTTTCGAGGGCGATGCCGGAGTCCTTCTCCATCGCGTCCACCACCTCGCGCACCTGGAACGCGGTGGCTTCGAGGGCGGCGCGGGCGAGGTGCCCCTTGTTGGCGAAGCGGGTGAGGCCGGAGATGCCGCCGCGGGCGTTGGCCTTCCAATAGGGCGCGTAGAGGCCCGAGAACGCGGGCACGAAGTACACGCCGCCGTTGTCGTTGACGCTGCGGGCGAGCGCGTCGACGTCGGAGCTTTTCTCGAGGATGCCGAGGTTGTCGCGCAGCCACTGCACCAGCGCGCCGGTGATCGCGATCGCGCCTTCGAGGGCGTATTGCGCCGGCTTGTCGCCCATCTTGTTGGCGACGGTGGTGAGCAGGCCGTACTTCGACTGCACGATCTTCTCGCCGGTGTTCATCAGCAGGAAGGAGCCGGTGCCGTAGGTGTTCTTGGCCTCGCCCGGGTTGAAGCAGGCCTGGCCGAACAGCGCCGCCTGCTGGTCGCCGAGGATGCCCGCGATCGGCACGCCCTTGATCGCCTCGCACACCGCCTCGCCGTAAACCTCGGAGCTGGCGCGGATTTTCGGCAGCATCTGACGCGGAATCTTGAAGTCGGCGAGGATGCCGTCGTCCCAGTCGAGGGTTTCGAGGTTCATCAGCTGGGTGCGGGAGGCGTTGGTGACGTCGGTGATGTGGATGCCGCCCTTGGTGCCGCCGGTGAGGTTCCACACCAGGAAGGTGTCGATGTTGCCGAACAGCAGGTGCCCGGCCTCGGCCGCCTCGCGCGCGCCCTTCACGTTTTCGAGGATCCAGCGCAGCTTCAGGCCCGAGAAGTAGGTGCTGATCGGCAGGCCGGTCTTGACGCGGTAGTGGTCCTGGCCGACCTCGGCCTCGAGCTTGGCGACCATGTCGGAGACGCGGGTGTCCTGCCACACCAGGGCGTTGTAGACCGCGTAGCCGGAGCGTTTGTCCCACACCACCGTGGTTTCGCGCTGGTTGGTGATGCCGATCGCGGCGAGGTCGCGCGGGCGCAGGCCCTTCGCCTTCATCGCCTCGTCGATCACCTCCTCGGTGCGCCGCCAGATTTCCGCCGGATCGTGTTCCACCCACCCGGCGTTGGGGAAGATCTGCTCGTGCTCGTGCTGAGCGACGCTGACCATGCGGCCCGTGCGGTCGAACACGACGAAACGGGTGCTGGTGGTCCCCTGGTCGATTGCACCAATGTAGGTAGCCATGTTGCGTTCCTCGCTTGATGTGTTTCGTGAAACCTTGCCCCTTGTGCGACGGCCGAACGGCCGCCGATCCTCGTTCTGGCCTCAACCGGAGGGCGGATCGCGACGGAAAGCCCGCCATCCGAATTCCCCCACCCGATCGGGCACCGACTGCGGCGGTCCCGTCTCTCCCCACCCGAAACGGGAGGGGCGCCACGCCGCCGTCCGGGGTGCGGAGGGCGGTTCTTCCGCCCCTTTGCCCCACGCAAAAAGCCATCTATTGAGAAGGTTGAAATAACCCTCTTCAATAGATGGCTTCTCTGGGTCTTGCCATCCGCACCATGCCTTCAACGGTAGTGGATTTGGGGTGGGAAAACAAATGAATTCGCCGCCCGGGCAGGGCCCTTACCCGCCCGGCCGGGCGGGCGGCGGAAGCCCCCGGGCGCCGCTGGGAAAAGCGCGGAAACGCGCGATTACGGCACCCAGAGTTGCGGGTCGCTGGTGGAGATCGCATGGCACCCCCGATCCAGAATGTCGACCGCCTCGGCCATGGTGGTGACGAGGCCGCCGCCGCACAGGGGAATCGACGGCGCGATCGCCGCCGCCACCGGCACGAATCGCGGCACGGCCATCGCCGGCAGCAGTTCGAGGGCGTCCACGGTGCTGTTGCGAAGCTGGTTGCAGATGTGGTTCATCGCCGCGCTGTCGAGCAGGAAGGTGCGCTGGATGACGTAAAGCCCGAGGGACTGGGCCTGTCGCAGGGATTCGACATGGGTGGAGATCACCCCGTCCACCCCCAGCCCGGCGAGATGGCGCAGGGCGAACTTGTCGCGCGCGAAGCCGCTCATCAGGTCGATGTTGACGATCGACACCTTTCCGGCCTCGTGGATGCGCCGCACCATGTCGCCGATGTTCTCGGGATCGCAGCAGAGGATGTAGATCACGCTGCCGCGCGCGCCGAGGGCGCGCTCCAGGGTTTCCGGGTCGCGCAGCGCGGGGACGATCTTGGTGTCCGCGAGCAGCGCGCCGAGCGGCGGCCGCTGGCCCGAAGGCCGGGCGCGCCGCTCGGGCGGCATGGGGATGGTTTGGCCGGTCGACATGGGTCCTCCTCGCTCGATGGGATGCGCCACGCGAGACTCCGCCGGACGCCTGTCCCAGGATAATGTGTGCGGTCGACCCATAAAACCATCCTTGCCGGTTGTTTTGACTAGAGTCCGGCGGCGACGCGGGTTTTGGCGTCGGCGCGTTCCTCCTCCTGCCGGGCGGCGCTCCACCCCAGTTCCTCGGCCATCAGCGCCACCACCCGGTCCGCCGCGGCGAGCGCCGCGTCGGTATCGGTGAGGGCGAAGGTCATGCGGCGGATCAGCACGTCGGCGGCGTGGACCGCCTGTTCCTCCCGCACCGCGTGGCGCACCTCCACCTCGAGGAACGGATGCGCGGGCGAGAGCCGCTCCATGCCGTGCTCGGTGATGAGGGCGAGAATCTTGCCGACCTGGTCGCCGTAGCTGTGGACCAGATGCTCCGCCACGTCGGCGGGCAGGCCGTGGCGGGTCGCCAGAACCTTGTCCATGTCGGAGGCGAAGTGGCAGGCGCCCACCAGGCGCATGTCGTGGGTGACGCAGCCGCGCGGCGGGTTGAGCCGCCCGACCTGGATCGCCCGGTCGACGGTGTGCTCGGCCATCAGGCGGTAGATCGTCCACTTGCCGCCCGCGATGGTGACGAGGCCGGATTTCGACTCGAAGATCACGTGCTCGCGCGCGAGCTGCGAGGTGTCCTTGGCCTTCGGGTCGAACACCAGCGGGCGGATGCCGCACCACGCCGCCTTCACGTCCTTTTCCGTCACGTCGGTTTTGAAGTAGCGGCGCACGTAGTCGAGCAGGTAGGCGATGTCCGCCTCCGGCGCGACCGGCTTCTCGACGATCTCGGTGGGTTCGTCGGTGGTGCCGACGATGATGTGGCGCTCCCACGGGAGCAGGAACAGCACCCGGCCGTCGTCGGTCTTGGGGATCAGGAGGCCGACGTCGAGCGGGATCTTGTCGCGGTCGAGGATGATGTGCACGCCCTCGGCGCCCTTGAGGATCGGCTTCGCCTCCGGGTCGTCCATGCGCAGGATCGCCTCGGCGAACGGGCCGCACGCGTTGACCACCGCCTTCGCCTTGACCGGGAAGCGCTCGCCGGTGAGGCGGTCTTCCACCACCGCGCCGTCGAGGCGGCCGTCGGCGCCCTTGGTGAGGCTCTCGACCGCGCAGTAGTTGACCGCCACGCCGCCGTGCTGCTGGGCGGTGAGGATCAGCGACATCGCCATGCGCACGTCGTTGAACTGGCCGTCGTAATAGACCACCGCGCCCTTCAGCCCCTCGGCCCGCAGGGTCGGGAAGTGCTTGAGGGCGGTGCGCGCCGAGATCATCGTGCTCTTGCCGATGTTCATGGCGCCCGAAAGGATGTCGTAGAGCTTCAGCCCGATGTAGACGTAGGGCAGTTCCCACCACGAATAGACCGGCGTGACCAGCGCGAGGCGGTGCGCGAGGTGCGGCGCGTTGCGGAGGAAGGCGCCGCGTTCGTGCAACCCCTCCTTGACGAGGTGGTACTGCACCTTGTCGAGGTGCTTGACGGCGGCTTCGAGATAGCGCACGCCGCCGTGCACCAGCTTGGTGCTGCGGCTCGACGTGCCGCCGGCGAAGTCGCCCTTCTCCACCAGCGCGACGGAGAGGCCGCGCGCCGCGGCGTCGGCCGCGATGCCGCAGCCGGTGGCGCCGCCGCCGATCACGAGAATGTCGAACTGGTCCTGGGATTTCAGTGCTTCGAGCTGGTTCTGGCGCATGGTTCGCTCCCTTACGCGTGCAAACGCGTGCCGGACTCTTGCGGCCCGGGGTTTCGGACGGATGGGAACGAACGCGCGGAAAACGCCGCGGGCGCGAACGGTGTCGGGGCGGAAGGTGCCGGGGCGCGGCGGGGAAGACGAGCGTGAACGCGGAAAACCGGGAGCGCCAGGGCGTGACCGCCGACGACGAAACGCGACCGGGCGACCGGAAGGCTCCGGACCGCCGTCGGTGTCCCATCGCGGTTCGTGGTGTCTCGTGCGCTCTCTACGAACCGATGCTTCAAGAGTACCCCCTTCGCCCCTATTCCGAAAGTCGATTCAGCCTCGACCATCGGCGAAACCGAAACAAAAAACCGAAATTCCTGATTTTACCTACCCATGTTTTCGGCCCACCTTACGGGCAACCGAATACCCACAAAACAAAGGTGAGAAATGTCCTCCCTCCGCGCTCTGCCCGTCGGTCTAACCCTTTTCACGGGGCTGCTTTTCGTTGCCGGCACGGCGCTCGCCGCGCCGGTTTCCGAGCATCCCGCCAAGGCCCTCCCGGGGGTCGAACAGCAGTTTGCCTGTGCCGTTCCCACCCCCAAGGGGCCGCTGGGGTACTGATCCCCGCCCCGGTCACGCCCAGGGCATCGGCGAGGGGATGCGGTTTTCGTCGTAGGCGAGATCCGGACCGCCGAAGTCGATGACGAAGCGGCCCTCGACGGTGCCCTGGTGCAGTTCCTCGAAGATGCGGTTGATGTCTTCGAGGGGGCGGCGGTGGATCGCCGCCTTGATCCGCCCGTGGGCGGCGAATTCCATCGCCTCCCGCATCACCCGGCGCGACCCCACCACCGAACCGCGGATCGTCACCGCGTTGATGACGGTGTCGTAGATCGGCACCTTCAGCTCGCCGTCGGACAGGCCGATCATCACCATGCAGCCGCCCGGCCGCACCATGCGGTAGGCCTGTTCGTAGGCCCGCACCGAGGCGGCGGTGACGAGCGCGCCGTGGGCGCCGCCGATGCGCTCCTTGAGCGCCTCGCCGGGGTCGACGGTCCGCGCGTTGATGGCGAACGCCGCGCCCAGTTCCTCGGCGAACTCCAGCTTCTCGTCGTCGATGTCCACCGCGCACACCTGCAACCCCATCAGCCGCGCGTACTGGATCGCCATGTGGCCGAGGCCGCCGATGCCCGAGATCGCCACCCAGTCGCCCTTGCGCGCCTCGGTGCGCCTGAGCGCGTTGTAGACCGTCACCCCGGCGCAGAGAATCGGGGCGATTTCCAGCAGGTTCGAGCCTTCGGGGATGGGGATCGCGTAGTCGGCGTCGGCGAGGGCGTATTCGGCGAAGGTGCCGTCCACCGAATAGCCGGTGTTGGTTTGGCACTTGCACAGGGTTTCCCACCCCGATGTGCAATATTCGCACACGCCGCAGGCGGAGTGCAGCCAGGCGATGCCGACGCAGTCGCCCACCTTCAGGCGCTCCACCCCCTCCCCCAGCTCGACCACGAAGCCCACCCCCTCGTGCCCCGGCACCAGCGGCAGGCGCGGCTTCACCGGCCAGTCGCCGTCGGCGGCGTGGAGGTCGGTGTGGCAGACGCCGGAGGCGCGGATGCGCACCAGCACCTGCCCCGGCCCCGGCTTGGGCACCGGCCGGTCCTCGATTTCGAGGGGCGCGCCGAACGCGCGCACCACCGCGGCTTTCATCGTGCGTTCCATGGCGCTCCGCCTCAGATGATCCGGAACGCCTCCGCCAGCACGCAGCGGCGCTGACGGGTGAAGGTGCGCGCCGAGGTCAGGCCCTCGCCGGTCGGCCCGGCGATGGTGAACGAGGTGTGGCCCTCGCCGCCCAGGCCGATCCCGGCGTAGCACGGCGCGTTCTTGACGAAGATCGTGGTCTGCACCGCGCGGGCGAAGGCGGTGAGGTTGTCGATGTTGGTGGAGTGCATGATCGCGGTGTGGCGGTTGCCCTTCTCCACCTCGACGCCGAAGCGGATGCCCTCCTGGACGTTCTTGACCGTCACCATCGGCAGGATCGGCATCATCTGCTCCAGCCACACCAGCGGATGGTCCTTCTCGGCGCGGAAGAAGGCGAGGCGGAAGTCGTCGTTGACGACGATGCCCGCGTCCTTGAGGATCACCTGCACGTCGCGGCCGATGTACTTGGCGTTGATGTGGCCGTCCACCACCACCAGGTCGGTGACCTTTTTCGCCTCCTCGGGCGAGAGCAGGTAGGCCTTGCCGGTCTCCTCCATGAACTTGGCGAGCACGTCGGCCACCTCCTGCACCACGATCAGTTCCTTCTCGCAGATGCAGAAGATGTTGTTGTTGACCGAGGCGCCGTTGACGATGCACTTGGCCGCGCGGCGGAGGTTGGCGGTTTCGTCCACCAGCACCGGCGGGTTGCCCGCGCCCGCGCCGATCGCCTTCTTGCCCGAGCGCAGCACCACGTCCACCACCGCCTTGCCGCCGGTGGCCACCAGCATGTTGATCCTCGGGTGCGACACCAGGGCGTTGGCGCTGTCCAGGCTCGGCTCGGCGACCATGCCGACGAGGCCGGGCGGGCCGCCCGCGTCGACGATCGCCTTGTGCAGCAGCAGCAGCATCTGCTTGCTGGTTTCCTTGGCGCTGGGGTGGCAGTTGAACACCACCGCATTGCCCGCCGCGACCATGCCGATGGTGTTGTTGATGAAGGTGCCGGTGGGGTTGGTGATCGGGGTCAGCGCCCCGATCACCCCCACCGGGGCATATTCGAGCAGCATCATGCCGTTGTCGCCGGAGAGTGCGAGCGGCCGGATGTCCTCGATGCCCGGGGTCTTCTTGCAGCAGAGAATGTTCTCGCGGATCTTGTCCTCGACGCGGCCGAGGTGGGTTTCGCTCACCGCGAGGCGGGCGAGGCGTTCGTTCGCCTCCAGCACCCGGGCGCGGATCGTCTCGATGATCTCGCCGCGTTTTTCGAGACTGAGGGCGAGCAGCGCCTTTTGCGCCGCGACCGCCGCGTCCACCGCCGCGTCGATGGTGGGGAAGATGCCGTCGATCCGCTCGCTCGGCGGCGCGACCTGCATCTCCTCGAGAACTTTCCGGACCAATTCGGCGACCTGATTTTCGCTGGTCTGCATCTCACCGCTCCATGGTTTGCGCCGCGCGTGGGGCGCCGTTCGTCAACTCAAGGCCAGGGCGACCCCGCCCAGCAGGGCCTCGCTCGGGGTTTCGTTCGATTTCGGCAGCGCCTCCGCCAGCGCCGCGATCAGGCTGGGCAGCAGCACCGGCGGCACCTCCGCCGAGAGCCTGCCGAGCCGCTTCGCCTGCCGTTCCATCTCCGCCAGCAAGTCCACCGCGGGCCGGGCGATGGCGATGTCCTCCGCCACCGACCCGCCGGAAACGCCGAGGCCGCCCACCACCCGCCCGTCGAGGACCAGCGGCAGGCCGCCGCCGAACAGCACGATCCGGCCGCCGTGGCCGTTGCCGATGCCGTAGAGCGGCGCGCCCGGCTGGGCGAGGCGGCCCAGTTCGTCGGTGGGCATGCGGATCGCCGCGGCGGTGTACGCCTTGCCGATCGCCAGTTCGGTGCTCACCGGCAGGGTGCCGTCCATGCGGGCGAACCACTGCGGGCCGCCCTCGGCGTCCGCCACCGCCACCGCCACCGGCACGCCGAGGCGCGCCGCCTCGGCGCGGCAGCGGCTCACCAGGAGCTCGGCGACGCAATCGGGAAGGGCGTGACGCGCTCTCATCGGCGATCCTCCGCGATCCGGCGCGCGGCGTCCTCCGCCACCCCCTGCACCTCGAGCGCCCAGGCGAGGGCGAACAGCAGGTCGGAGAGGCGGTTGAGGTAGCCGCACAGGGTGTCGTGGACGCGCATTTCGCGGTTCAGCAGCACCACCAGCCGCTCGGCGCGGCGGCACACGGTGCGCGCCAGGTGGGCGGCGGCGCTGTCGGGCGCGCGGCCGGGAACGACGAAGCCCTGGGGCAGGCCGTAATCGGCGGTGAGGGCGTCGATGTCCGCCTCCATGCGCGCGATCTCGGCGTCGCCGAGGCGGCGCTTGAGGCCCTTGAGTCCTTCGGCGTCGGAGGCGAGTTCGGCGCAGGCGACCGAAAGCTCCTGCTGGATCACGAACACCAGATCGTGGAGCCGGGGCACGCGGATGAACGCCCGCGCCATCCCCAGCGCCGCCTGAAGCTCGTCGACGGTGCCGTACACCTGCACCCGCAGGTCGTCCTTGCCGACCCGGCGCCCGCCGCCGAGGCTGGTTTCGCCGCAATCGCCGGTGCGCGTGTAGATGCGGCCGAACATCGCCTCACTCCTCGATGTCGAACTGGTCGATGATGCCGATGATGGTGGCGTCCACCGGGCTGTCGGGCTTGTCCACCGCCACCCGCGCCGCCGAGCCGGTCACCACCAGCACCTGCTCCCCCACCCCGGCGCCGACCGCGTCCACCGCCACGATCGGCCCGCCCTCGGCCTCTCGGGTATGGGGGCTGAGGGGCTGGACGATCTGGATCTTGCTGCCCACCAGGCGGTCGTGCTTGCGCGACGCCACCACGGTTCCGATCACCTGTCCGATCAACATCGCGTCATGCTCCTGCCGGGGTTTTCACGATCCGCACGCCGTGGCGTTCGGCGGCTTCCCGCGCCAGCGGCGTCACCAGGGCGGTGGCGTCGCAGTAAAGGTCGTCTCCCGCCCGCGCCGCGGCGGCCACCTCGCCCGCGCCCACCACCCGGGCGGCGCACAGGCGGCGGCCGCGCCCGGCGGCGGGCGTTTCGGAACGGACCGCGGCGGCGAGGGGAAGCGCCGCCGCGACCCGCGCGGCGAGGCCGTCCAGCGCGACCACCGCCGCGCCGAAGCCGATCGCCGCCCGCAGCCGGTCTTCCACCGCGCCGAGCAGGGCGCGGTTGCCGCCGCCGAAGCCGAGCGCCGCCCGGCCCGGCCCCGGCAGCACGCCGTCGGCCGCCAGCACCAGGGGCTTGCCCGCGAACAGCGCGTGCAGCATCAGGTTGCCCGCGTCGTCGTCGGCGATCAGCGCCGCGAGCTTGGAGAGGGCGCTCACGCTCAACAGCGGCACCGCCACCGCGTCGGCGCGCCCCAAGGCGCCGAGCCAGGTGCGCGGCGGCAGCACCTCCCAGTGGGGGAAGCCCGCGAGCGCCCCGGTCACCGCCTCGGCGTTCAGGTGCGCGCCCATTTCCGAGCACGCGAGCTTGAGGCGGAAGCCCTGGAGAATCAGCGAAATCAACTGGTCCGCCGCTTCGTCGCGGCCGACCGTGGCGCCGGTGAGGACGACGATCACCTCGCCGCGCGCGCCGTCGGCCCCCAGCCCGGGCGCCAACCGCCGGAGAACCTCGCGCACCAGATCGCGGATCGCGTCGCCCATCGCCTACCCCCTCCCCACCGCTTCGCGGGCGCAATGCATGGCGATGCCGAGCGGCGTCACCAGCAGGGCGTGGTCGGGCACCAGCACCGGCAGGCCGGTTTCCTCGCGCACCACCTCGGCGATGCCGGGGAAGCAGCTGGTGCCGCCGACGAGATAGAGGGTGCGCACCGAGCGCCCGGCGAGGTGGCGGCGCACGATCGCGCCGATCTTCTGGAACACCGGCCGCACCACCGGGAACAGCTCCTTCTGGCGCGAAAGGTCGGTCTTCATCCGCTCCGCCTCGTCGGTGGAGACGCGGAAGTTGCCCGCCAGCACCAGGTCCAGGTGGGTGCCGCCGGTGGGTTCGTCGGCGGTGTAGACCACCTTGCCGCCTTCGAGCACCGAGATGCCGGTGGTACCGCCGCCCACGTCGACCACCGCGCCGTCGTCGATCTCCAGCACCGCCGCCGCCGAGGACGGCTCGTCGAGCAGGCCGACGACGTGCAGATCGGCGGCTTCCAGCACGTTGGCGAACACCCGGGCGTTGCGGCCCTCGGTGCCGGGCGGGAAGCACACCATCGCGTCGCGGATCGGGTATCCGGCGCGGCGGATGGTCTCCACCTGGGCGCGCAAGAGGTTGGTGGCGCCGAGGTAGTCGAACACCAGGCCGTCGCGCACGCTGGAGCGGCTGCGGGTGACCATGCCGGCCACCGGCGCGCCCTCCGCGTCCACCACCGCGGTGACGATGTAGGCGGTGCCGAGGTCCACCCCGGCGAACAGGGGCATACCCTTTTCCGGCGGCGGCCGCAGGGCGAGCGACTGTTCGAACGCCTTCAGTCTCGAATTGGCAGCCGGATGAATGCCCACCACGCCCGATCCTCCTGGCGAAAAGTTGCGCGGCGCCGCCGCGTCGATCCCGTCGATGCGGGTGTGCGCCGCGCCCATGCTCATTTCTCCCGGCCGATCACCGAGCGGATCGCCGCCTCGGCCGCGCCCTTGGCCCGTTCCACGTCGGATTCCTTGCCCGAGAGGTAGAGGCGGCCGACGGCGCCGAAGATCCGCACGTCCACCAGGGTGACGCGGGCGTTCTTCTCCGCCTCGTTGGCGGCGAGCGCGATGTAGGCGGCGGGTTCCACCTCCATCACGTACATGTCCTGCCCGGCGATCAGCAGCGAGGCGAGGCGGTTCACGTTCACCACCTGGGCATGGTAGTCGTTGACCTTGTGGACGATTTCCGACGACAGCACCTTCGGCGCGATGCGGTCCTCCTCCTTGAGGCCCAGGGTGCTGAGCACCGCGCCGCCCGCGTGCTTGACGTCCGCCTGGTTGCGCGAGTGGAACTCGAGCACGCCGAAGCTGCGCTCCACCACCAGCAGGCCGGGCTGCACGAACGCCGACTTGAGGGCGGAATCGGCCACCCGGTTGATCATCAGCCCGGGCGCGATTTCGATGAACTGCGCGGCCATGCCGACCACCGGCAGGTAGCCGCGCATGTTGGTTCCGAGATACGCCGCGAACTGGGGCTGCAGGCGGTCCAGGTAGCAGAAGGTACGAAGTTCGACCACGGCACTCTCCTTGAATGTGATTCAGTCGTCCTCGGAGCCGGGCGCCGCCCGGCGGTTGCTGGTTTCGGCCCTCACTTGCGGCGGGGGCGGCCGCCCGGCTTCGGCTTCGGCTTCGCGGCGGGCTTGGCCGCGGGCGGGGAAGCGGAGGCTGGAAGCGTCGCCGGGGGCGCAGCGGGCGGGGACGGCTGGGGGGATTGCACGTCCGGCTCCGGTGTGGGGATCACCTCCTCGACGGGTGAGGACGGCGGCGCCTCCGGCGGCGCAGGCTCGGGATCGGGTTCGGCGGGCGGCGGCGCGGCGGCCGCCACGGGCGCGGGGGTCGGCTCCGGCGCGGGAACGGGCGCGGGTTTGGGTTCGGGGTTTGCCCGCCCCGCGCCGAAGCCGATCTGGTCGGCCATCGCCTGCAACTGGCGATCGGGCCGTGCGATCACGTGGGTGGAGACCACCTTGCCGACCCGCCGCGCGGCGGCCTCGGCGGCGGCGACGGCGGCGCGCACCGCGCCCACGTCGCCCGAGAAGCCGACGGTGAGCAGGCCCGCGCGCGCCGTGGCGATGCCGAGCACCTGCACGTTGGCGGCTTTCGCGCCCGCGTCGGCGGCCTCGACGGCGGCCACCTTGCCCCATGTTTCGATCAGTCCGAGGCTGCGGATGTCCATGGGTCCTCCCCTATCGCTTGGTGTTGGCCAGCCGGTCGAGCACCAGGCCGGCGATGCGTTCGATCAATTCCCGCTCCGCGTCGCGCGGCGCGGGCAGGCGCGGCTTGCGCTCGCGGGGCGGCTCCGGTTCCGCGTCGTCGGCGAAGATCAGCGGGTCGCCCTTCACCAGCCGCGCCGCGTTCTTGCCCAGGCGCATCAGCGCCTCGAAACCGATTTCGTCGCCCGACAGGGCGAACAGCGGCGGCCGCCCGGCGAGGTCGCGGTGATGCAGCGCGATCTCCCCCGCCTCGCCGTCGAAGGCGATGCCGACGTTGAGCGCCGAGACGTGGGCGGCGTCGTGCGCCAGGGCCGCCGCGCCGCCCGTCTCCGCCGCGCGCACCTCGGCGGGAATTTCCTCCTCCTCGATCCCCCACAGCAGCGGGTCGAGCCAGGCTTGCGGCGCGCGGAAGGCGACGATCTCCACCGCCGGCCGCCGTTCGATGAGTTGCGCGAGTTCCGCCATCGCCCTAGCCCCCGTGATGCTGCGCGTAGGCGAGCACGAGGCCGGTGGCCACCGCGTTGCGCGGCCCCTCGGACCCGCGCACGTTGGCCCGGCCGGTGACCACGCCGTAGTCCATCAGCGCGTCGGAAATCATTTTCGGGATCTCGAAATCGAGGCCCGAACCGCCCACCAGCACGACGAAGTGGATGAGCCGGACGTTCTGCGCCGGAGCGACCCGCTCCAGCGCCCGCAGCGCGTTGCGCACGAACACCTTGCGCTTCGCCCCCTGGCGCACCGAGACGATCTTGCCCATCAGCTCCTTGGTGGCGATGGGCTTCCACCCCTCCGGCGAGAGCACGACGATGCGGCCGTAGAGGCGCGGGTCGAGCGGCTCGTGGAAGAACTGCACCGAGCCGTTCTCGTGGCGCATGTGGAACAGGGATTCGACCTTGGCGAGGGGATACTTCTTCACCGCCTCGGCCAGCTCCATGTCGTCGAGGCCCAGCTCGGTGTTGATGAGCAGGGTGCACATGTCGCCCGCGCCCGCCTGATGGGTGCTCTTGATCTCCATCGCCTCGTTGATCACCGAGGCGTCGGTGGAGCCGCCGCCGACGTCGACGATCGCCATCGGCGCGCGGGTGCCGGGGGTGGTCATGGCGCCGCGGATCGCCATGTCCGCCTCGACGCCGCCCACCTGCACCGGCACGCCGATCTCCTCCTCGAGCTTGCGGGCGAGGCGCAGCATCGGCAGCTTTTGGGTGCTGACCATGGCGGCGAGGCCGACGGCGTTGCCGAGGGCGTATTCCCCCGCGAGCGACCCCAGGATCTGCTGCGGCTTGAAGGTGTCCACCGCCAGGATGTCCTGCACCCGCACCGAGGTGACCGGCTGCTCGGTGAGGTCGGCCATCACCTGGCGCACCTGCTCGAACATGCCGCCGACGTTGGTGCCCGGCTCCGCCTGCACCTCCTCGAGGGGATAGACGCTCTGCACCGTCTCCATGATCTTGTCGGCGCCTTCGTCCACCGGCACCTCGACGCGGCGGCCGCCGTGGCCGAGCAGGATGATCTTGCCCGCCGGAATGCGGCGCTCCTCGATGTCGCCCGCCGGGGTCTTGATCACCACCGCGCTGCGGGTGCCCATCAGCGCCCGGGCGAGCGGCACGCTGCGCCGCGTCTCCTCCGGGTCGAGGCCGAACAGGGTGGCGATGTCGTAGGGGTTGGAGAGCCGCTCGATGGTGCGGCCGGGCGGCGCCACTTCGAGCGCCGCGGGCATGCCGAGGGGCACCCGGTCGATGTGCCGCACCTCGTCGACGATCGGCATCGGCCGTTCGAGACGGTTGTTGATGAGGACGCCGTCGTCCTTCTGCACGATCGCGCCGACCACCGGCACGCCCCGCGCGTGCGCCGCGTTGACGATCCGCGCCGCGTCGTCGAAGCTCACCTCGCCGGGGACGACGACGATGAACGGACCGCCCGATGGGGTTTGGCCGTCGAGCGCGGAAATCGCGATGGTGCGGCCGTGCTCCAGGCCCTGCCCGCCGGGCGTGGCCGGGTTGTGGCCGATCATCGCGCTTTCGGTGATCACGGTTTCGGTGATCGTTTCCATGGCGATGTCGCCGATCACCGGCGTGGCTTCGTTGAGCAGCACCACGTGCAGGTCCTTGCGCGCGACGCCGGTGGGAGCGAGGGCGCGGTCGATGGCGTCGATGATGCCGACGGCATTCCTGACCGTTCCCTTGATCCCCACCGTGCGCACCATCGCGCTCGACAGGAACTCCACGTCGCCACGACCGCGGATGCGCGCAATCGCCACCTCGGTCGTGTTGTTGCCAACGTCCACGCCGGCCACCGTGATCATCGCTTCACTCCACTGGTTCCAGGTTGGCTCGGGCGGGCCTCAGGACTCCTTGAGACGGCCGCGCTGCTCGTAGATCGCGGCGGCCTCGCGCACAAACTTGCCGCAGATCTTCGCCTGGTATTTGCTTTCGAGCTCGTCGGCCATCGCCAGCAGCTCGGCCTTGGTGGAGCGGTAGGGACGGAGCGCCACGTACATTTCCAGCACCCGGGCATCCGGAATGCGGGTCAGCTCGGCGGCGCGCCGAAGGTTGGAGGCGACGTGCGGACGCCCGCCGCTTTCCGCGATCTGCGCCTGGTATTCGAGGGTCTCGGGGCGGATGCGGATGTCGTCGAAGCTGAGCTTGCCCGCCATCACCTTGTCGACGGTGATCTCGGCGATCGGCAGGCCGGTGGCCGATTTCACCAGGTCGGGGCGCTTGGCCGCGAGCGGGTAGTCCTTCTTGGCGTCGAGCCTGCCGCCGGAGGCGGCGGGCGCCGACGCGGCCGGAGCCGCGCCGTTGCCGTTCAAGGTCGAGAGCACGCGCTTGACCGCGGCCTCGATGACGTCGGGAGAGATGTCGTTCTGCATCGTCATCGTGTGATCCTCCTAGAGCGCCAGTTCGACCGCCGGGGCGCCGAGCTTGACGTGCTGCGTCTCCTTGTTGTGCAGCAGCGCCGCGAGGCCCTGGTAGCGCGGGCGCGCCATCGGGTCGTTGCGGGTCGGCACCGGGTCGGGCTGCTCGCCCTTGGCGTAGCGCGCGGCATTGCGGCCGATGGCGCGGAACACCGCCCGGTCCACCAGCGGCGACTGCGGGAACAGCTCCAGGTTCTGGAGAATCTGGAGATCCCGCTGGTGGATCACCGAGGTGCCGCGGCACAGCATGCCGATGCCGATGCCGGAGCCGGAGAGGGTGGCGGCGTCGTGCGCGATGGCGCCGACGTCGGCGGAGCGGACGACGCGCACCAGGCGCGGCTTCAGCCCCTCCTCCTCGATTCCGGCGAACACCTCCTTCAGCACGTCGCTGTGCGGAATGCCGATGATCGTCGAGGTCATGGCGGTGCCGAACGCGGGCGGCACCCCCACCACCACTTCGTTGCGGTCGGTGCCGGTTTTGGCGACCCCGAGTTCGCGGAAGTTGAGCGGCGTGCCGTCGGCGGGCTTGACGCCGTTGGCGGGCTTGGCGTCCGCCCCCATCGCCCCGAGAACGTCGAGGATCACCTGCCGCACCAGGTCTTCGGTAACTTGCATGGTCGGTTCCTCCTAGATCTGCGAAGCGTCGATGGCCCGCGGGATGTTCTTCAACATCTCCCAGCGCTCGCCGGTGAGGCGGTAGCCGGTGCCCGGCCCCTCGTAGTCGTTGGGGTGGTTGATGGCGCTGATGACGTTGAAGTTCTCGTCGAAGACCGCGGAGGTTTGCAGGTAGTCGCCCGCCACCTTGGCCTTCTGCATTTCGAGAACCGAGGCCGCCACGTCGGGGAAGCCCCGCTTGGCGAGCGCCCGCACCACGTCGAGGCCGGTGGTGCCGCGCTTCATGAAGTCGTCGATCGCCCGCAAGTCCTCGTTGACGTTGCGGTCGCCCATCTCCTTGGAGCCGTGGGCATAGGTCGCCCGCTCCACCTCGTCGTCGGTGATCGCCGGCAGGCCCAGTTCCTCGAACACCGCCTGAAGCGCGCGCGCGGCCTTGTTGCGCACCGCGATCACGCCTTCCTCGGTGACCGGCTTCAGGCCGCCGTCGACCTGCAGGTCGCGCTGCAACACCAGGTAGTCGTCGTAGTCGTCGCAGTCGTGGGTCGAACCGGCGAACATGTTGTCGTAGTTCGGCTCGGCGGCGTAGCCCGAGAAGATGAAGTCGGTTCCGGGGAGGAACTGCATCAGCATCCGGGCGGTGTTGCGCTCGATCGAATGGGTGAAGGTCTGGTCGTTGCCGGAGGCGACTTCCAGGTCCATCAGCACCGTCGCGAGGTTTTCGGCGAGAACCGCGCGGATGCCCGCCGGAACCGCGCCGGGCACGCCGATGCAGCTGATCGAGCCGTTCTGGAGACCCTGGACGCCCGCGCCCTTGGTCACCATGATGCAGCGGATTTCGAGGTAGAGCATGGACTTGCGCTCGGCGTAGCCCATCAGAACCTCGGACCCCGTGCCGGAGGTGTAGCGCATCTTCAGGCCGCGGGAGGCATAGGCCGAGGCGAGGAAGAACTTCGACCACGGGGTGTCGTCGCCGTCGATGAACACCTGCTCGGTGCCGTAGACGGAGACGGTTTCGGCATAGGCGGTGAAGCCGCGCATGCCCATGTTGAGTTCGGCCGCCTCCTCCACCGCGCACTGCGAGAGGGTGCCCGGCCGCCCCACCTGGCCGCCGACGAGGAGCGCCAGCGCGTTCATCGGCGCATAACGCGCGATGCCCACGGTGGTCTCGATCTCGGCGAAGCCGCGGTAGCCCGCCTCGGCCGCATCGGCGGCGAGAAGCGGCGCGCAGTCCTTGACGTTGGTGACGTGCGCCTGGTTCATCGGCGGCTTGCGCGAGCGCATCTTCTGCATCGCCATCATCAGCTCGACGACGTTGAGTTCGCGCAATACCGCCACCAGCTTCGCGGGCGTCATGCCGACGGAGAGCCGCACCAGTTCCTTGCGGGGGACGTTGATGTCCACCAGCATGCGCGCGAACTTGAGGCTGTCGATCGCCATCGCCTCCTCGGCGACGCGCTTGTCGATGCAGTAGTCGGCGATCGCGTAGTCGATCATGTCGAAGTCTTCGCGGCGCTTGCCGTCCAGCTCGACCACGACGCCGTTCTCGATCCGGATCGAGGGCTTGGGATCGTTGGGGCTTTCCATCGCCACCAGGCCCACGTCCACCCATTCCTTGATGAAGCCGTCCTTGTTGATCGGACGCTCCGCCAGAACCTCAAATCTCTTCTGCCGTTTTGCCATGTCTCAGGCTCCTAAAGTCTGGGTTGCGGGGGTCCGTCAGATGTACGGGACGCCCGCCGACTTGGGCTCCTGACCCCAGGCGCACAGCAGCTTGTTGCCGACCTCGCGCCCGGCGATCACCGCCTGCCGCACCGCGCCGGAATCGCCGGTCACCCAGATGAACACTTCGTTGGAGAAGGAGGTGTTCTTCTTCGGCGTGCCGACGCCCAGAACCTCGACGTCCGCCGCCTTCACCGCGGCGTCGACCATCAGCATGCCGATCACCGCGGGCGCGCCGAGGATCAGGCCGAAGGCCTTGCCTTCCGGCACCCCGAAGGCGGTGGCGAGCACCTTGCTGGCGCGCGCGGAATACTGGTTCTCGGTGTAGCCCTGGTCGTTGGCGTAGACGTCGCCGAAGTACTTCGGCAGCGCCTGGAGCGTCACCTCCACGGCGCGGCGCGCGTCGGACACGTCTTCCGCGCCGAACACGATGAGGTTGCCATGGCCCGCGCCGCCCTTGGTGTCGCGCGGCATCTCGATCATGATGATCTCGGTGTTGGTGGCCTTGATCGCCTCGTCGGCGGCCATCAGTTGCGGCCCGGCGCCGGTGCGCCCGCCGATCACGCCGATCGAGCGGAACTTCGGGTCGAAGCCGAGGAACTCATGAACCTGCGGGTCGAGGTTGGCGATCACGATGCCCTGGGTGTCGCCCGGGCCGGTGCCGATGAATTCGGTGAGCTGGGCGAGATCGCCGGTGGCGGCGGCGAACGCCGACGCCGGGTTGGCCGGCGGCGCAGAGGCGGTCGCGCCGACCCTCTTCATCACTTCCTGCAGTACCTTGTCCACCATCTGGTCTGACATCGACTATTCCTCCACGGAAAGGGTTCTTTCGGCGAGCGGATCAGCTCTGCGGCAGAATCTTCTCGACGTCGGCGTGCGGGCGCGGAATCACGTGGACCGACACCACCTCGCCCACCTTGCTCGCGGCCGCGGCGCCCGCGTCGGTGGCGGCCTTGACCGCGCCCACGTCGCCCCGAACCATCGCGGTGACGAGACCCGCGCCGATCTTCTCCTGACCGACGAGGACGACGTTCGCCGCCTTCACCATCGCGTCGGCGGCTTCGATGCTCGCCACCAGGCCGCGGGTTTCGACCATCCCCAAGGACTCTTTCGTCATGTGACACCTCTGTCAGAACGAGTTCTGTGGCCATGCAACCATGGCTGGCGACGCACGGGCCGCCCTAACGGGTAGCGGTGCACACGGCGTTCCAGATTCACCCGAGGATGAAAATTCCTCGCGGATCCAGCGCACCCTTGGGGTTCGGAGTAGGGATAAAATCGTTATGGATATGTGCCTGCGGTTGAGTGTCGAAGGATCGACACCGCTCCGGAGTCGAAGTGTCGAAGCTTCGACACCGAAATTTCGACACCTGCGCACCCCGGCATGCGCAGCACAACCCCCACGATAGGGTAGGACTGCTGACGTAAAACGGCGGCGGGGGCGCATCCGCCTCCGCCGCCGTTGCATGGGGTCCGTGGCCGGGGGCCTAGAGGCTGCCGACGCCGCGCGGGATGCTGAGCCTGCGCATCTTGTAGATCAGCGTCGTGCGCGGGATGCCGAGCCGCGCCGCCGCGCCGTTCTCGCCCCCCAGCACGCCGCCGGATTCCTTCAGCACTTGAAGGATATGGCTGCGCTCCACGTCCACCAGGCGTTCCTCCGGCGGCGGCTCGGGCGCCGCCTCCCGCTCGCGCAGGGCGGAGAACGGCGACACCAGTTCGTCCCCCGGCGACAGGATCACCGCCCGCTGCACCAGGTTCTGCAGTTCGCGGACGTTGCCCGGCCACTCGTAGCGTACCATCGCCTCCATCACCTCGTGAGGAATCCGGCGGATCGGCCGGTTCATCTTGCGGGCGTAATGGCCGACGAAATACTCCACGAGCTGGGGAATGTCGCCCTGGCGCTCGCGCAGCGGCGGCACCCGGATCGGGAAGACGTTGAGGCGGTAGTAGAGATCGGCGCGGAACTGGCCGTCGCGCATCATCTGCTCGAGGCTGCGGTTGGTGGCCGAGATCACCCGCACGTTGACGCGGATCGGCTTGGTGCCGCCGACCCGCTCGAACTCCTGCTCCTGCAACACCCGCAGCAACTTGGGTTGCAGCTCGACCGGGAAGTCGCCGATTTCGTCGAGGAACAGGGTGCCGCCGTCGGCCACCTCGAAGCGGCCGATCTTGCGTTCGTGGGCGCCGGTGAACGCCCCCTTCTCGTGGCCGAACAGCTCGCTCTCCAGCAGCCCGGCGGGGATCGCGACGCAGTTGAGCTTGACGAACATGCGGTCGCGGCGCGCCGAGAGCTGGTGGATGGTGCGGGCGATCAACTCCTTGCCGGTGCCGGTTTCCGAGTTGATCATCACCGTCATGTCGGTGTCCGCCACCGTCGAGACGTGGCCGAGCACCTTGCGCAGCTCCGGGCTGTCGCCGACGATCTCCTTGAACCGCTCGCCGGATTGGATCTCGCGGGTGAGATAGGAATTCTCGTCGGCGAGGCGCTGGCGGGTGTCGGAGAGCTTCTGGTATTTCAGCGCGTTGCCGAGCGCGATGGCGATCTGCCCGGCGACCTGGGCGAGGAAGCCCACGTCCTGCTGGGTGAAGCGGTCGGGCCGGGTGTCCGAAAGGTGGAGCACGCCGAGCTTTTCCTCCCCGGCGGTGACCGGGATCAGGCATTCGGAGCGGAACCCCTCGCCGAAGACGATGCGGCGGACGTTGGGGTTCTGGCCCTTGATCTCGGTGCCGCAGCGCCGCGCGGTGCCCTCGGCGAAGGCGCGCCCGGCCTCCGAGCCGAACATCTCGAGCACCGTGCCCTCGCGCAGGTAGCCCTTAGAGCCGGGGAAATCCAGCCCCCGCACCACGAAGTTGCGGCCGCCCTCGTCGGGCATCGAGAGATACACCGAATCGCACTGCATCACCGAGCGCACCCGCGCCGGGATGAGCTTGACCAGGGCGTTGATCTCGAGGTTGGAGACGATCGCGTTGTTGAGGTCGAGCAGCAGCTGGAGGCGCTCCGAGCTTTCCTTGAGCGCGCCCTCCACCTTCCGCAGCGCGACGATGTCGCGCTTCTGCCGCAGGCTCTGGTGCGCCGGGTTGGAAAGTTCGTTGGCGATCACGAAGCCGAGCTGGGCGATGTCGCGGAACTCGTCCAGCGACATCGTCGGCACCTCCTGCAAGGCGCGGGCGAAATCGTCCTCGTCGGCGCCGATCTCGCGGGCGTAGCCGAGCAACTGGTCCTCGGCGATCAGCTCGTTCTTGACCTGGCCCATCAAGAAGTTGCCGATGTGGCGGCCGCCCACGCTGATGCTCGCGCCCGCGTCCCAGATGCCGCCGGAGAGGCAGGTCTGGACGATCGGGCCGCCGGAGTTCTGCTTGCCGATCACCGCGTCCGAATAGAAGCAGTTGGCCCGCCCCTTCTTGGTCTTGCGGATGATCTCCTTGCACAGGCGGCAGAATCGATACGGCCCCGTGACCGGGCTGCCGTTCGGATGGGTGATGATCGAGGCCACCTTGGTGGCATCGGAAAAGGCGTTCTGGACTCTCTGAAGTTGTCCGACGTCGAAAAGATCGGTCAGCGCGATGTTGGGTTTTTCTTCGAGTTTCTCATCCACTGGCGATCCGTGCTGGCTTCCGAGCAAATGCGCCAAGACGTGATCTCCTTGCGCGGGATTCGTCCTGCGGGGCGGCATGAGTTTTTTTGCGTTCGGCCTGCCGTCGCCGCGTCCGTTCCCGAGTCGTGAGTGCGGGTGTCCCTCCCAGATCAATCCACCTGGGGTCGAGAGTTCCACACCCCGGGACACCCTGTCAAGGACGACGCAATCCTCAACATCTTCATAAGCATAGCCTATTTTTCAGAACCCGGCGAAGGTGGCGTGCGGCGAAACCCTGGATGTCTCCCCATGTTGGGACGATGACCGACGCCTCCGCCCCCGGCCGCCCGATCTCCCGGCTTGCCCGCCTCGTCGACCTGCGCGCGGGCGAGGCGGGGCCGCTCGCGGCGGCGTTCGGAATGTTCTTCTGCCTGCTGTGCGGCTACACCCTGCTGCGGCCGCTGCGCGACGCCATGGGTCTGGTGGGCGGCAGCGGCCACCTGCCGTGGCTGTTCTCCGCCACCTTCGCGGCGATGCTGGCGCTGGTGCCGGTGTTCGGGCGGATCTCCGCCCGCCTGCCGCCGCGCCGCTTCGTGCCGCTGGTGTACCGCTTTTTCGCCCTCAACCTGCTGGCGTTCTCGGCGCTCGCGTGGCTCGACGTGCGGGCGGTGTGGGTGGCGCGGGTGTTCTTCGTCTGGATCTCGGTCTACAACCTGTTCGTCCTCAGCGTGTTCTGGAGCGTGCTGGCCGACAGCTTCGCGCCCGAGCAGGGGCGGCGGCTGTTCGGCGTGGTGGCGGCGGGCGGCACCGCGGGCACCCTGGTCGGCCCCGCCCTGGCGGCGGCGCTCGCCCCGGCGATCGGCGCGGCGGGGCTGACCCTGCTCGCCGCCGCGCTGCTGGAGGGGGCGGTGTTCGCCTACGCCCGGCTGGTGGCGACGCAGGGCGGCGGCGAGCATCCGTCGCGCCGCGCGGTGGGCGGCGGGGTGTGGGGTGGGCTGCGGGCGCTCGCCGCCTCGCCCTATCTGCTCGCGATCGCCGCCTACATGCTGTTGCACACCACCGCCGCCACCCTGATCTATTTCGAACAGGCGCGGATCGTCGGCGAGGCCTGGGCCGACACCGGCGCCCGCACCCGGTTCTTCGCGCTGGTGGACGTGGCGGTCTCCGCCCTCACCCTGGCGCTGCAGGTGTTCGTCACCGGGCGGCTGATCGGCCGCATCGGCGTCGGCGGCGCGCTGACGCTGCTGCCGCTGGCGGCCCTGGGGGCGTTCGCGGCGCTGGCGCTGGACCCGCGGCCGCTGGTGCTGGGGCTGGCGCAGGTGGCGCGGCGCAGCGTCGACTACGCCCTCTCCCGCCCGGCGCGCGAGGTGCTCTACACGGTGGTCGACCGCGAGGCCAAATACAAGGCGAAGTCGGCCATCGACACCCTGGTCTACCGCGGCGGCGACGCCGCGAGCGGCTGGCTGGCCGCGTCGCTCGCCGGGGTCGGCGGCGGCGCGGTGGCGGCGGGCGTGGCCGCGCCCGCGCTCGGCTGGGCCGCCTTGTCCCTGTGGCTCGGCCGCCGCCAGGCGGCGCGCGCCGCGGCCCTCGAACCCGGGAGGACGCCATGATCTCGCTCACCCGCGCCGAATTCCTGCGCATGGCGGTGGCCGCCGCCGCCCTCGGCGCGGGGGGCGCCGCCGCGCAGGAGGGGTTCCGCATGCGCACCCGGCCGATCCCCAAAACCGGCGAGCCGCTGCCGGAGGTGGGCTGCGGCACCTGGCAGACCTTCGACGTCGGCACGTCGGAGCCGGAGCGCGCCACCCGCGCCGCGGTGCTGGAGGCGCTGTTCGCGGCGGGCGGCAGCGTGATCGATTCCTCGCCGATGTACGGCAGCTCGGAAGAGGTGGTGGGCTGGGCGGTGGAGCGGCTGGGGGCGCGGCGGCGCGCCTTCCTCGCCACCAAGGTGTGGACCGCCGGCCGGGCGGCGGGGGTGGCGCAGATGGAAGAGTCGCTGCGGCTGTTCCGCGCCGACGCGGTGGACCTGATGCAGATCCACAACCTGCTCGACTGGCGCGCCCACCTGCCGACCCTGCGGGCATGGAAGGCGGAGGGCAGGATCCGCCACCTCGGCATCACCCACTACCACGCCGGAGCCTACGACGACTTGGCGGCGGTGATCCGGGCGGAGGAGATCGACTTCGTGCAGTTCAACTACGCCCTCGACGACCGGGCGGCGGAGCGCATGCTGCTGCCGCTCGCCGCCGACCGGGGGGTGGCGGTGCTGGTCAACCGGCCGTTCGGCGGCGGCGGCCTGCTGCGGCGCCTGGCCTCCCGCCCCCTGCCGGGCTGGGCGGCGGAGATCGGCGCGACGAGTTGGGCGCAGGCGCTGCTGAAGTACGTGCTCGCCCACCCGGCGGTGACCTGCGTCATCCCCGGCACCGGGCAGCCGCGCCACATGGCCGACA
Organism: Alphaproteobacteria bacterium; assembly: GCA_030604885.1. Lineage (GTDB taxonomy): Bacteria > Pseudomonadota > Alphaproteobacteria > Rhodospirillales > Rhodospirillaceae > Oleispirillum. The sequence continues at coordinate 42,595 of JAUVUZ010000001.1, read as the reverse complement.
ACGCCCGCGCGGGCGACGGCACCTATCCCGACGCCGCCTTGCGCACACGCATGATCGCGGAGGTGGAGACATGAGCGAACCGGAAACCCTGCGCCTCGCCGCCAACGGCGGGGTGCCCAACAACCCGCGCCTGCCGGTGCTGATCTACCGCGCCGCGATCGCGGCGGAGGGCGACGACCCGGCGGCGGCGTTCGAGGCCCGCTTCGCCGCCTGCGGCTGGCCGCCGCAGTGGCGCGGCGGAGTGTACGAGCACCACCACTACCACGCCACCGCCCACGAGACCCTCGGCATCGCGGCGGGCAAGGCGCGCCTCGCCCTCGGCGGGCCGCGCGCGGCGACGGTGGAGGTGGCGGCGGGCGACGTGGTGGTGCTGCCCGCGGGCACCGGCCACCGGCTGATCGAGGCGAGCGCGGATTTCCACGTCGTCGGCGCCTATCCGCCGGGCACCGAGTGGGACATGCGGCGGGAGGCGGCGCCGCCGGACGTCCTCGCCGCCATCGCGGCGGTGCCCGTGCCCGCCACCGACCCGGTGGAGGGCGCGGACGGCCCCCTGCCCCGGCTCTGGGCTTGAGGTCAGGCCGCCTCCAGGCGGATCACCACGATGTGGTTGGGCACGCCGAGGCGCAGCGGCACGCCCGCCCACACGCCGACGCCGTTGGAGACGAACATCCGCATCTCGCCCACGGTGTACCAGCCGCCCGCGTAGCCCGCGTTGGCCGAGGCGGTGAGCGCCCGCAGCGGCCAGATCTGACCGCCGTGGGTGTGCCCGGCGAGGTGCAGGTCGACGCCGCGCTCGGCGTGGATCGCCGCGTCGTAGGGCCGGTGCGCCAGCAGCAGGCGGAAGTCGTCGCGCTCCGGCGCGCCCGCCAGGGCGGCGTCGATATCGGGGGTGGCGCCGGGGCGGATCGCCCCCACCTGATCCGCCAGCCCGGCGATGGTGACGGTGGCGCCGTTCACGTCGATCACGTCGTGCTGGTTGTACAGCACCTTCATGCCGAGGCGGCGGAACGCCCGCATCCAGCCCTCGACGCCGTAGATGTATTCGTGGTTGCCGGGGGAATAGTAGACGCCGTAGGGCGCGCGCAGGCGGCCGAGCGGCACGATGTCCTTGACCAGCACGGTCTCCGGGCTGTCCACCAGGTCCCCCGGCAGGGCGATGAGGTCGGGTTCGGCGGCAAGGGTGCGATCCACCACCCGCTCCACCCAGCGGCGGCGCAGCAGCGGCCCGACGTGAACGTCGGTGAGCACGGCGATGCGGAAGCCGCGCAGCTGCGGCGCGAGGTTCGCCACCTTCAACGCCATCTCGCGCACCGGCGGCACCCGTAGCGCCGAGCGCACGCCGTAGGCGGCGAGGATGAGCGCGCCCAGCGCCACCCAGCCGCTGAACGCCACCGGGGAAATCTCGGGGTGCCCGAAGATCAGGAAGCCGACGTCGGCCACCAGGCACAGCAGCGCCGCCATCAGCACCGCCGCATGCAGCCACGACCCCAGCAGCAGCAGCGCGTCCGACGCGGTGATGTGGAACAGCCGCATGATCAGCACGCGGTTGGCCAGCAGCACCACGCCGATCCCCATCGCGATCTCCACCACCACCGGCAGCGGCAAGGGCAGGATCAGGCGGATGTAGACGTAAAGCGCCACCACGCTCATGGAGGCCGTGAACAGGGGTATGAACATGCCGTCTCCATGGTTGCCGTGCCGCCGGGATTGTCCCATATGGGGCGAAACCGCACGGCGCGCGAGCCGCCCGATCCGGTGCGGGGGCGGAAAATGCACAAAAAGTTTGTGATATAATTTCCGCTTGACGCGCGTCTGTGTTTATTGTTTCTTATCCACAGCGCCGATTTGATTCACCAGATTGCGGGCGCTTGAAAAATGCAGCTAAAGCAGGAGAAGTTCCCATGACCCGACCCGACGCCACCGTTGCGGCTTCCCGCCGCGCCGCCGCCGAGCGCTTCCGCGCCGCCGGCATCGAACCCCGCCTCGGGGAATTCTGGAGCGATCCGGTGTTCCTCGCGGTGTTGAAGCGGGACCGCATCAGCGTTTGCGACGTGCGCGCCGCAATCGCCCAGGCCGCCGCCCACGCGGCGTGCTGACGTTTCTCGACGTGGTTCCTCCCTCCCCCCTCCCCGGCGGCTTCCTCCGCCGGGGTTTTTTCGGCCCCGCTTTTCCCGCTTGCGTCCCTGCGGCGGACACCGTAATCAGCCTTCCATGACCGACATCGACAAGCTCCTCGCCGGGTTCGCCGGGTTCCGCGCCGAGCGGTTCGCCACCGACAGCTTCCGCGCCCTCGCGCGCGACGGCCAGAACCCGCGCCTGCTGGTGATCGCGTGCTCGGATTCGCGCGTCGACCCGGCGATCCTGTTCGGCACCGGGCCGGGGGAGCTGTTCGTGGTGCGCAACGTCGCCAACCTGGTGCCGCCCTACCAGCCCGACGGCCTCTTCCACGGCACCAGCGCCGCCATCGAGTTCGCGGTGCGCGACCTCGGGGTGGCGCACGTGGTGGTGCTGGGGCATTCGTCGTGCGGCGGCATCGCCGCGCTTGCCGCCGAGGGCGGCGAGGCGCGGGACTTCATCGGCTCGTGGATGTCGCTGGCCGCCCACACCTGCGCCTGCGGCGGCGCGCGGGAGCGCGAGCAGGCGTCGATCCGCCGCTCGGTGGAGAACCTGAGCAGCTTCCCCTGGATCGCCGAGCGCGTGGCGGCGGGCGAACTCGAACTCCACGGCTGGTGGTTCGACCTGGAGGAGGGCCACCTCTGGCGCCTCGCCGACGAGGGCTTCACCCCTCTCGCATGAGGGTGGCGAGCAGCTCGAACGACCGCAGCCGCGCGGCGTGGTCGTAGACGTCCGACACCACGATCAGTTCGTCGGCGCGGGTTTCCCGCACCAGCTCGGCCAGGCCCCGGCGCACCGTCTCCGGTCCGCCGACGACGCTGCGCGCCAGCATCCCGGTCACCTGCATCCGTTCGTCGGGGGTCCAGTAGTCGTCGATGCGGTCGATCGGCGGGCGGCTGAGGCCGCGCTCGCCGCGGATCAGGTTGGTGAACGACATCTGCTGGGTGGTCCACAGTCGCCGCGCCGCCGCGTCGGTCTCGGCCACCACCACGTTCACCCCCACCATCGCATGGGGGCGGTCGAGCTGCGCCGAGGGGCGGAACCGCTCGCGATAGACCGCCAGCGCCCGCAGCAGCGCCTGAGGCGCGAAATGGGAGGCGAAGGCGTAGGGCAGGCCATACTCCGCCGCCAGCATCGCGCCGAACAGGCTGGAGCCGAGAATCCACAGCGGCACCTCCGTCCCCTGGGCGGGAATCGCGCGGATCCGCTGTCCCGGCGCGGCGGGCGCGAGGTAGGCCTGCAACTCGCGCACGTCGCGGGGGAACTCCTCCGAGGCCTCCGGCCCGCGGCGGAGGGCGCGCAGGGTCAAGGGATCGGTGCCCGGCGCGCGGCCGAGGCCCAGGTCGATGCGCCCGGGGAACAGCCGCGCCAGGGTGCCGAACTGCTCGGCGATCACCAGCGGCGCGTGGTTGGGCAGCATCACCCCGCCCGCGCCGACGCGAATCCGCCGGGTGCCCGCCGCCACGTGGCCCACCACCACCGCGGTGGCGGCCGAGGCGACGCCCGGCATGTTGTGGTGCTCGGCGACCCAGAAGCGGGTGTAGCCCCAATCCTCGGCGCGGCGCGCGAGATCGAGGGCGTTGGCGAGGGCGCCGCCCGCGTCGGTTTCCTCGGTGACGCGGACGAGATCGAGTATGGAAAGCGGCGGCATGGGACGGACTCCGGCGTGAGCTGACACCTCGGATATGGCGGCGCGCCCGCCCCGCCGCCAGTCAGCGGCCGCGCACCGACGACACGTAGCCCTCCGGCCCGAGCGCGCCGATGCGCACTCCGGCATGCGCCGCCAGGGCGTCGAAATCCGCCGTCCCGGTGTGCGCGAGGGCGCCGAGGGCGATGCGCGCCGCCGCCTCGGCATCCTCCAGCGCGTGGTGGTGGGAAAAGCGGAACCCCACCCGCTCGGCCACCCGGGGCAGGGTGTAGCTCGGCATCCCCGGCCACACCCGCCGCGCCGTCACCAAGGTGCAGAGGCAGCGCAGCCGCGGCACCGGCAGCCCGTAGGCCGCCAGGGTCTGACGCAGCACGCCGAGGTCGAAGGCGGCGTTGTGCGCCAGCACCAGCGCGCCGTCGAGATGCGGGGCGAGATCCGCCCACACCTCGGGGAAGGACGCGGCGTCGGCCACGTCGTCGGGGTAAAGGCCGTGGATATGGCCGAAACACCAGGCACGGGGCGCGCAATCGGGGCGGATCAGGCGATACGCCCGCCCGCTCACCGCGCCGCCCGCGATCCACGCCAAGCCGACGGCGCACGGCGTCGCCCGCGACATCGACGCGGTCTCGAAATCGAGGGCCAGCACCGGCGGCGCATCCCCGGCGGGCGGAACGGGAATCTCGCATACACGCGGATGCCGGGTTAGGATGGCGTCGGACACGATCCCCCTCGTTTCCACCGGAATTTTCCCCAACGCGCCGCTGTCAAGGCGGGGCGCCCACCCAACATACACACACGCCGGAACATCGCGAGAGGAAACGTCATGGCCCTGCCGGCCGCCCCCGAACCCTCCCAAGCACCGACGACGACCCGGGGCGCGCCGCTCTGGCTGTTCCTGTTTCTGTTGGTGCTGGCGGCGGTGGTGCCGCTGGTGGGGGCCGGGGTGTTCCTTTCCGCGTCGTTCGTGAGCCTGGAGCGGGAACGCAACCTCGCCCGCGTCGCCGAGATCGCCTTCGCCCTCTCCCTTGCCGTCGACCGCGACCTGTCGCGGGGCGACAGCTTCGCCGCCAAGGACGGCCTGCCCGCCCGCCTCACCGGATCGGTGGAGCTGCCCGCCGGGTGGTTCGCCGCGGTGGTGGACGGCGACGCCGTCATCCGCGCCCGCTCCCACCGGCCGCAGGATTTCGTCGGCACGTCGGTGGGGCCGTTGCTGAAGAGTCTCCTGACCCGCGGCAACGGCGTCGCCGAAACCGTCGACCTCGAGGGCCGGGCCTCGGTGACCGCGTTCCGCCGCTCGCCCGACACCGGCTGGTCCGGGGTGGTGTGGGTGCCGAAGGCGGTGCTCGACGCACCGTCGCGTCGCCTCGTCGGCGGCGGGATGCTGGTGAGCGCCCTCGGCCTCGCCCTCTCGGCCGGGGCGGCGCTGCTGGCGGCGGCGCTGATCGCCCGCCCCACCCGCCGCGCGCTGGCGGCGGCGGCGCGGGTCGGCCAGGGCGAGCGCCCGCCGATGCCGCCGACGCGGATCCGCGAGATCAACCTCCTCGGCGACGCCCTGGTGCGCGCCGCCGAGACGATCTCGGCGCGCGAGCGCGACCTCAAGGCCAGCACCGAGCGCGCCACCCGCATCATCGAGAGCATCCAGGACGGCTTCATGGTGCTGGACGCCGACTGGCGCGTCACCTTCCTCAGCCCGCGCGGCGAGGAGATCGTCGCCCCCCTCCGCGCCCGCGACGCGATCCTCGGCGTCTCGCTGTGGGAAGCGTTCCCCGAGGTGCTGGGCACGGTGTTCGAGGACGGCCTGCGCCGCGCCGCGCGCGAGCGGGCGATGACCGCGGTGGAGGGCTACTTCCCTCCCCTCGACGGCTGGTTCGACGTGCGCGCCTACCCCTCCGCCGAGGGCCTGTCGATCCTGTTCCTCGACATCAGCGAGCGCAAGCGCGGCGAGGAACGCCAGCGCCTGCTGATGCGCGAACTCGACCACCGCGCCAAGAACGCCCTCAACGTGGTGCAATCGGTGGTCCACTTGACCCGTGCCGAGACCATCGCCGAATTCACCGCCGCGGTGCGCGGCCGCGTCGAGGCGCTCGCCCGCGCCCACGCCCTGCTTGCCGACAACGCCTGGAGCGGCGCCGACCTCGGCGAGCTGCTCACCGCCGAACTCGCACCCTTTCGCGTCGACGATCCGGCCGCCTTCAGCCTCGAGGGGCCGCGCGTGGCGATCGCCCCCGAGGTGGTGCAGTCGGTCGGCATCGTGCTGCACGAACTCGCCACCAACGCCGGGAAATACGGCGCGTTCGCCCGCCCCGGCGGCCGGGTGGCGATCTCCTGGGCGTGGCGCGACGGAGACTTGGTCCTTTCCTGGCGCGAGAGCGGCGGCCCGGCGGTGCGCGAGCCGGACCGCCGCGGCTTCGGCACCGCGATGGTGGCGCGGATCGTCGAAACCCAGCTCGACGGCCGTTTCGACTGCCGCTGGGACCCGGACGGCCTGACCTGCGACATCGCCATCGCCCGGCCGTTCGCGATGCCGGGCATCGAACGCCGGGCGATGCCCGTCTAAGCCCGCCGCGCCCACACCGGGAAGGGATCGGGCAGGCTCCGCCAGGCGCCGAAGTCGGGGGCCGCCTCCGGCGCCGCCAGCAGGCAGTCCTCGAGCCGGGCGCGCAATGCCGCCTCGTCCATGCCGGTGCCGATGAACACCAGCTCCTGCCGCCGGTCGCCGAACCGGGAATCCCACTTGCGCGCCAGCATCCGCCGCCACTCGCGGTCGTCGGGCCAGCGCGCCTCGGGCACCGTCGCCCACCAGAAGCCGAGCGCCTGGGTGCGCACGAACGCCCCCGCCTGGCTCATCTCGCCGACCCACTCGGGCCGGGTGGCCAGCCAGAAGTGCCCCTTGGCGCGAATCACCCCCGGCCATTCGGAGTTGACGAAGCGGTGGAACCGCTCCGGGTGGAACGGCAGGGGGGAGCGGAACACGAAGCTGCCGATGCCGTATTCCTCGGTTTCCGGCACATGCTGGGCGAAGCCGTAAAGCTCCTTCGCCCACAGCGGATGCTCCTGCGCCGCCTCCGGGTCGAACAGGCCGGTGCCGAGCACCGCGTCGAGGTCCACCCGGCCGTGGTCGGTCTCGATCATCCGGGCGTCCGGATTGAGGGCGGCGACGATCCGCCGCGCCGAGTCCCTCTGCTCGGGCGTGGCGAGGTCGGCCTTGTTGAGCACCACCACGTCGGCGAACTCGATCTGGTCGACCAGCAGGTCCACCAGGGTGCGGGCGTCGCCCTCGCCCAGGGATTGCCCCCGGTCGGCGAGAAAATCGGCGGAGGCGTAATCCTTGAGGAGATTGGCCGCGTCCACCACCGTCACCAGGGTGTCGAGGCGGGCGACGTCGGCGAGGCTGCGGCCGTTCTCGTCGCGGTAGGCGAAGGTGGCGGCGATCGGCAGCGGCTCGGCGATGCCGGTGGCCTCGATCAGAAGATGGTCGAAGCGCCGCTCCGCCGCGAGGCGCCGCACCTCCCGCAGCAGGTCGTCGCGCAGGGTGCAGCAGATGCAGCCGTTGGTCATTTCCACCAGCTTCTCCTCGGTGCGGGAGAGGCCGCCCCCCTCGCGCACCAGGTCGGCGTCGATGTTCACCTCGCTCATGTCGTTGACGATCACCGCCACGCGGCGGCCCTCACGGTTGTTGAGCACGTGGTTGAGGAGCGTGGTCTTGCCCGCCCCGAGGAAGCCCGAGAGGACGGTGACGGGGAGTGTCTTGCGCATCGGCGGTGCCTTTCGTGAAACGCGGTTGCGATGCGCATATGATATGCTGTAGCGTTCAATGCAACATTATAGCGTCAACACGCATCAAAAGGATCGCCCATGCCCGTCAGCGACCCCGACGCCGCCCCGGCGCCCGATTCCCGCGTGCCGATTTCGGTTCTCACCGGCTTCCTCGGCAGCGGCAAGACCACCGTGCTCAACGCCCTGCTGCGCAGCCCCGGCCTCGGCGGCACCGCGGTGATCGTCAACGAGTTCGGCGAAATCGGCCTCGACCACGACCTCGTGGTCCACGCCGCCGAGGACGTGGTGCTGCTGAGCAGCGGCTGCCTGTGCTGCACCATCCGCGGCGATCTCGCCGAGACCCTGCGCGCCCTCGCCGAGCGCCGCGAGCGGGGCAAAGGCGCTGCGTTCGCGCGGGTGGTGCTGGAGACCACCGGCCTCGCCGACCCGGCGCCGATTCTCCATACCCTGATGACCGACCCGTGGCTGAGCGACCGCTTCCGCCTCGACGGCGTGGTGACGACGGTGGACGCGGCGGTGGGCATGGCGACCCTCGACCGCCAGCCCGAGGCGGTGCGCCAGGCGGCGGTGGCCGACCGGCTGCTGCTGACCAAGACCGACCTCGCCTCGCGCGGCGAGATCGAGGCGCTGCTGCGCCGCCTCGACCGGCTCAACCCCGCCGCGCCGGTGACGCGGGCGGTCCACGGGCGGGTGGACCCGCAGGTGCTGCTGGAGATCGGCGCCTACGACCCGGGCGCGCGCATCGCCGACGTCGCCCGCTGGATCGACGCCGAGGCCTATGGCCCGGCGCCCCACCATCACCACGACGTCGACCGCCACGACGACCGCATCCGCGCCACCTGCCTGACCCTCGATCAGCCGGTCTCGGGGCGCGCCTTCAACCTGTGGATGGAGTTCCTGCTGATGCTGAAGGGGCCGGACCTGCTGCGGATGAAGGGCATCGTCAACATTCGGGAGCTGCCCGGGCCGCTGGTGATCCAGGGCATCCAGCACATCTTCCACCCGCCGCGGATGCTGCCCGAGTGGCCCGGCGCCGACCGCCGCTCGCGGATCGTATTCATCGCCCGCGACATCGAGGAGCGCACCTTCCGCGACACCCTCGGCATCTTCACCGCCGACGACGACGCCCCCGGCCGGGTGTCGGCGCCGCTGCGGCCCGAGGCGCTGGTCGGGCTTTACGGCGACGACATGTGACCGCCGAACGGCACCACCTTGTTGTCGGCGTCGTGGCCGATGTCGGCGCGGCCGAGGTAGGGGATGCCGGAACGGGCGCACCAGTCCCGCGCCGCTTCCTCCTCGGTGCGGCCGAAATCGATGTCGTTGGGGACGATGTCGCCGCAGCGCCCGAGGCGCACCCCGGCGATGCCGCCGAGGGCCGGGGCGCTCAGCACCTGCCCCAGCGCCCGGTCGATGCGGTAGAGCGGTTCGGAGACCTCCTCCAGCATCAGCACGTGACCGGTGAGATCGGGCAGCCACGGCGTGCCGATCTGGTGCGCGAGAATGGTGAGGTTGAAGGCCGCCGCCGGGCGCTCCGCCGCCGTCGGCTCGCAGGCGGCGGCGTCGCCGGTGGCGAGGAACGCCAGCGCCCGCCGCACCGCCGCCGCGCCGTTCGCGCGGTTGAGATCGGCGGGGATCGGCCCGTGGGCGACGCGGCCGACGCCCGCGCCGTAAAGCGCCGCCAGCAGCGCGCCGCCGTCGCTGTAGCCCATGTAGAGCTTGTCGGCCGCCGCGCTTTCGAGCGCGGGCAGCACCCGGGAAATCAGGCGGAAGGCGCCGTAGCCGCCGCGCGCGAACCACACCGCGTCCACCGCAGGGTCGTTGGCGACCTCGGCGAACGCGGCGGCGCGCAGGTCGTCGTCTCCGGCGAAGTGGCCCGACGCGGCGAAGCATTGGGGGTGGAAGCGGATCTCCACGCCGGGAACCTCGGCGGCGAGCGCCCGCACCCGCTCCGCCAGCTCCGGCGCGATCGCGCGCCCGGGGGCGACGACGCCGATCCTCATGTTGCTTCCCCCATTCCGCTTGCCCCGTGTGCGGGCAGATTGTAGCCTCCGCCGATGCGCGACGACAGGCAGTATTTCTTTTGCGGAATCGGCGGCAGCGGCATGCTGCCGCTGGCGTTGATCGTCCAGCGCGGCGGCGCCGCGGTGGCGGGGTCCGACCGCGCCCTCGACCAGGGCCTGCTGGCGGAGAAGTTCGCCTTTCTGCGCGCCCGGGGCATCGCCCTGTTCCCGCAGGACGGCAGCGGCGTCACCCCATCCTCGGTGGTGGTCGCCTCGGCGGCGGTGGAGGACACCATCCCCGACGTGCGGGCGGCGCGCCAGGCGGGGGCGACGCTCGTCACCCGCGCCGAACTGCTGGCCGAACTCTTCAACGCCGCGCCGCGCGCGGTGGGCATCGCGGGCACCAGCGGCAAGTCCACCACCACCGCGATGATCGCCTGGATCCTCGACCGCGCCGGGCTGCGGCCGACGGTGATGAACGGCGCGGTGATGCGCAACTTCGTCACCGCCGAGACGCCGTTCGCCAGCGCCCTGGTGGGCGGCGGCGACACCTTCGTGGCCGAGGTGGACGAGAGCGACGGCTCGATCGCCCGCTACGCGCCGCGCGTCGCGGTGCTCAACAACGTCGCCCTCGACCACAAGTCGCTGGAGGAGTTGCGGGCGCTGTTCCGCGATTTCGTCGCCAAGGCCGAGGTGGCGGTGCTCAACCTCGACGATGCCGAGACCGCCACCATCGCCGCCGAGGTTCCGCCCGCGCGGCGGATCACCTATGCCCTCGGCGACGCCCCCGCCGCTTTGCGCGCCGACGACGTGCGCCCCCTGGCGGACGGCGTCAGCTTCACCCTCCGCGCCGGAGCGGCGGCGGTGCCGGTGCGGCTGCGGGTGCCGGGGCGGCACAACGTCTCCAACGCCCTCGCCGCCCTCGCCGCCGCCCGCGCCTGCGGCGTGGATTTGGCCGAGGCGGCGGCGGCGCTGGCGGACTTCCTGGGGGTGCGGCGGCGGCTCGAAACCGTCGGCAGCGCGGGCGGCGTCACGGTGATCGACGACTTCGCCCACAACCCGGACAAGATCGCCGCCACCCTGGCGGCGCTGCACGAGTTCCCCGGCCGCCTGCTGATCCTGTTCCAGCCCCACGGCTTCGGCCCGCTGCGGCTGATGCGCCAGGGCTTCGTCGACACCTTCGCCCGCCGTCTGGCGGCGGACGACGTGCTGGTGATGCCCGATCCGGTCTACTTCGGCGGTACCGTGGACCGCAGCGTCGGCAGCGCCGACATCGTCGCCGGGGTGCGGACGGGCGGGCGGCAGGCGCTGCACCTCCCCCAGCGCGCCGATTGCGGCGCGCACCTCCTCGGCCTCGCCCGGCCGGGCGACCGTATCGTGGTGATGGGCGCGCGGGACGACACCCTCACCGCCTTCGCCGCCGACTTGCTGGCCCGCCTCGGCCAGCCCGCCCGCGCTTAACGGCCTTCGGGCATCACCCGGCCGTCGGGCGAAAGCACCACGCCGGTGGGCGCGCCGTCCTTCATCGCCTTGCCGTGCCAGAAGTTGTCGCAGCCCTTTTTCAGATCGGTGATGTCGGCGTAACCGGCGGCGGCGATTTTCCGATGCGCCTGTTCGGCGGTCGAGCCGTCGATCTTGGCGTCGCCGCAGCCGATCGGCGGCTGATCCTCCGCCTGCGCCGCCAGGGGCGGCAACCCGCCCGCGCACACCATCGCCACCACCGCACCGCTCAGCCAGAACTTGCTCATCTCGCGCACTCCCGAAAGCCGAAAGGGTCCGTGACTCCCTAACGGTCGAATCGGGCGAAACGATCCGCCCGCCGCGCACGGCGGGCGGCGCCGGGAACGTCAGCCCACCAGTTCGGCGAGCGCCTCCTCGAGAATGTCCATGCCTTCGGCCACCTGGGCCTCGGGCATCGTCAGCGCCGGGAGAAAGCGCACCGCGTTGCCGTGGACGCCGCAGGTCAGCACCATCAGCCCCTTTTCCGCCGCCCTGGCGACCAGCGCCTTGGTGAGGTCCGGATCCGGCTCGCGGGTGACGCGGTCCTTCACCAGCTCCATCGCCAGCATCGCGCCGAGGCCGCGAATGTCGCCGATGCAGGAGAAGCGGTTCTTCGCCGCCATCGCCTCGAGGCGTTCGGTGATGATGCCGCCGATCCGCTTGGCGCGCTCCACTAGGTTTTCCTCGGCGATCACGTCGAGCACCGCCAGCGCCGCCGCGCAGGAGAGCGGGTTGCCGCCGTAGGTGCCGCCGATGGCGCCGACGTTGGGGTGGTCCATCACCTCCGCCTTGCCCACCACGCCGGAAATCGGGAAGCCGCCGCCCAGGGACTTGGCCACCGTCATCATGTCGGGGGCGACGCCGGTGTGCTCCACCGCGAACAGCTTGCCGGTGCGGCCGAAGCCGGTCTGGATCTCGTCGACGATCAGCAGGATGCCGTGGGCGTCGCAGATCGTCCGCAGCGCCTGCATGAACTCCGGCGGCGTCGGGTTGAAACCGCCCTCGCCCTGCACCGGCTCGACGATGAAGGCGCAGACGCGCGCCGGGTCCACGTCGGAGCGGAACAGGGTGTCGATGGCCTTGAGCGACTGCTCCACCGAAACGCCGTGATACGCATCCGGGAACGGCACGTGGTAGATGTCGCCAGGCAGCGGCGCCACGCCCAGCTTGTAGGGCGCGACCTTGCCGGTGAGGGCGACGGTGAGCAGGGTGCGCCCGTGGAACGCCCCGGTGAACGCCACCACCGCCGGGCGGCCGGTGGCGATGCGCGCGATCTTCACCGCGTTTTCCACCGCCTCGGCGCCCGAGTTGAGGAACAGCGACTTCTTCGGCCCCGGACCGGGCATCAGCGCGTTGAGGCGCTCGGCGAGCTTCACGTAAGGCTCGTACGGCGTCACCTGGATGCAGACGTGGGCGTAGGAATCGATCTGCTCCTTCACCGCCGCCACCACCTTGGGGTGGCGGTGGCCGGTGGCGAGCACCGCGATGCCGCTGGCGAAATCGACGTAGCGCTTGCCCTCGACGTCCCAGATTTCGCCGTTCAGCGCCTTGGCGGCGTAGACCGGCTGGTTGGTGAACAGCCCGCGCGGCACCGCGGCTTCGCGGCGCGCCTGAAGGCTCCGGTTGGTGGTCATGGTCCTTGCTCCTGAATGGACGCGCCCGGCGGTCAGATGCCGCCGAGGCAGGCGTACTTGAGTTCGAGGAAATCCTCGATGCCGTACTTGGAGCCCTCGCGCCCCAGGCCGGATTCCTTGATGCCGCCGAAGGGCACCGCCTCGTTGGCCAGCAGCCCCTCGTTGACGCCGACCATGCCGTATTCCAGAGCCTCCATGACGCGGAAGATCCGCCCCACGTCGCGGCTGTAGAAATAGGCGGCCAGGCCGTATTCGGTGTCGTTGGCGAGCGCCACCGCCTCCGCCTCGGTGGAAAAGCGGTAGAGCGGCGCCACCGGCCCGAAGATCTCCTCGCGGGTGAAGCGCATCGCCGGGGTGGCGCCGGCGATCACCGTCGGCTCGTAGAAGCTGCGGCCGAGGGCGTGGGGCTTGCCGCCCAGCGCCACGGTGCCGCCCTTCGCCACCGCGTCGGCGACGAGTTCGGCCACCTTCTCCGCCGCCGCGCCGTCGATCAGCGGCCCCTGGGTCACGCCCGCGGCCATGCCGTCGCCCACGGTGAGCGCCGCCACCGCCGCCGTGAACTTGGCGGCGAAGGCGTCGTAGACGCCGTCCTGCACCAGGAAGCGGTTGGCGCACACGCAGGTCTGGCCCGAGTTGCGGTATTTGGAGGCGATCGCCCCCTCCACCGCCTTGTCGAGGTCGGCATCGTCGAAGACGATGAACGGCGCGTTGCCGCCCAGCTCCATGCTCACCTTCTTGACCGTGCCCGCCGCCTTGGCGAGCAGGATCTTGCCCACCTCGGTGGAGCCGGTGAACGACAGCTTGCGCACCAGCGGGTGGGTGGCGAGTTCGTCGCCGATCGGACCGGATTTGGAGCCGACGACGACGTTGAACACCCCCTTCGGCATGCCCGCCCGCTCCGCCAGAACCGCCAGCGCGAGGGCGGAGAGCGGCGTCGCCTTGGCGGGCTTGACCACCACCGTGCAGCCCGCCGCCAGCGCGGGGGACACCTTGCGGGTGATCATCGAGGAGGGGAAATTCCACGGCGTGATCGCCGCCACCACGCCGATCGGCTGCTTGATCGCGAGATAGCGCTTGTCGGCCGTGGGCGCCGGGATGGTGTCGCCGTAAACCCGGCGGCATTCCTCGGCGAACCATTCGACGAACGCGGCGCCGCCCAGCACCTCGCCCTTGGCCTCGGCGAACACCTTGCCCTGCTCGGCGGTCATCAGCGCGCCGAGGTCGTCGGCCGCGGCGACGATCAGCTCGTACCACCGGCGCAGCACCGCCGCCCGCTCCTTGGCGGATTTGGCGCGCCAGGCGGGCCACGCGGCGTTGGCGGCCGCGATCGCGCGGCGGGTTTCGGCGGCGCCGCAATCGGCGACGCGGGCGAGAATTTCGCCGGTCGCCGGGTTTTCCACCGCGAAGCTGCCGCCCGCGTCGGCGGGAATCCAGGCGCCGTCCACGAAGGCGCGGTCGCGCAGCAGGCCGGTGTCGTCGAGCTTAACCATGAGTGTCGTTTCCTTCGGTATGCGCCGCCTCGAACCCGTCGAGGAAGCTGGCGAGATTGGCCTGGAGGTCGTCGATGGCGTAGCCGCCCTCCTGCACCAGCAGAGTGGGCAGGCCGAGCGCCGCGATCGCCGCGCCGACGCGGGCGAAGCCGGGAGTGGAGACTTTGAGGCCCCGATAGGGGTCGCCTTCGTAGATGTCGAAGCCGAGCGACACCACCAGGGCGGTGGGGCCGTAGGCGCGGATCAGGCCGAGGGCGTCGGCGAGGGCGGCGAGGTAGTCCGCCTCCGAGGTGCCGAGCGGCAGGGGATAGTTGCGGGTGTAGCCGCGCCCGCGCCCCTCCCCCACCTCGCCGCGATAGCCCGCGAGATAGGGGTAGAACTCGGCCGGGTCCGCGTGGAGGGAGACGAAGTACACGTCCTCCCGCTCCCAGAAGATCTCCTGGGTGCCGTTGCCGTGGTGGGCGTCGACGTCGAGGATCGCGACGCGCGGCCGCCGCCCCTGGGCGGCGAACAGCGCCAGCATCTCCTCGGCGGCGATGGCGGCGTTGTTGAGGAAGCAGAAGCCGCCGATGCGGTCGCGGCTGGCGTGATGCCCGGGCGGGCGGCAGGCGGCGTAGACCGCCCGCTCCCCCGCCGCGACGAGGCGCGCGCCGTGGGTCGCCACGTTCGCCGCCGCCGTCGCCGCCGCCCAGGTTCCGGCGCAGATCGGCGCGGAAAGGTCGGAGGCGTGATAGCCCGCCTGCCCGAGCACGTCGGTGGGGTAGCCGCCCATCCCCGGCCCCTGGAAGACGTTGGGGATGACGACGTCGGAAAACCCCGGCCGCGCCGTCCACCGCGCGTGGGCGGTTTCGAGATAGGCCAGCAGTTCCGGCGTGTGCACCGCCGCGCGCGGCGCCGGGCCGTAGTCGGGCGCGATGTCGAGGGCCGCGCCGCGCGCCGCCAGCAGTTCCACCGCGGCGCGGGCGCGGCGCGGCAGCTCGGGCATCGGCACCATCTGGCCGCGCTTGAAGAACGCTTCGGGGTGGTGGCGTTCCACATCCGGGTGGTGCACCGCGCGCAAGGTCATGGCCGCCTCCTCAAGCCGCGTTCGCGGTGGCGAGCGCCGCGTCGTAGAGCACCGCGCAGCCGGTCGCCGCGTGGCCCGGGTCCACCGCCTCCGCCGGGTTGTGGCTGATGCCGCCGACGCACGGGATGAACAGCATCGCGGTGGGCACCGCCATCGACAGATAGACCGCGTCGTGCCCCGCGCCCGAGACGATGTCGCGCATCGCCAGGCCGCGCGCGGCCGCCGCCTCCCGCACCCGGCCCACCAGGGCGTCGTCGAAGCGGATCACCGGAAAGCTCCAGAAATCCGCGATCTCCACGGCGATGCCGTTCTGCCCCAAGGCCCGCGCGGCAGCGTGCAGTTCCGCCGCCATCGCGTCGAGTTCGGCGGTTTCCGGGTGCCGCAGGTCCACGCTCATGCGGCAAACGCCGGGGATGACGTTGCGCGAGTGGGGTTCCACGTCGAGAATGCCGACGGTGGCGCACGCCTCCGCGCCGTGGGCCGCGCCGATCCGCTCGATCTCCAGCACCAGCTTGGCGGCGGCCACCAGGGCGTCCTTGCGCAGCGGCATCGGCGTCGGCCCGGCGTGGGCCTCGCGCCCCTTCACCACCGCGTCGAACCACCTCTGCCCGCGCGCGCCGGTGACGACGCCGAACGCCAGCCCTTCCGCCTCCAGCACCGGGCCTTGCTCGATGTGCGCCTCGAAATAGGCGGCCATCGGGTGGGCGGCGAGGCTCGCCGGGCGCGGCCCGCGCCAGCCCAGGCGGTCGAGATCGTCGCCCAGGCGGGCGCCGTCCTGGGCGACGGCGTTCTCCACCTCGGCGGCGGTGAAGCGGCCGGTGAACACCCCGGACCCCATCATCGGCGGCGAATAGCGCGCCCCCTCCTCGTTCATCCACACCGCGATCTCGATGGGGCGGCGGGTGCGCTCGCCCGCGTCGTTCAGGCTGCGCACCACCTCGAGCGCCGCGAGCACGCCGTAGACGCCGTCGAACCGGCCGCCGGAAGGCTGGGTGTCGAGGTGGCTGCCGAGCACCACCGGCGGCAGCGCCGGGTCCAGCCCCTCGCGCCGGGCGAACAGGTTGCCGATGGCGTCGGTTTCGAGCGCGAGACCGGCCTCGGCGCACCAGCGCGAGAACAACGCCCGCCCCGCCGCGTCAAGATCGGTGAGCGCGAGGCGGCCGGAACCGCCGCCGGGGATCGGCCCCACCGTCGCCATCTCCATCAGGGACTGCCACAACCGGCCGCCGTCGACGCCGTGTGCTGGGTTCATGGTCGAAACGTCCTTCATGCCGCGCGGCTGTTGGCGCGCAGGTCGGTGAGCGCGTGGATCGTGCGCAGGGTCGGCACCGGCACGCCCACCAGGTCGGCCAGTTCGATCGCCGCGCCGACGATCGCTTCGAGTTCGAGGCGTCGGCCCGCCTCGTAGTCCTGGAGCATCGAGGTCTTGAAGTCGCCGATCGCCGCCGAGGTGGCGATGCGGTCGTCGATGCTCATGCCGAAGGTGACGCCCAGGCGCTCCGCCACCGCCCGCGCCTCGGCCATCATCCGCGCGCTCACGTCGCGGGTGCCGGGGTTGGTGCAGATGGTGGTGAGCGGCGCGCCGGTGAGCACGGAGAGCGGGTTGAACGCGAGGTTGCCCCACAGCTTGGTCCAGATCTCCGAGCGGATGTCGGCGGTGGCGCGGGCCTCGAAGCCCGCGCGGGCGAACAGCCCGGTCACCGCGCGCAAGAGCGGCGTTTCCCGCCCCGCCGGATCGCCGAACACGAACCGCTGGTCGTTGACGTGGCGGATCGCGCCGTCGCCCTGGCTTTCCACCGCCACGTAGGTGACCGCGCCGATCAGCCGCGCCGGGTCGAGGCTGGCGGTCAGCACGCCGTCCGGGTCCACCGAGGCGAGGGTGCGCCCGGCGAGGGGCGCGGGCTGGGCGGTGGGGTACCACCAGGGAATGCCGTTGACCACCGGCATCACCGCCGTCTCCGGCCCGGCGAGGGGCGGCAGCGCGTGCAGCACGCCCTTGAGCGCGTAGGCCTTCACGCACACCGCCACGAGGTCCTGCGGGCCGAGGGCGAGGGGGTCGTCGGTCACCGTCACCGGCACCCGCACCTCGCGCCCGGCGGGGGTGGTCATGCGGAGGCCGTGGCGGCGGATTTCGGCGGCGGCGGCGGCGCGGCGCACCACCAGCGCCACCTCGGCGTGGGGCGCGAGACGGGCGGCGATCAGGCAGCCGACCGCGCCGCCGCCGACGATGGCGATGCGCATCATGATCCTCCGTGATCCTGGGGCGGCGCCCATCCCTGGCCGGGGATGGCGTCGAGAAGCGCGCGGGTGTAGGGGTGGCGCGGGCTGCCGAAGACCTCGGCGGCGGGGCCGATCTCGACCAGCTTGCCGAGCTTCATCACCCCCACGGTGTCGCAGATTTCCGCGGCGATGCGCAGGTCGTGGGTGATGAACAGCATCGCGAGGCCGAGGCGCTCCTTGATCTCCGCCAGCAGCTTCAGCACCTGCGCCTGGACCGAGGCGTCGAGGGCCGAGACCGGCTCGTCGGCGATCAGCAGCTTCGGTTCCATCGCCAGCGCCCGGGCGATGGAAATGCGCTGGCGCTGGCCACCCGAGAACTCGTGCGGATAGCGCGCCACGGCGCTGTCCTCCAGCCCCACCAGCCGCAGCAGCTCGGCGGCGCGGGCGCGCGCCTCGGCGCGCGGCGTGCCGTAGGCCACCGGCCCCTGGGCGACGATGTCGCCCACCGTGTGGCGCGGGTTGAGCGAGGCGTAGGGATCCTGGAACACCATCTGCACGTGGCGGCGATAGGGGCGGAAGCCCTCGCGGTCCAGCGCCACCAGATCGGCGCCCGCGAAGTCGATGCGGCCGCCGTCGGGCTTCACCAGGCCGACGATGGTGCGCGCCAGGGTCGATTTTCCGGAGCCGCTCTCCCCCACCAGGCCGACGGTCTCGCCCGGGTGGATGTCGAGGTTCACGTGGTCGGACACCACCAGCTCCCGTCGCCCGCCGACGCGGGTTCCGGCGACGCGGTAAACCTTGTGCACGTCCCGCGCCGCCAGGATCGGCGCCGCAGCGGGCGCGAACGCGGGCTTGTCGGCCGGGCGGCCGTGGGGCAGCGCGCCGATCAGGGCGCGGGTGTAGGGGTGGGACGGCCGGTTGAGCACCTGCTCCGCCGCGCCCAGTTCGACGATCCGGCCGTGGCGCATCACCGCGACGCGGTCGGCGATTTCCGCCACCACGCCGAAATCGTGGGTGATGAACAGCACCGCCATCCGGCGCTCGCGCTGGATCGCCTTGATCAGGTCGAGGATCTGCTTCTGGGTGGTGACGTCGAGGGCGGTGGTGGGTTCGTCGGCGATCAGGATGTCGGGCTTGAGCGCCAGCGCCATGGCGATCATCACCCGCTGGCGCTGCCCGCCGGAGAGGCGGAAGGGATAGCTCTTGCGGATCTCCTCCGGGTTCGGCAGCCCCACCGCCGCCAGCATCTCCACCACCCGCGCCGCGCGCGCGGCCTTGCCGAGGTCGGTGTGGATTTCGAGCGCCTCCTCGATCTGCGCGCCGATGCGCATCAGCGGGTTGAGGGCGGTCATCGGCTCCTGGAAGATCATCGCGATGCGGTGGCCGCGCAGGCGGCGCTGCTCCGCCTCGGCCATCGTCACCACGTTGCGGCCCTTGAACAGGATGCCGCCCGCGGCGATGCGCAGATCGGGCTTGGGCAGCAGCCCCATGATCGCGTGCGCGGTCACCGACTTGCCCGAGCCGCTTTCGCCGACGACGCAGAGGATTTCATCCGGGTTCAGGACATAGTCGATCTTCTCCACCGCGAAGGCGCGGTCGCCGCCCTCGGGCAGCGCCACCGTCAGGCCCCGGATTTCCAGGAGCGGCGCGGCGGGTTCGGCGATTTCGGGGGTTTCGCTCATCGCTCAGGCCTTGCGCTTGCGCCGCAGGCGCGGGTTGAAGGCGTCGTTGAGGCCCTCGCCGATCAGGTTGAGACCGAGCACGGTGAGGAGAATCGCGAAGCCGGGGAAGAAGCACATCCACCACGCCTGCCGCAGCACGGTGCGGGCGCTGCCCACCATGAACCCCCAGCTCATCGCGTTGGGGTCGCCGAGGCCGAGGAAGGAGAGCGAGCTTTCGAGCAGGATCGCCGTCGCCACCATCAGCGAGGCGGAGACGATGATCGGCGACATGCAGTTGGGCAGAATCTGGCGGAAGATGATGGTGGCGTCGCCCTGGCCGCAGGTGATCGCCGCCTGCACGAACTCGCGCGAGCGCAGGCTCAGGAACTCGCCGCGCACCAGCCGCGCCAGCGGCGCCCAGCTCACCAGCGCGATGGCGACGACGATGGAAACCAGGCTTGGCGTGAAGATCGCGACGATCACCACCACCAGCACGAAGTTGGGGATGGTCTGGAACAGCTCGGTGAAGCGCATCAGCAGGTCGTCGAGCCGCCCGCCGTAATAGCCCGCCACCGCGCCCAGCAGCACGCCGATCGCCACCGCCGCCAGGGTCGAGGCGAGGCCGATCAGCAGCGACACCCGCGCACCGTGGGCGACGCCCGAGGCGATGTCGCGCCCCAACATGTCGGTGCCCATCAGCATGCCGTCCGCCAGCGGGCGGCCGAACGGCGCGCCCGCCATCTCCCACGGCGAGGCGGGGAACAGCAGGTCGGCCGCCAGCGCCACCAGGATCACCGCGCCGACGATCGCGAGGCCGAGCACCGCGCCCTTGTTGCGGGCGAAGGCGTGGAGGAAATCGCGGTTCATTTGGCGATCTCCACCCGGGGGTCGACGAGCACGTAGAGCACGTCGGTGACGATGTTGAACGCCACCACCAGCACCGAGGTGACGAAGAACACCCCGAGCAACACCTGATAATCCCGTTGCAGCACCGCGTCGAAGGTGAGCCGCCCGAGGCCGGGCCAGGCGAACACCGTCTCCACCAAAATCGAGCCGCCGATCAGCTGCCCCGCCTGCACCCCGGCCACGGTGAGCACCGGCAGGATCGCGTTCCTGAGCACATGGCGGGTGACGATGCGCCACTCGCTCTGCCCCTTGGCGCGGGCGGTCTTGACGAAATCCATCGAGGAAACCTCGAGCGCCGAGGCGCGGGTCATGCGGGTGTAGACCGCCATGTAGAACAGCCCGAGGGTGGCGACCGGCAGGATCATGTGGCGGGCGATGTCGCCCATCCGCGCGAGGCCCGCGTGGCCCGCGCCGATGCTCTCGTAGCCGAACGCGGGCAGCCAGCCGAGGTTGACCGAGAACACCAGCACCAGCATCAACCCCACCCAGTAGATCGGCGTGGCGTAGGACAGCAGCGCCACCACGGTGATGGCGCTGTCGGCCCACTTGCCGACGTTGACCGCCGCCAGCAGCCCGAGCGCGATGCCGCCCGCGAGCGCCAGGGTGAAGGCCGAAAGGGTGAGCACCACGGTGGCGGGCAGGCGGTCCAGCAGCAGGTCGGCCACCGGCCGCTGCTGGCGGAAGGAGAAGCCGAGATCGCCCTGGAGAATGTGGGAGACGTAGGTGCCGAGCTGCACGTGGAGCGGCCGGTCGAGGCCGAACTGCTTGCGCAACTGGTCCACGAACATCTGGTCCGCCGCCCCCGCCTCGCCCGCCATCACCGTCGCCGGGTCGCCGGGCGCGGCGTGGATCAGCAGGAAGTTGAGGACCACGACGACCCCCAGGACCACGGCCGCCTTGGCCAGTCGGTTGAGGAGGAAGCGGAGCATCGGCGATCCTTTCCGAACGCGGGGAAAAACGCCCGGCGGCGGCGCGGGAGCACCGCGCGCCGGGCGAGTTGCGGGGTCTTACTTCGGCGACACCCAGGCGTCGGCGTAGGTCTCGTTGACGCCGATGGCGGTGGTGACGGCGTCGTGGACGCGTGTGTTGAGGAGGGTCGGGAACTCCATTTCCAGCATCCACGCCACCGGCACGTCCTCGACGATCAGCTTCTGCACCTGGGAATACATCTCCTGGCGCTTGGCGGCGTCGTTCTCCTTGGCGGCGGCCTCGAACAGCCGGTCCACCTCGGGGTTGGCGTAGCCCATGGTGTTGCTGAACATCACGCCCTTGCGGATGTTGGACGAGAGGTAGGTGCGGGAAACGCCGATGGAGGGATCCGCGTACTGGTAGAGGAAGTTGCCGGTGACGTCGAAATCCCAGTTCGCCTCGCGCTTGCCCCAGCCCGCCGCGTCGGTGCTTTCCAGCTCCACCGCCACGCCGACCTTGCCGAGCGCCTGCTTGACGTATTCGCCGAGGCGCTGCCAGGTTTCGCCGTAGGGCAGCGGCAGGAACTTGATGGTGGCGCGCACGCCGTTGGCGCCGGGCTTCAGGCCCATTTCGTCCAGCAGCGCGATCGCCTTCTTCGGGTCGTAGGGGTATTTCGGCACGTTCGGGTCGTAATACTTGGTGACCGAGTTGATCGGCCCGGTGGCGACGCGGCCGAGGCCGAACCAGATCTTGTCGCGCACGAATTCGCGGTCGATGGCGAACATCATCGCCTGGCGGAAGCGCTTGTCGTCGAGCGGCGCCACGCGGGTGTTGAGTTCCAGCCACATCAAGGGCGCGACGAACTCGTAGCCCTTCTTGGTCATGGTGAGGTTGGGGAGCTTCGCCAGCCGGGCGACGTCGAAGGGTTCGATGTCGTTGTACTGCGACTGCATCACGTCGCCGTTCTCGAGCGCGAGGGCGCGGGAGGCGGCGTCGGGGATGATCTTGAAGTAGATGTCCTTGAGGTATGGCTTGCCCGCCTGCCAGTAGTGCGGGTTGGCGACGAGGCGGATGTAGCTGCCCTTCTCCCACTTGTCGAGCATGAACGGGCCGGTGCCGATCGGCGTGGCGTTCTTCGGGTTGGCGCGGAAGTCGGTGCCCTCGTAGACGTGCTTCGGCATGATCGGCGTGGTCGAAACCTCGAAGGCCTGGAGGAACGCCGGGAACGGCTCCTTCAGCTTGATCACCACGGTGGCGGCGTCGGGGGCCTCGATGCTTTCGGCGCGGCCGAACAGGGCGCGGGCGCGCGGATGGGTCTCGGGCAGGAAGGTCTTGAAGCTGAACAGCACGTCCTCGGCGGAGAACGGCGCGCCGTCGTGCCACTTCACCCCCTCTTGAAGGCGGAAGGTGTAGGTGAGGCCGTCCGCCGAAACCTCCCAGCTTTTCGCCAGGCTCGGGCGCGGCGAGAGGTCGAAGTTGTAGGTCAGCAGGCTTTCGTAGATCTTGCCCGCCACCGTCTGGGTGGGGGCCTGCTGGTTCAGGCCCATCACCAGCATCGGCGGCTCGGGCTGGATGATCGCGGTGAGCGTGCCGCCCTTCACCGGGGTTTCCGCGTGGGCCGCGAGGGGCGCACAGGCCAGCGCGGCGGCAACCGCGACGCGGCGCAAGAATCGAACGGGATCTCTCATGGCTGGCTCTTTCCTGTGGTCACGGGGTCGATCCGGCGGCACGCCGCCGGCACGCGAACTCAAACGCGGCGGTCGAGGCCGCACCACGCCGCGACGAACATCGCGAGCACCGCGGTGACGTCGCGCAAACTCTTGAGCGAAACCGATTCGTCGATGGTGTGGATGGCGGTGGCCTCGGGTCCGTAGCAGGTCGCCGGGGTGTCGCCGTAGAGGTTGAAGAACCGTGCGTCGGTGGTGCAGGTGCAGGCGATCTCGGGAGCCGGCCCATGGGCGACCGCACGGTGCGCGGCGGCGAGGGTGCGCATCATCGGGTGGCTCGCCGCGATCTCGAAGCCCGGCGCCTGGAAGCCCTCCCACGTCACCCGCGCGTCGCAACCCGCGAGGCGCGGATCGGCGGCCAGCGCCTCGGCGACGCGCCGCTCCACCGCCGCGCTCGCCTCGGCGGCGGAGATGCCGGGATAGAAGCTCAGGCGCCAGCGCATCTCGCACCGCTCCGGCACCGAGGAGGTCCACTCGCCGCCCGCGATGCGGCCGAGGTTGAAGTTGATCGGGTGCGGCACTGCGGCATAGGCCGGGTGCGGCGCGGCGTTCCACTCCGCCTCCAGCGCCCGCATGTGCGCGGCGATCAGCATCGCCGCGTCGATGGCGCTGGTGCCCTTGCCGCGGTCGATCATGTGCGCGGCGAGGCCGGTGACGTTCACGGTCGCCCACAGCACGCCGATCTGCGCGGTCATCAGGGTCTGGTTGAAGGGTTCGGGGATGATCGCCGCGTCGGCCCGGTAGCCCCGCACCAGGCAGGCGAGCGCGCCGTTGCCGGTGCACTCCTCCTCCACCACCGATTGCAGGTAGACCGGCGCGGCCGGGGCGTAGCCGAGGGTTTTCAGCGCCTTGAACGCCATGGTGTAGGCGACGATGCCCGCCTTCATGTCGCCCGCGCCGCGGCCGTAGAGGCGGCCGTCGCGCACCGCGGGGGAAAACGGCGGCGTGCTCCAGCGGCTTTCGTCGCCGGGCGGCACCACGTCGATGTGGCCGTTGAGGATCAGCGACCGGCCGCGCGTCACCGCGGGGCGGTGGATGCCCACCACGTTCCGGCGCCCGGCGTAGGAAATCGGTGCGGGGGAATAGCCCGGGTGGCGGCGGATCGCCGCCTCGTCGATCTCGAACGCGTCGACTTCGAGACCCAGTCCGGCGAACGTCTCCGCCATCCGCGCCTGGGCGGCCGCCTCGGCGCCGAGTTGCGAGTTCTCGCGCACCAGGGCGCAGAGCAGGTCCACCGCCTCGCCCTGGAGGGCGTCCACCGCCCGTTCGATTTCCGCGCCGAGCGTGGCGTCGAGTCCGGCTTCCGCAGTTCCGCCCATCACCGATCGCATCCTCCGTCCGCCGACGCACAGCCTGCGCCCGTATTCAGGAAGCGCCGCCCGGCGGCCGGGGGCAAATTGCGATTGCTCATCCCCTCCATAAGCCGAATTTATGGAAATGCGAATTTTCCTGGAATTCCGTCCGGTTCCGGGCGAAAATTCCGCCGATAATTCGAGCAAATAAATTGGCGTCGAATTTCGATGCACCTTTTAGCGGCAGACAGTCCGCTCCACCGTCATTCGAATTTATGGGTGACTCGATGAAACCCGCCGCCCCCGCCGACCCGGAACGCTTCAGCCGCGAGCTGGACTGGAACCTGCTGCGCACCTTCCTGGTGGTGGTGCAGGAGGGCGGCATCACCAGCGCCGCCACCCGCCTCTGCCTCACCCAGCCCGCCGTCAGCCTCGCCCTGAAGCGCCTCGAACAGCACCTCGGCCGCCAGTTGATCCAGCGCGGCGGCGGGCGCTTCCGCGTCACCGAGGCAGGCGAGAGCATCTATCGCGACGTGGTGGAGATCTACGGCAACATCTCGCGCTTCGGCATGATGGTGCGCGACATCGGCGAGGAGATCACCGGCCACGTGCGGGTGCTGATGATCAGCCGCGTGCAGACCCGCACCCTGGACGACGCGGTGCGCAGCTTCCACCAGCGCCACCCGCTGGTCACCTTCCGCTTCGACGTGCAATCCGCCGCCGAGGTCCACCAGGGCCTGCAACAGAAGACCGGCTCCCTCGGCATCTGCCTGATGCGCGAGCCGGTGCCGGGCCTGTCGTCGGAAATCCTGGTGCGGCAGACCTACCGCCTCTATTGCGGCGCGCCGCACCGCCTGTTCAGCGAGCGCGGCCTCGTCACCCACGACCTGCGGCAGGAGAACTTCGTCTCGTTCGTCTCCGACCAGATCGACGGCATGCTGTCGCCGCTGGCGGTGTTCCGCGCCAAGGAAGGGTTCGCCGGACGGGTGATCGGCTCGTCGTCCAACCTCGACGAGGTGCGGCGGATGATCGTCTGCGGCCTCGGCATCGGCCCCCTGCCCGAACACATCGCCGCGCCCGACGTCGCCGCCGGGCAGCTCTGGCCCCTGCCGCCCGACGAGGGCGTCGCGCCGGTGGACATTCACATCGTCTGGAACCCTGCGGCCCGCCTCAACCCGGCGGAGGAGGTCTTCCTCGCCCACCTGCTCGACCGCATCCGCGACATCCCGATCCCCCAGCGCCTGCCCGACCCGGCGACGTGATCCGGTCAGGCCGGTCGGGGGGATTGCTGCGGATCCACCGCCGTGAGCGTGACCCCGACGGGCGAATCGGACATCAGGCGGTCCAGCGCCAGGCGGGCGAGTTCGCCGCGGGTGATGAAGCCGTGCAGGTCGGCGGCCGGGGAGAGAATCCCGGTGCCGGTGGGCGGGCCGTCGCGCAGGCCGCCGGGGCGGAGGATCACGTGATCCAGCCCCGAGGCGCGCAGATGCTCCTCCGCCCGCGTCTTGGCCGCCAGCACCTCGCCGATCGCCGCGAGCAGGCGCGCGGAGGCGCACGCCCGGCTGTCGCCCGCGCCCAGCGACGACACCAGCAGCAGGCGCCCGGCGTCGTGGGCCAGGGCCGCGTCGACCACCGCGCGGTTGCCGATATCGTCGACGAAGGCGTCGCCCGCGCCGCCGCCGAGGGTGCTCGCCACCAGAATCCCCGGCGGCAGGCCCCGGAACACCGCGCCCACCGCCGCCGCGTCGCAGGCGTCCGCCACCACCACCCGGCAGCCCAGGGCGGCGAGCGCCCCGGCGTCCGCCCCCGGGCGCACCGCCGCCACCACCGCGTATCCGGCGGCGCGCGCCTGCCCGGCCAGCGCGAGGCCGGTTCCCGCGCGTGCGCCGAACAGCACCAGGATCGGCACCGCCATCACGCCGCACCGCACAGGCGCGCCCGCAGCGCCGAGAACCGCTCCACCTGATCTGCGCGGAGGGCGCGCGCGGCGTCGCGGCCGACGAAGATCTTGAACATCGCGCCGCCGTCGCCGTTGAGGAAGATCGCCGCGCAACTGTCGCCGCTGCCCATGAAGGGGCGGCGCACGAAGGCGATCTCGGCGCAGCGGTCGAGGCGGATGTGGCCGCCGATCGGGCTGCCGCCGCCGAGGTTGAAGTAACCCCGGCCGAAGCTGCCGCGCGGCACCGGCCCCTTGCATTCGAGCACCAGGTCCTCGGTGTGGACCAGCATCGTCACCTCGCCCCAGTCGGCGATGTCGGCCATCGCCGCCTCGGCGTGGGCGCCGGCGGCGAAGGACCGCATCGCCTCGGGCAGGCAGGCGATTACGGCGCGCAGGGATACCCCGGCGCGGGCGGCGACCGCTTCGAGGATGCCGCCAGGATCGGCGGCGAGTTGCTGGCGGAGGAGCTGCGAGGGATCATGGATGTCGGGCATGGGAATCTCCGGGATGAGAGGCGGGAGGATGGGCGCCGGGGTGGCGCGGACGGGCGCCGCCGTGGGGCGGCATCGCGGGCGGCACGGCGCCGTCGAGATAGGCGTCGATCAGCTCGAACAGGGCGGCGGCGAGGGTGTTGTACCAGTAACGCCCCTCGGCGGTGAGCGCGAGAGCGGCGGCACCCGCCTCGGCGAGGCCGCGCCGCCGCCATTCGGCGAACAGGGGCGCCAGGGCGGCGGCGAAGCCCGGCTCCACCGCCGCGTCCAGTTCGGCGAAATCGAGGCTGCCGCGTTCGAGGGCGTCCATCACCGCGCCCCGCGCGGCGTGGCGGGCGGCGGGGGCGAGCATCGCCGCGATCGGCTTCTCGCCGAGCGCGACGCGCGCCTCGTAGGCCGCCACGTCGCCGTCGTTCATGAAGCGGTGGCCGCCGAGCATGCCCCCCGCCCCGGCGCCGAACGCGAGGCAATCCGCCCCCCGCTTGGTGAGGCGGTTGTAGCGGTTGCGCTCGCGCGGCGTGCGCCCCCAGTGGGCCTGGCTGAGGCGCGTCCACCCGGCGGCGGCGAGCGTGTCGCAGCCGTCGCGGTAGCGACCGAGGTTGCAGGGTTCGTCCCCCGCCGGGGGCAGCGCCCCCTTCTCGATCGAAAGGGCGAGCGGGCTGCCGGGCTGGAGCGACAGGCAATAGAGGTCCACGCCGTCGAGGCCGAGGCGGTCGCAGGTCGCGACGTCGTCGCGCCAGATCGCGTCGGTCTGGCCGGGCAGGCCGTAGATCAGGTCGCAGATCACCGCCGCGCGCCCCCGCGCCGCGAGCGCGGAGAGGAAGGCCTCCGCCTCTTCCCGCGCCGCCTTGCGGCCCATGCGGCGGCGCAGCCGGGTGTCGAACGACTGGATGCCGATGGAAAAGCGGTTGGCCCCGGCGTCGAGGCAGGCGTCGATCTTGTCGGCGTCGAACCCGGCGACGCGTCCCTCCACCGTCACCTCGCAATCGGGCGCGAGCGGCAGGTGGTCGCGCAGCGCCGCGAGCACCCGGTGCAGATCCTCGGCCGAGAGGGCGCTCGGCGTGCCGCCGCCGAGGAACACCGCCGACACCGGCCGCGCCGACACGCCGGGGCGCGCCGCGTCCGCCGCGATCTCGCGCACCAGGTGGTCGACGTAGCGCCGCATCGCCGCGTCGTCGGTACGGTTGCGATAGAAACCGCAGAACAGGCAGTGGTTGGCGCAGAAGGGAACGTGGACATAGGCGAGGCGCGGATCGCCGTCCGCGCGCAGCAACGCCGCGTAGCGTCCGTCCGGGTCGGCCAGGGGCACCGGGCGACGATCCATCCACGGGTGGTGGACGCGGCGCGCGAACGCCTGCCCGGCCGGAGCGGGCGCGAGGTAACGGTCGAAAACGAGAGGATGGGCCATGAAGCGCCTGCGGTTCGAGAAGGAAGCCGAATCTCCGGCGCCGGGCGGGAGACCCGGCGCCGGAGGGAGTCAGAAGCGGAACTGGGTGGTGACGTAGATCGTCCGCCCCGGGCCGTATTCGGTGCTGTTGGTGAGGAACGGCGTGTAGGTCTCGTCGAACAGGTTGGTGGCCTTGAGGCTCACCTCGATGCCGTCGGTCACCGCGTAACTGGCGAACGCGTCGACGATGTCGTAATCGTCGTTGCGCTGCGCCACCCCGGTGGCGGAGGCCACCATGCCGCCGGAAACGTAGGTGTAGCGCCCGCCGAGGGTGAGCTTGCGGTCCAGCAGCCGCACCCCCGCCGTCAGCGCGACGACGTCGTCGGGCTGGTACTGGCTGGCGCCGAGGCCGGGGGTCTGCGACGGCAGGTCGGAATCCGAATGGGTGTAGGCGATGTCGCCGAACGCCGCGCCCATGTCGTACGTCGCCGCCAGTTCGACGCCCTGCACCCGGGTGGTGCCGTCGACGTTGACGAACTGGTAGCGGTTCCAGGTGGCGTTCATCGCCGAGGCGACGTAATCGTCCACGTCCATCACGTAGTAGTCGGCGCGCATCGTCAGGCTGTCGCCCTTGGTCAGCAGATCGGCGGCCTTGACGTTGGCGCCGAACTCCCAGCCCACCTGGGTTTCCGGCTTGAGGTTCGGGTTGGGAAGGAAGCTCGCCGAGGCCGCCGCCGGATGGTCGCCGCCCAGCATGGTTTCCTGGAGCGTCGGCGCGCGCATCGAGCGGGAGAACGTCGCGTAGGGCTGGAGCCAGTCGGTGACCCGCGCGGCGAGGGTGATCTTGGGATCGAGTTCGCCCTTCGAGATGTCCACGTCGTAGGCGCCGAAGGCGGCGCTCGGGGTGCCGCTGCCGCTCAGCGAATAGAAGCTGTAGCGCAGGCCGCCGGTGAGATCGAAGATGCCGTAGGTGAAGGTGTTCTCGGTGAACACGCCGCCGGTGGCGGCGGTGCCGTCGCCCGGGTTGACGCCGCCGTTGCGGCTGGTGACGTCGTCGTGGAAGTATTCGACGCCGTTGGTGCTGCGCAGGCGCACCGCCCCAAGGTCGACGGAGGAGAGGTTGGAGACGTCGAACCCGGCGCCCTTGTCGGTGATGTTGCGACCGACGGCCGACCCGGTGCCCGAGGTGTATTTCATCTTCAGGTCGTTGTAGTAGCCGTTGACGGTGAGATCGACGACGTCGTTGCGCGGGTTGTAGTTGTACTTGGCGGTGTAGGTGTTGTTCTGAACCGTCTGGCCGTAGGAGTTGGCGAAGAAGTCGTTGTTGTAGAACACCGCGCCGAGGCCGACGCGGTGGTCTTCCGCCAGTTCGGCGTTGAACTTGACGAGGCCGGAGATCAGGTCCTGCGAGGTGTCGGCCACGGTGCGCCCGTCGCCGCCCTTGTAATCGTCGGAATCCCGCTTGCTGATCGCCGCGGCGATGCCGTAGCGGTCCACCTTGGCGGCGGCGGAGAGCATTTCCGAAAAGCCCGCGCCGTTGCTGCCCCACGACACCCGGCCGAGCACGCCCTTGTCGGCGCCGTCGCGCAGAATGTCGTCCACGTCGAGGGTGCGGAAGTTGACCGAACCGGCCAAGCCGCCGCCGCCGGTGGTGGTCACCTCGCCGCGGGTAATGTCCATCCCCGCCAGCAGGTTGGGATCGACGTAGGTGAAGCCGCCCGCCTCGTGGCCGGAAAAGCGAAAGCTTTGCCGCACTCCGTCCACCATCATGTTGACGCGCCCCTGTCCCTCGAAGCCGCGAATGTTGACGCCGAAGCCCGGCTGCTGCGGGTTGTCCTGGGTGAAGACGCCGGGGGTGGAGCGCAGCGCCTCGTCGACGCCGCCGTAGCTCTGGATCTGCGCCTGATCGACGCGGGTGGCGTTGGTGCTGGCGTCGTCGGGCCGGTCGGCGGTGACGTTGAGGGTGCCGAGCGGGATCGTGGCGGCGGGGGCGCTCTGGGCCTGCGCCGGGGCGGCGCCCGCCAGGCTTCCGGCGGCGACCGCGGCCACGATCCATCTGTCAGTGAACATGTTTCTGCGTGCTCCCGTTGCGTGAAGTCGTCGTCGCACACGAAGCCGCCCCAGAAGAATACTT
The DNA here is from genome assembly GCA_030604885.1 of Alphaproteobacteria bacterium. Taxonomy (GTDB): domain Bacteria; phylum Pseudomonadota; class Alphaproteobacteria; order Rhodospirillales; family Rhodospirillaceae; genus Oleispirillum. The sequence goes on along the minus strand of JAUVUZ010000001.1, from coordinate 12,699 downwards.
TAAAAGCAGTCTAAATACCGACCTCCGCCGAACCCGGCGAAATCTTGCGATCGCGGCGGTTTCGCTTCCGGAGAGCGGCTCCGGGCGCGCTTCCAGTCGCAGCGATAATGATAATCAGTCTCATTTTCAGGCAAGACGCGGAGCATTAAGAATGCTTCACCGCTCAGGGGCGGCGGGCGATACGCAGGGTCGCGATCAACCCGGGCCGGGCGTCGCCGAGGATCAGGGCGCCGCGATGCAGCTCCGCGATCGCCACCGCGAGCGGCAGGCCGAGGCCGCTGCCCGGGCGGTTGGCGGCATTGTCGAGGCGACGGAAGCGCTGGATCGCCAGGGCGCGCTGCGCCTCGGGAATGCCCTCGCCGCGGTCGATCACCGAAATCTCGGTCCATGCCTCGCCGCCGGTGGCGACGAGCCGCACCGGCGCCCCCGCCGGAGCGTATTTGAAGGCGTTGTCGAGCAGGTTGGCGACCGCCTGGAACAGCAGGTCGCGGTCGCCGAACAGCGGGCAGTCCGGCGCCGCCTCCAGCTCGAGGTCGCTGTCGCGCCGCTCCGCCAGCGGCAGGTAGTAGTCCGCCAGGTCGGCGAGCAACGCCGCCGTGTCGATTTCGGCGAAGCGGTGGGCGCAGCAGCCGGTCTCGATCTCGCCGATGCGCATCACCGCGCGAAACAGGGTTTGCACCTTGCCGATCTCCTCCACCGCGAACAGCAACTCGGTGCGCAGGCAGCCCTGCGTCTGGTCCGCCGCGCTGATGAGGCGGTTCTGCAGCCGGGTCAGCGGCGTGCGCAATTCGTGGGCGATGCGGCCGGAGGAATCCTTGACCTCCTCCGCCAGGCGGTTGACGCGGTCGAGGGCGAGGTTGATCTCGCCGCCGAGGCGCGCGAACTCGTCGCGCCCCTGCACCGGAACCCGCGCGGCGGCGTCGCCCCCCGCGAAGCGTTCGAGGGTGCGGCTGATGCGCTCGACGCGCCGCAGGTTGAGGAGGCTGAAGTGGACGCACAGCCCCAGCGCCAAGACCACGATGCCGATCAGGGTGGTGTCGGCGACGGAGGAGAGAACCCGCAACCGCGCCAGCATCGGGCGGATGTCGTAGGCGACGGTGTAATGGCCGCCGTCGGCCAGCGCGACGCGGCGGCCGAGGAACTCGACATCCTCCGCCGCGATGCGGAACCGGTCGCACGGCCCGGCGCAGGCCCGCGACACCGTCCGGTCGAACTCGGCGTCGCCGTGGAGCACCCGACCCCCGGCATCGGCCACCGCCACCCGCCGTGCCGGCGCCGACGGCCCCCCGCGCAACGCCTCGGCGAGGGCCGACGCGGTTTCGAGGCGGGAAGCGGCGGATTGCCCCTCCACGTCGCGGCCGACCATCTCGGCCACATGGGCGTCGAGACTCTCGGAAATCACGCAGTGGGTGCGATAGATCAGGCCGGAGGCGGCAATCAGGACGAACACCGCCATCGCCGCCGCCTGCCGGAAGCTGCTGGTGCCCACCAACTCCCGCAGCCGCCGGGCGACGCGGCCCACCTCAACCGAGAACATAGCCGATCGCCCGCACGGTTTGCAGCAGCGCGCGTGCGTGGCCGCGGTCGATCTTCGCCCGCAGCTTCGACATGTGGACGTCGATCAGATTGGTTTGCGGCGCGAAGGCGTATCCCCACACCTTCTCGAACAGCATCGTGCGCGTCACCGTCTGCCCCTTGTGCCGCATCAGCACGTTCAGCAGCTTGAACTCCTTGTCGGTGAGTTCGACCGGCCGACCGGCGCGGCGGACCGTGCGGCTGATCTCGTCGAGACTCAAGTCCTCGACATAGAGGATGCGGCCGTCGTGGTCGGCCGTGGCGGTGCGGCGCGACAGCAACTCCAGCCGCACCAGCAGTTCGTCGAAGTGGAACGGCTTGCCGAGGTAGTCGTCGGCGCCCGCGCGCAGTCCGTCGACGCGCTTCTCCGGGCCGTCGATGGCGGAGAGGATCATCACCGGCGGATGGTTGCGGCCGTGCAGGCGGCGCAGCACCTCGAGTCCGCTCATGTGCGGCAGCATCTGGTCCAGCACCACCACGTCGAACGCCTCCGCCTCCAGGGCCTCGAGGGCGCGTTCGCCGTCTTCCACCAAACTGCAGGCATGCCCTCGGGCGCGGAGCTTGGTGCCGAGCCAGTGGCTGACCTTGCGGTCGTCCTCGACGATGAGGATACGCATGACGTTCCTTCGGGGTTGGCGATCAGGGCAGGCGGGCGCGAACCTTCTGCGAGTGCGTATCATTATCACACCGGTATCGAAGGGCAATCCCCTGCCGCCGGATCGCGGGGACATAGACGCACGCGCCGCCGTCCGGCGGTTCGAGGCGATGGAACGGCACCCCGAACACCCGCGCGAGAGTCGCCGTGGGCAGCGCCTGGGGGGCGCCGAGCCACGCCAGGCCGCCGTCGCACAGCACCGCCGCCGCGTCGGCGTAGGCCGCGGCCAGCGAAAGGTCGTGCAGCACCGCGACCACGGCGCCACCGGTCTCGGCGGACCACGCCCGCGCCGCGCCCAGCAGGCGGTGCTGGTGGCGCGGGTCGAGGCTGGCGGTCGGCTCGTCGAGCAGCAGCACGCCGCCCTCCTCCCCCGCCACCTGCGCCAGGGCGCGCGCGAACTGCACGCGCTGGCGCTCGCCGCCGGAAAGACTGGGGTAGACCCGCCGCCGCAGATGCGCCACGTCCGCCGCGTCCAGGCAGCGGTCGAGAACCGCGCCCGTCACGCCGCGCCGCGCCGCGCCGCCGAGGGCCACCACCTCCTCCACCGAAAACGGGAAGGCGAGCGGCGCGCTCTGATGCATCACCGCGCGCCGCCGCGCCAGCTCCGCCGCGCCCCACTCCGCCAGCGGCCGCCCGCACAGCCGCGCCGCGCCCGCGTCGGGCCGCCGCTCGCCCGAGAGCACGGCGAGCAGGGTGCTCTTGCCCGCGCCGTTGGGGCCGACCACCGCGGTGACGGTGCCCGCCGCGAACGCCAGCGACACCTCCGACAGCAGCCACCGTCCGCCCGCACGCACCGAAACCCCGCACGCCTCAAGCATCGGCGCCTCCGCTCCGCGTCGCGCGGCGCAACAGCCACAGGAAGAACGGCGCGCCGCCCAGGCTCAGCAGCAGCCCCACCGGAAATTCGGCGGGCATCGCCAAGGTCCGCGCCAGGGTGTCGGCGGCCACCAGCCCCGCCGCGCCGAGGAGCAGCCCGGCGGCCATCAGACGCGGGTGCGACGGCCCCAGCACCATCCGCGCCATGTGCGGCACGACGAGGCCGAGAAAACCGATCGGCCCCGCCGCCGCCACCGACGCCCCCACCGCCAGCGCCGCCAGCAGCACCACCTCGACGGTGAAGCGCACCGGCGCCAGGCCGAGGGCGAAGGCCTCCCGCTCGCCGAGCACGAACACGTCCATCGCCCGCGCCCGCGCGAGCAGACCGGCGGTTCCCAGGCTCATCAGCGCGGCGGCGGGGAGCACCGTGTCCCACCCCGCCCCGGCGAGGCTGCCGAGGGTCCAGAGCGAGATCTGGCGCAACTGGATGTCGGTGCCGAGGTAGCTGAACAGGCCGATCCCCGCCCCCGACAGGGCGTTGATGGCGATTCCCACCAGCAGCATCCCCGAGACCGAGACCGCGCCGTTGGCCCGCGCCAGCACGAAGATCAGCGCGGTGGCCCCGGCGCCGCCCGCGAACGCCGCGAGCGGCAGCGCGAACGCCCCGGTGGCGCCCAGCACGATCGCCGCGGCGGCGGCGAACGCCGCCCCGCCCGACACCCCGATCAACCCGGGATCGGCGAGCGGATTGCGGAACAACCCCTGCAACGCCGCCCCCGCCGTGGACACCGCCGCACCCACGAACACCGCGAGAACGATGCGCGGCAGGCGGATCTGCGCCAGCACCGCCGCCTCCCGGGGCGACAATCCGCCCGCCCCGGCCTCGCCGAACGGGTGGGCGAGGATGCGCGCCACCGGAATCCCCACGCCGCCGCTCGCCGCCGCCCACAGGCAGAGCGCGGCCAGGGCGGCGCCCGCGCCGATCGCCAGCGGCGCCAGGCGCGGGCGGCGGGCCAGTCCCGGCGCGGTGACGGCGCCGCTCATGCGGCGGCGACGATGGCGGCGACGGCGTCGGGCGTGCGGGGACCGAAGCCGATCATCAGGGTGTCGTCGATCACCGCGACGCGGCGGGTCTTCGCCACCGGCGCAAGGGCCAGATCGGGCCGCGCCAGCAATGCGTCGAGGCCGCCCAGCCCTTCGAGCATCGCCGCCCCCACCACCAGCATCTCGGGGGCGGCGGCCACCAGGGCCTCCGCCGAGGCGAGGCGGTGACCGGCCGCCGGAGCGAAGGCGTTGCGTCCCCCGGCGATGCGGATCAGGGCATCCCCCACCGTGCCCTCCCCCGCCGCCAGCAGCCGCCCGTCGAGAACGTGCGCGAGGCACAGCACCGGCCGCCCCGCCAACCCGTCCGAAACCGCCGCGAACCGCGCCGCGACGTCGGCGGCGAGCCGGGCGGCGGCGGCCTCCCGCCCCAGCTCGCGGCCGATCGCGGCGATCTTGTCGGCGAGGCCGTCCGCCGCCGGGCGTTCGTCCGCGAGGACGACGCGGATGCCGAGGGCGCGCAGCCCGTCGAGCGCCGCCTTCGGCCCGCTGCCGGTCTCCGCCAGCACCAGGCTCGGCGCCAGCGATGCCAGTCCCTCGGCGGAGAGGGCGCGCATGTAGCCCACTTTCGGGAGATCGCGGGCGGCGTCGGGAAAATGGCTGGTGGTGTCGACGGCGACGACCTCGCCGCCGCAACCGAGGGCGAAGACGATCTCGGTGACCGGCGCGCCGACGCTGATGACGCGCCGCGCCTCGGCCCGCGCGGATACCGGCAGCACCGCCGCCCCAGCGGCGGCAAGAAACAGGCGGCGCGACAAGCGAATGCTCATGGACGAACCTCCCCCGCGCGGATCATGGCGCGTCGGAGAGCGAGAGGGCGAGTTCGGTCCACTCGGGCCGTTCCGGCGTGCCCGGGTCGCGCTGGCCGCACAGAATCGCGCGGCAGACGCCGTCGTGGCCGAACGCTTCGAGGGTGGTGATGCCGCCGTCTTCGGTGGGCTTTCGCACCACCCAGCAGGTGGCGATGCCGCCCGGATCGCCGAGCAGCGAGAACCCCGGCGCGCGCACCGCGAGGCGCCCGGCGGCAACCTCCACCTCCCGCACCGGGCCGGTGTGAATCTGCGTACAGCCGGAACTGTCGACGAACACCATGATCGGCATTTCCGCCGCGCGCGCCGCCTCGAGGATGCAGGAGAGCGCCCCGGCGCCGACGTCGCGCGCCCAGGGTTTGCCCACCAGCCGCAGGGCCTGCGCGCGGGACACGCCGAAGCGCCGCAGCAGGGGCACGAACTGGTGGACGTCGGTCATGCCGGTCCAGGCCTCGCGCATCCCGGCGAGGTCGATCGCCGCGTCGGGGCGCTCCGCCTCCCGCTGCGGCGGCGGCGCGAACGCCGGAAGCGGGTTGTCGCGGCCGCCTCCGGCGATCAGCGCGTCCCACGCGGCCGGGTCGGTGGCGTCGGTGCGCCGCAGGGCGAACACCCCGCCGCCCCACGCGTCGAACACCTCGATGGCGGCACCGTCCGCCGCCAGCACCGCGTGAACCCAATGCCGCAGGTCGATCCGCAGGTCGATCTCGCGGTTGAGCACCAGCACCGCGTCGCGGATCCGCCGCACGTTGCCGAACCGGCCGACCTTGCGGTGGGCGAACACCGGGTTGCGGGTCACCGCCTCGATCTCGCCGAGGGCCTCGAGGCCGGGCAACGCCACCCCCCACTCGATCCTCAGCGCCGACCCGCCACCCCGCGCGCCGGGCGCATGGAGATCCACCTTCGATACCGCAACGCTCATCTCTCACCCTCACCGGATCCACATCACTCGCCGCCGTCGCGGCCCCGGTGAGAATAAGACGCATCCTCATTCCGCCTCCAGGCGCGGATCATGAAGATTTCTTGAGGCGCCCTGCGCGCGCGTCACTCGCCCCCGGCGGCCACGCCGCCGCCGAGGGCCTTGTAGAGGCTCACCAGATTGCTGGCCTCCTGGAGGCGCAGCGCGATTTCGCTCTGCTGCGCGGCGAACAGTTCGCGTTGCGCGTCGAGCACGTCGAGATAGTCGGCGACGCCCCGCGTGTAGCGCCGCTGCGCGAGTTCGAGCGCCTCCCGGTCGGCCGCCACCAGATCCCCCTGGGCGACGATTTCGTCGACCAGGGTGGCACGGGCGGCGAGGGCGTCGGCCACCTCGCGGAACGCGGTCTGGATGGTCTTCTCGTAGGTGGCGACGGCGGATTCGCGGGCGATCTTGGCGGCGTCGAGGTTGGCCTGGGTCCGACCGGCGGTGAAGATCGGCACCGACAGGTTCGGCCCGAACGACCAGGTTCGCGCTCCGCCCTCGAACAGGTTGCCGAGGGAGGCGCTCGACACCCCCAGGCTGCCGGTGAGCGAAATGGTGGGGAAGAATGCCGCGCGCGCCGCGCCGATGTCGGCGTTGGCGGCGCGCAGGGCGTGCTCCGCCTCGCGGATATCCGGGCGGCGCAGCAGAACGTCGGACGACGTTCCGACCGGCGGCAACGCCACCGCCCCGCCGATTTCGGCATCGGCGAGTTCCGCCTCCGCCAGCGGGCGCCCGACCAGCAATTCGATGGCGTTGCGGTCCTGCGCCACCGCCCGCACGTAGCTCACCCGCGCCACCCGGGCGGTTTCGAGCGACGCGCGCGCCTGGGCGACGTCGAGCTGGGTGGCGACGCCGTTACGGAAGCGCGCGGTCACGAGGTCGAGGGATTGGGCGCGCGTCGCCAGGGTCTCCTCGGCGAGGCGCAACTGGGCGCGGTCCGCCTGCCACGTCAACCACGCCTGCGCCACTTCCGCCACCAAGGCGATCTGCGCGTTGGCGCGCGCTTCCTCGGTGGCGAGGAAGCGTTCCAGCGCCTCCGCCTCCAGGCTCCGCACCCGGCCGAAAAAGTCGAGTTCGAAGGCCGTGGACCCGAGGTTGGCGGAATAGGTTCCGCCGGTGATCGCGCGCCCGGCGGAACTGAGGTCCGCCGGGGTGCGGGCGCGGGTGCCGGAGGCGCCGCCGTCCACTTCCGGGAACAGATCGGCACGGGCGATACGAGAGGTGGCGCGCGCCGCCTCGACGTCGAGGGCGGCGACGCGCAGGTCGCGGTTTTCGGCAAGCGCGGCGTCGATCAACCGCCGCAGGTCCGGGGATTGGAACACCCGGTTCCAGCCCAGGTCGGCGAACGGCTTGGCGTCGGCGGCGGGAGCGGCGTAGGCCGGTCCCTCCGGCCACGCCCGCGCCACCGGCGGCGGCGGGGTGTCCATGTCGGGAATCAGCGAGCAGCCCGCGAGCACGCCCGCCATCGCACACATCACAACTTTACGCATGGTCGCGCCTTTCGCGGACGGAGACGGAAATGGTTTCCCGCCGGGGGGCGCGGGCGAACCAGCGCGACACCGCGACGAAGAACACCGGCACGAAGAAGATCGCCAGGACCGTGGCGGAGATCATTCCGCCCATCACGCCGGTGCCGATGGCGTTCTGGCTGCCCGACCCGGCGCCGCTCGAAATCGCCAGCGGCACCACGCCGAGGACGAACGCCAGCGAGGTCATGACGATCGGCCGCAGGCGCTGGTTGGCCGCCTCGATCACCGCGCCCATCAGCGGCCGCCCCTGGGCTTGGAGATCCTTGGCGAACTCGACGATCAGGATCGCGTTCTTGGCGGCGAGACCGACCGTGGTGAGCAGGCCGACCTGGAAGTAGACGTCGTTGGAGAGGCCGCGCAGGCTCGCCGCGACCACCGCGCCGACCACCCCGAGCGGCACCACCAGCATCACCGAGAACGGGATCGACCAGCTTTCGTAAAGCGCCGCGAGGCAGAGGAACACCACCACCAGGGAGATCGCGTAGAGCGCCGGGGCCTGCGCTCCCGAGAGGCGTTCCTCGTAGGAGAGACCGGTCCAGTCGTAGCCGATCCCCGCGGGCAGGCGGGCGGCGAGGCTTTCCATCGCCGCCATCGCGTCGCCCGAGCTTTTGCCGGGGGCGGCGGAGCCGAGGATTTCCATCGACGACAGCCCGTTGTAGCGTTCGAGTTGCGCCGCGCCCGAGGCCCACTGGGCCGAGGCGAACGCGGCGAACGGCGCCATCGCGCCGCCGGAGCCGCGCACGTACCAGCGGTTCAGGTCGTCGGGCACCATGCGGAACGGCGCGTCGGCCTGGAGGTAGACCTTCTTCACCCGGCCCTTGTCGTTGAAGTCGTTGACGTAGCTCGATCCCCAGGCGGCCGACAGCGTGGCGTTGATGTCGGAGATGGAGAGGCCGAGCGCCTTCGCCTTGGTGCGGTCCACGGTGATGCGGTATTGCGGCGTGTCCTCGAGGCCGTTGGGCCGCACCGCCGCAAGGTCGGGGTGCTGCGCCGCCATGCCCAGCAACATGTTGCGCGCCTCCAGCAGCTTGGCGTGGCCGACGCCGCCACGGTCGATCAACTCGAAATCGAAGCCGTTGGCGTTGCCGAGTTCCATCACCGACGGCGGCTGAAACGCGAAGACCCGCGCCTCCCGCTGCGCTGCGAAATGCCGCATCGCCCGCGCCGCGATCTTGTCCACCTTCTGGTCGGCACCGGTGCGCTCGCTCCAGTCCTTGAGATCCACGAACGCCATCGCCGAATTCTGGCCGCGTCCGGCGAAGTTGAAGCCGACCACCGCCATCATGCCGCGCACGTTGGCCTTCTCGGCGTCGAGGAAATAGTCCTCCACCTGCTTGACCACCTCCAGGGTGCGCTCGCGGGGCGTGCCCGGCGGCATCGTCACCTGGGCGAACAGGATGCCCTGGTCCTCGTCGGGCAGAAATGCCGTGGGCATGCGCACGAACAGCAGGGCGAGCACCGCGACGATCGCCGCGTAGCCGAGGAAAAACGGCCAGAGCCGCCGCACCGCGCCGTGGACGGCGACGCGGTAACGCCGCCGCCCCAGGTCGAACAGGCGGTTGAAGCCGCCGAAGAGGCCGCCGGTGGCGGGGGCGTGGCCACCCGCCACCGGCTTCAGCAGCGTGGCGCAGAGCGCCGGGGTGAGCACCAGCGCCACCACCACCGACAGCACCATCGCCGACACCATGGTGAGCGAGAACTGGCGGTAGATCGCCCCGGTGGAGCCGCTCATGAACGCCATCGGCACGAACACCGCGGAGAGCACCAGGGCGATGCCCACCAGAGCGCCGGAGACCTGGTCCATCGACTTGCGGGTGGCGGCCTTGGGCGGCAGCCCCTCCTCCCGCATCACCCGCTCGACGTTTTCGACGACGACGATGGCGTCGTCCACCAACAGGCCGATGGCGAGCACCAGGCCGAACATCGTCAGGGTGTTGATGGTGAACCCGAGCGCCGCCATCACGCCGAAGGTGCCGAGCAGCACCACCGGCACCGCGATGGTGGGAATGATGGTGGCGCGGGCGTTCTGGAGGAACAGATACATCACCGCCACCACCAGGACGATCGCTTCCACCAGGGTTTTGAGCACCTCCTCGATGGAAATCTTCACGAACGGCGTGGTGTCGTAGGGGTAGCGGACCTCGAGACCGTGGGGGAAGAACGGCTGGAGTTCGGCGAGCTTGGCCCGCACCGCCGCGGCGGTGTCGAGGGCGTTGGCGCCCGAGGCGAGCTTGAGCGCCATGCCCGCCGAGGGCATGCGGTCGAGGCGGCTGAAGGTGTCGTAGCTCTCCGACCCCAGCTCGATGCGCGCCACGTCCTTGAGGGTGAGGCTCGATCCGTCGGCGTTGACCCGCAGCAGGATGTCGCCGAACTCCTCGACGGTTTCGAGGCGCTGCTGGGCGATCACCGTGACGTTGAGCGGCTGCCCTTCGAGCGCGGGCGCGCCGCCCAGTTGCCCGGCGGAGATCGTCGCGTTCTCGGCCTCGATGGCGCTCGCCACCTCGGCGGTGGTGAGGCCGAAGCTCAGCAGCTTGCCCGGGTCGAGCCACACCCGCATCGCATGCTGGCGGCCGAACAGGGTGCTGTCGCCGATGCCGTCGATGCGGCTGAGGGGGTCGACGACATTGGACCCGACGTAGTCCTCGATGTCGCCCTGGCTCATCGAACCGTCGGTGGAGACGAAGCCGATCACCATCAGGAAGCTTTTCGCCGCCTTGGCGACGGTGATGCCCTGCTGCTGGACCTCCTGCGGCAGCAACGGCGTGGCGAGCTGGAGCTTGTTCTGCACCTGCACCTGGGCGATGTCCGGGTCCGCCTTGGGGTCGAAGGTGATGGTGATGTTGACGTTGCCCGAGGAATCGCTGGTGGCCGACATGTAGCGGAAGTTGTCGATGCCGCTCATCTTCTGCTCGATCACCTGGGTCACGGTATCCTCGACGGTCTTGGCCGAGGCGCCGGGATAGGACGCGGTGATCGACACCGAGGGCGGCGCGATGCGCGGATACTGCTCGATCGGCAGACCGTGGATCGCGAGCGCGCCCGCCAGCATGATCGCGATCGCGATCACCCAGGCGAACACCGGGCGGTCGATGAAGAATTTCGAGATCATCTGCGGATACTCTCAGCGGTTGGCGATCTGGGGAGCCGACGCGACCGGCACCGGCTCGACCGCGACGCCGGGGCGGAGGGACTGCAGGCCGTCGACGATCACCCGGTCCCCCGCGCTCAACCCGGACTCCACCACCCACGCCTGGCCCACGAGGTGCGAAAGCGCCACCGGCCGCAGCGCCGCCTTGCCTTGAGCGTCGGGCATCCAGACCCCGGCGCCGCCCGCCGCGTCGCGCACCACCGCCTTCTGCGGCACCGTCAGGGCGTCCTTGCGCACCCCCTGGGAGATCCGCGCCCGCACGAACATGCCCGGCAGCAGCTCCTGGCCCGGGTTGGGGAAGACCGCGCGCATCGTCACCATGCCGGTGGTGCGGTCCACGGTGACGTCGGCGAACTGCAGGGTGCCGGTGTGCGCGTAAGGCGCCGCGTCGCCGTCGAGGGTGAGGGTGACCTGCGCCGCCGCGGCCGTGCCGTCCACCCGCCCGGCCTCGATCTCGCGCCGCAGCTTGAGCATCTCCACGCTCGACCGGGTGAGGTCCACGTAGATCGGGTCGAGTTGGGTGACGGTGGCGAGGGCGTCGGTCTGGTTGGCGGTGACGAGCGCGCCTTCGGTCACCGACGACTTGCCGATGCGCCCCGAGATCGGCGCGTTGACGCGGGTGTAGACGAGGTCGATGGCGGCAAGGTCGAGGGCCGCCTTCGCCGCCTTCACCTCGGCGCGCGCCTGGTCCAGGCTCGCCGCCGCGTCGTCGTAATCCTGTCGGCTGACCGCGTTCACCTTCACCAGGTCGGCGTAGCGTTCCGCCTTCGCCTGCACCGACTTGAGCGTTGCGTTGGCTTTGGCGAGGTCGGCCTCGGCGCTGGCGAGGCTGGCGGCATAGCGGTCCGGGTCGATCTGGTAGAGCTGTTGTCCGGCCCGCACGTCGCCGCCCTCGGCGAACAGCCGCCGCTTGAGGACACCCGAAACCTGGGGCCGCACCTCGGACACCCGCACCGCCTCGACCCGGCCGGAAAGCTCGGTGCTCACCTCCACGTCGCGGGGGGCGATCTCCACCACCCCCACCGGCACCGGGCGTTCCGCCGCAACCTTCTTCTCGTCGTCGCACGCCGCCAGCAGCGCCGCCAGGCCGACCGCGACCGCCCCGATTTTCACCCAGTTCATCATCGTGTCCTCGTCGTCACCGCGCGCGGCCGGACGCCGCGCTTGAATGTGTATCGTATAGTACAGTACAGTTCCTCCGGCCATCGGATTTTTCGCAGCCCTGCGTGGCGCAGCTCACACAGGAGCGGCGGTTGCGGCGGCGGCCGTCATTTCCTATGGTGCGGAAGCGGCAAAGGGGGAGCGCATGACCGATCCGGCAAACGGCGGGAGCAGACGGGAAAAACGGCGGCAGGCGTTTCTCGCCGCGGCGCGTGCCCTGTTTCTCGAAAAAGGCTACGCCCGCACCACCGTCGGCGACATCGTCGCGGTCTCGGGCGGCTCGCGCAGCACCCTGATGGAGCTGTTCGGCGGCAAGGAGGGGCTGTTCGTCGCGGTGCTGCGGCACGGCTCGCGGGCGGTGGAGGCCACCTTCGAGACCCTCGACGCCAGCGCCGCGCCCCCCGACGTGGCGCTGCGCGACTTCGGCCGCCGCTTCGCCGAAGCGGTGCTCCAGCCCGACACCATGGCGATGCTGGCGATGCTGGCGGCGGAGGGCGGCCGCTTCCCCGAGATCTCGGCGGCATTTTTCCGCTCCGGCCCCGACGCCGCGGTGGCGACCTTGAGCGGATACCTCCGCCGCAGCGTCGCCGCCGGCCACCTGCGGCCGCTGGACCCGACGGCGACGGCGGAGGCCTTCCTCGGCATGGTGCTGGGCGGCGCGGAAATCCGCGCCGTCGTCGGCGCCCCGGTGGAGATCCAGCGCGCCCAGGCCCTCGCCCGCATCGACGCCGCCGTGGACATCTTCCTGCGCGGCGCCGGAGCCTGAGCCACCCGGTGTCTCAAGCAAAAGCCCGCCAGCGTGTGCTGACGGGCTTTTTTATGGTTGCGGGGGCCAGATTTGAACTGACGACCTTCAGGTTATGAGCCTGACGAGCTACCGGGCTGCTCCACCCCGCGGGAAGGTGTATTTGAGTTGAAGTGTGAAGCGCCCGGCTTTTTGGGCTGGG
>JAUVUZ010000051.1 GCA_030604885.1 Alphaproteobacteria bacterium | reverse complement strand
GCGGCGACACCGGCGACGCGGTGGTGCGCGCCCTCCTGGCCGAGGGCGCGCTGGTGCCCGCCGACCTGCCGCGCGCGCGCTTCCCCCTGCCCGATCCGGATGCCCGCCCGGTGGCCCTGGGGGCGGAGCAGGCGACGGCGGCGGCGGCGCTGACGGCGGCGGTGGGCGCGGGCTACGCGGTGACGCTGCTGGACGGCGTCACCGGCTCGGGCAAGACCGAGGTGTATTTCGAGGCGATCGCCGAGGTGGTGCGGCGCGGCGGCCAGGCGCTGGTGCTGGTGCCGGAAATCGCGCTCACCGCGCAATGGCTGGAACGCTTCGCCGGGCGCTTCGGCGTCGCCCCGGCGGTGTGGCACTCGGGTCTCACCCCGGCGCAGCGGCGCGACACCTGGCGGGCGGTGGCGCGGGGCGAGGCGCGGGTGCTGATCGGCGCGCGCTCGGCGGTGTTCCTGCCGTTCGCCGCGCTCGGGCTGATCGTGGTGGACGAGGAGCACGAGCAGGCGTTCAAGCAGGAGGACGGCGTGCTCTACCACGGCCGCGACATGGCGGTGGTGCGCGCGCACCTGGAGGGGATCCCGGCGGTGCTGGCGTCGGCGACGCCCTCCCTCGAAACCCTCGCCAACGCCCGCGCCGGGCGTTATGCCACCCTCACCCTGCCGCGCCGCCACGGCGGCGCCGAGATGCCGACGGTGGAACTGGTGGACCTGCGCCGCACCCCGCCCGAGCCGCTGCCGGGGGGGCGCAACTGGCTCGCGCCGCCGCTGGCGGCGGCGATCGCCGAAACCCTGGAAAGGGGCGAGCAGGCACTGCTCTACCTCAATCGCCGCGGCTACGCGCCGCTCACCCTGTGCCGCGCCTGCGGCCACCGCCTGCAGTGCCCCCACTGCACCGCGTGGCTGGTGGAGCACCGCGACCGCCGCGGCGCGCACCTGCAATGCCACCACTGCGGCCATTCCGCCCGCCTCCCCGAAACCTGCCCGGAATGCGGCGCCGAGGACAGCTTCGTCGCCTGCGGCCCGGGGGTGGAGCGGATCGCCGAGGAGGTGGCGCGGCGCTTCCCCGACGCGCGGCAGCTGGTGCTGGCGAGCGACCGGGTGGGCGGCCCGGCGGAGGTCAAGGCGGCGCTCGACGCCATCGCCGCGCGGCAGGTGGACGTGGTGGTGGGCACCCAGATGGTCGCCAAGGGCCACCACTTCCCCGGCCTCACCCTGGTGGGGGTGGTGGACGCCGACGTGGGCCTGGCGGGCGGCGATCTGCGCGCGGCGGAGCGCACCTTCCAACTGCTGCATCAGGTGGCCGGGCGCGCCGGGCGCGGCGCCCTGCGCGGCAAGGTGATGATGCAGACCTTCGAGCCGGAGCAGCCGGTGATCGCGGCGCTGGCGGCGGGCGACCGCGACGCCTTCGTCGCCGCCGAGCAGGTGGGGCGCAAGGCGCTCGGCCTGCCGCCGTTCGGGCGCTTGGCGGCGGTGATCGTCGCCGCCCGGGGCGACGCGGAGGCCGAGGCGCTGGCCCGCGAGATCGGCCGCGCCTTCCCCGGCGGCGAGGGGGTGAAGCTCTACGGCCCGGCCCCGGCGGTGCTGGCGCGGCTGCGCGGCTGGTCGCGCTGGCGGCTGCTGGTGAGCGCGCCGCGCGACGTGCGGATGCAGCCGCTGCTGCGCGGCTGGCTGGCGCGGGTGGCGGTGCCGCGCGCGGCGCGGGTGAGACTCGACGTCGATCCCTACACTTTCCTCTGAGGCGCCTTCCGCCTCCCGGGTGGCGCCGGAGGATTCGGGTGAACCATTCCCGCCCGAACGGACGGTTCGTGAATTGGATTCAGCCGGTGGGGCGGGGGCTGCCCCACTGATGGTTCCGGGATGGCGAAATTCCTGTCGAATCCCGGCGCGCCCCGCGGTGTGCAGGGTTGCGAGGGCGGGGCAAGAATGATAAACATCCTCCCCGCGAACGGGGGTGTTTGCGCACAATGGCCTGGGGAGAAGGGGATCTCCGCCGGGTCTCCACTCTAACTTGAGGGTCTGTCCCAGTGTCATCAATGACTTCTGATGTTATGGGGCTTGCCGGCCGGTACGCGGACGCTCTGATCGAGCTTGCCGAGGAAACCGGCGCGGTGGAGTCCGTCGAAGCCGATGTCAAGCGGCTGCGGGACATCCTCGCCGAGAGTGCGGATCTGCAGCGGTTCATTTCCAGCCCGGCCTTCTCCCGCGACGCGCATCTTGCGGGCGTCGGCGCGGTGATGGACAAGGCCGAAGTGGGCGAGACCGCCCGCAAGTTCGTGCTCCTGGTCGCCGCCAACCGCCGCCTGTTCGCGCTCGGCGCGATTTTCGAGGCGGTGCTGGCCAAGCTCGCCGACCGGCGCGGCGAGGTGACCGCCTCGGTGACGTCGGCCAAGGCGCTCACCGCGAAGCAGCAGGACGCGCTCGCGAAGGCATTGAAGACGGCGACGGGCCGCGAAGTCGCGCTCGACCTCGCCGTCGATCCGAAGGTTTTGGGCGGGCTGGTCGTGCAGATCGGCTCGCGTATGGTGGATAGCTCGCTGCGTTCGCAGCTGCAGCGCTTGCAACTCGCTATGAAAGGGGTCGGCTGATGGAAATCCGCGCCGCGGAAATCTCCGCCATTCTGAAGAAGCAGATCGCGAATTTCGGCGTCGACGCGCAGTCGGCCGAGGTCGGGCAGGTTCTCTCGGTCGGTGACGGCATCGCGCGCGTCTACGGCCTCGACAACGTCCAGGCGGGCGAACTCGTCGAGTTCCCCGGCGGCATCAAGGGCATGGCGCTGAACCTCGAAGCCGACAACGTCGGCGTCGTGATCTTCGGCGACGACCGCACGATCAAGGAAGGCGACACCGTCAAGCGCACCGGCGACATCGTCTCGGTGCCGGTGGGCAAGGGTCTGCTCGGCCGCGTCGTGGACGGCCTCGGCAACCCGATCGACGGGCGCGGCGAGCTGACCGACGTGACCATGACCCTGGCCGAGGTGAAGGCCCCGGGCATCATCCCGCGCAAGTCGGTGCACGAGCCGATGCAGACCGGCATCAAGGCGATCGACAGCCTGATCCCGGTGGGCCGCGGCCAGCGCGAGCTGATCATCGGCGACCGCCAGACCGGCAAGACCGCGATCATCCTCGACACCATCATCAATCAGAAGCGCATCAACGACAAGGCGAAGGACGAGAGCGAGAAGCTCTACTGCATCTACGTCGCGGTCGGCCAGAAGCGCTCCACCGTTGCCCAGGTGACCAAGATCCTCGCCGACAACGGCGCCCTCGACTACACCATCGTCGTCGCCGCCACCGCGTCGGAACCGGCGCCGCTGCAGTTCCTCGCGCCCTACACCGGTTGCGCGATGGGCGAGTTCTTCCGCGACAAGGGCATGCACGCGGTGATCTTCTACGACGACCTGTCGAAGCAGGCCACCGCCTACCGCCAGATGTCGCTGCTGCTGCGCCGCCCGCCGGGCCGCGAGGCGTTCCCGGGCGACGTGTTCTACCTCCACTCCCGCCTGCTCGAGCGCGCGGCGAAGATGAACGACGAGCTCGGCGCCGGCTCGCTCACCGCCCTGCCGGTGATCGAAACCCAGGCGGGCGACGTCTCGGCCTACATCCCGACCAACGTGATCTCGATCACCGACGGCCAGATCTTCCTTGAGACCGAACTGTTCTACAAGGGCATCCGCCCGGCGGTGAACGTCGGCATCTCGGTGTCGCGCGTCGGCTCCGCCGCGCAGATCAAGGCGATGAAGAAGGTCGCCGGTTCGATCAAGCTCGAACTCGCGCAGTATCGCGAAATGGCGGCGTTCGCCCAGTTCGCCTCCGACCTCGACCCGGCGACGCAGAAGCTGCTCGCCCGCGGCGCGCGCCTGACCGAAGTGCTGAAGCAGCCGCAGTTCTCGCCGCTGCCGGTGGAGGAGCAGGTGGTGGCGATCTACGCCGGCACCAACGGCTACCTCGACGGCATCGACGTGAACGAGGTGACCCGCTTCGAGGCCGGGATGATGCGCGACCTGCGCGCCAACCACGCCGACATCCTTGAGGCGATCCGCGTCGAGAAGGCGATCTCCGACGCGACCGAGGCGAAGCTGAAGGCGGCGCTCGACGCGTACACCAAGGCGTTCGAGTGATCCCGGCGGGAAGGGGGACAGCCCATGCCGAGCCTTAAAGACCTCCGGCTGCGCATCAGCTCAGTCAAGTCGACGAAGAAGATCACGTCGGCGATGAAGATGGTCTCCGCCGCCAAGCTGCGCCGCGCGCAGGAGGCGGCGGAAGCCGCGCGGCCCTATGCCGAGCGCATGGACCGGATGATGCGGAACCTCGCCGCCGGGCTGGACGCGGACGCCAAGGCGCCGCGCCTGATGACCGGCACCGGCAAGGAGAAGACCCACCTGGTGGTGGTGTTCACCTCCGACCGCGGCCTCTGCGGCGCCTTCAACGCCGCGGTGGTGCGCTCGGTGCGCGCCCGGGTGCGCGAAATGCTGGCGATCGGCAAGCAGGTGAAGATCCTCACCGTCGGCCGCAAGGGGCGCGACATGCTGCGCACCGAGTTCGGCGGCCTGATCGTCGACCAGCGCACCGGCATCGGCCGCAAGGGCGTGTCGTTCGCCGAGGCGGACGACGTGGCCTCGGTCCTGGTGCGGATGTTCGAGGCGGGCGAGTTCGACGTCTGCTGGGCGGTGTACAACCGCTTCCAGTCGGCGATGACCCAGGTCGTCACCTGGCAGCAGGTGGTGCCGTTCGCCGCCGCCGATGACGCCGCCGCGACCGCCGCCGCCGCCAAGGCCTACGACTACGAGCCCTCGCAGGAAGCGATCCTGGAGGAGCTGGTGCCGCGCAACCTGTCGGTCCAGCTGTTCCGCTTCCTGCTCGAGAGCCAGGCCTCCGAGCACGGCGCGCGCATGACCGCGATGGACAACGCCACCCGCAACGCGGGCGACATGATCGACAACCTGACGCTCACCTACAACCGCACGCGCCAGGCGTTCATCACCCGCGAGCTGATCGAAATCATTTCCGGCGCCGAAGCCGTCTAACACGAAAGATGCGGCGCCACACAACGCTGGCCGCAGTTCGATAGGAGTGACACTCATGACGAAGACCAACGTCGGTACGATCTCCCAGGTCACGGGTGCGGTCGTTGACGTGAAGTTCCCGGGCGACATCCCGGCGATTCAGACCGCGCTCGAAACCGAGAACCAGGGCCGCCGCCTGGTGCTCGAAGTGGCGCAGCACCTGGGCGAGAACGTCGTCCGCACCATCGCCATGGACGCCACCGACGGCTTGGTGCGCGGCCAGGAAGTGACCGACACCGGCGCGCCGATCACCGTGCCGGTCGGCCCGGGCACCCTCGGGCGCATCCTCAACGTCATCGGCGAGCCGGTGGACGAGCGCGGTCCGGTCGCCCAGACCATGCGCCTGCCGATCCACCGCTCGGCGCCGGAATTCGCCGACCAGTCCACCGAGACCGAGGTGCTGGTCACCGGCATCAAGGTGGTGGACCTGCTGGAACCCTATCCGAAGGGCGGCAAGATCGGCCTGTTCGGCGGCGCCGGCGTGGGCAAGACGGTGCTGATCATGGAACTGATCAACAACATCGCCAAGGGCCACGGCGGCTACTCGGTGTTCGCCGGCGTCGGCGAGCGCACCCGCGAGGGCAACGACCTCTACCACGAAATGATCGAATCCGGGGTTATCGACCTCGAAGGCGACAACTCCAAGTGCGCGCTGGTCTACGGCCAGATGAACGAGCCGCCGGGCGCCCGCGCCCGCGTCGCCCTCTCGGGCCTCACGCTCGCCGAATACTTCCGCGACGAGGAAGGCCAGGACGTGCTGTTCTTCGTCGACAACATCTTCCGCTTCACCCAGGCGGGTTCGGAAGTGTCGGCGCTCCTCGGCCGCATCCCCTCGGCGGTGGGCTACCAGCCAACCCTCGGCACCGACATGGGCGCCCTGCAGGAACGCATCACCACCACCAAGAAGGGGTCGATCACCTCGGTGCAGGCGGTCTACGTGCCCGCCGACGACCTCACCGACCCCGCCCCGGCCACCACCTTCGCCCACCTCGACGCCACCACGGTGCTGAGCCGCCAGATCGCCGAACTCGGCATCTACCCGGCGGTGGACCCGCTCGACTCCACCTCGCGCATCCTCGACCCGCGCGTCGTCGGCGAGGAGCACTACTTCGTCGCCCGCGAGGTGCAGCGCATCCTCCAGACCTACCGTTCGCTCCAGGACATCATCGCCATCCTCGGCATGGACGAACTGTCGGAAGAGGACAAGCTGACGGTGGCGCGCGCCCGCAAGATCCAGCGCTTCCTCTCGCAGCCGTTCCACGTGGCGGAAGTGTTCACCGGCAGCCCGGGCGTGTTCGTCCAGCTCGCCGACACGATCAAGGGCTTCAAGGGCATCATCGACGGCCAGTACGACCACATGCCGGAGCAGGCGTTCTACATGGTCGGCACCATCGAGGAAGCCATCGCCAAGGCCAAGAAGATGGCGGAAGCGGCCTGATTTCGGCCTAGCACAAGGAGCGAGAGATGGCGGCGACGACGCTGTTCGAACTCGTCTCCCCCGAGCGGCTGTTCTTCAGCCAGCCGGTGGAGATGGTGGTGGTTCCGGGCACCGAGGGCGACTTCGGCGCGCTTCCCGGTCACATGCCGAAGCTCGCCACGGTGCGCCCCGGCGTCATCGTGATCTTCGAGAACGGCAAGCCGAAGGAGCGGATCTTCGTCGCCGGCGGCTTCGCCGAGGTGACCGAGGAGGCCTGCACCGTCCTCGCCGAGGAGGCGGCCCTGGTGTCCGACCTTCAGGTGTCGACGGCCGAGGCGCGGCTCGCCGCGGCGGAGGCGGCCTACGCCGCCAACCCGCTGGCCGCCGACGGCGAGAAGGACGCGCTCGACCGCGAGCTGGCGATCGCCACCGCGATGCTCGCGGCGGCCAAGGGCGAGTTCGCCTACCACTGAGGTCCGGATTTCCGGGTTTCCATCGAAACGCCCGCCCTCCGGCGGGCGTTTTCGCGTTCAGGCGGGCGGCGGGGTGCGGCGGCCGCGCTTGGCGGCATACATGGCGCCATCGGCGGCGTTGAGCAGGGAGTCGGCGTCGAGGCCGTCGTTGGGGAAGCGGGCGACGCCGATGCTCACCTGGATCGGCACCTCGGCGCCGTCGACCACGTAGGGCGCGCCGAGGGCGTCGGCGACGCGCTGCGCCAGGGTTTCGAGATCGCCGCCGGTCTCGGCCAGCACCACGAATTCGTCGCCGCCGAGGCGCGCGGCGATCTCGGCGGCGCGCAGCACCGCCCGGAGGCGCGCCGCCACCTCGCGCAGCACCGCGTCGCCCGCGCCGTGGCCGAGGGTGTCGTTGATCGCCTTGAAGCCGTCCACGTCGAGGTACAGCAGCCCGAAGCGGTGGCCGCCGCGCCGCGCCCGCTCCACCGCGTGGCGCAGGTGCTCGATGAAGGCGGCACGGTTGCGCAGGCCGGTGAGGGAGTCGGTGACGGCGCTTTCCTGCAACCGCGCCTCGATCTCGTCGCGCCGGTCCTCCTCGGCGGCGAGCCAGATCTTCAGCAGCGCGGAGGTGGCGCCGACGAACAGCCAGCCCTTGTAGAGCGAAACATCGAGATAGGCGTCGGGGAGGATGGCCGCGGCGAGCCAATCCGAAGCGCCGACCCACACGGTCGCGATGGCCAGGTAGCCGAGGGCGATTTGGGTGGAGTGCTTCATGCGTGCGAACCGCGTACGGGAAGGGTCTTCTCTCAACCGTGCGGTGGCGCCGGGTCGGTGTCAATTCCGTAATTCAGGAGACTCGCATTCACGCCGGGCGCCGGGCCCAAGCGTCGCGAAATGCACGGACCGGTGGCAGGAATTCGCGCACCACCGCCTCGTAGAGCGGCCGTTTGAACGGCACGATCAGCTCCGGCAGGGACTCGAACTCGGCCCAGCGCCAGGCGGAGAACTCCGGGTGGCCGGTGGCGATGTCGATCTCCGCGTCGGCGCCGGTGAAGCGCATCAGGAACCACTTCTGCCGCTGGCCGCGATAGCGGCCCTTCCAGATCGCGTCGGCGATCGCGGGCGGCAGGTCGTAGGAAATCCACTCCCGCGTCTCGGCGAGGATTTCGGCGGCGTCGGTGCCGATCTCCTCCTTGAGTTCCCGCAGCGCGGTGACGCATGGCTCCTCGTCCGGGTCGATGCCGCCCTGCGGCATCTGCCACGCCGGTTCGGCGCTGTCGAGGCGCTGCGCCACGAACACCTGCGCCGCCGGGTTGAGGAGCACGATGCCCACCCCCTCGCGGTAGGGGCGGTCGAGGTAGGGGGTCATTCCTTCACCACCGCCGACACCGGCGCCAGTTCGAGGCCGCGCCCCTTGAGGCCGCCGAGCCAGGGTACCAGTTGCGCCAGGGCCAGCGGCGTCGCCTCCACCGTCAGCACCGCGCTGCCGCGCGCCTTGGCGGTGGCCTCGGCCTGTTGCAGGCGGGCGGCGATCTGCTCGCGGAAGCTCGCGGCGTCGATCGCCACGTCCACGCCCGCGCGCGCCGGATAGGCCTCGGCGTGGGCGAACGGCACCGCCGAGACGAACGCGAGACCGGCGCGGCGCAGTTCGGTCATCAGCAGCGCGGCGTGGGGGGCGGAGGCGGCGAACGCATCGCCGCCACGGGCGAGCACGCCGACGTAGACCGGTGCGCGGGCCAGCGCCTGTTCGAGGCGGGCGGCGTTCTCGGCGGGGGAGAGCACCGCCAGCAGGCCCTCGGGGCCGGGGTCGACGGCGGGGAACGTCTCGCTTTGCAGCCCCAGTTCCACCAGGGTTTCGTGCCCGGCGCGGCGGGCGGCGGCGAGCCGGTCCGGCAACTGGTGCGCCGCCACGTCGAAGGCGAGGGTGACGGCGGGCGGGGTCGCCTCGATCGCCGCGGCGGTGGCCTCGTGAACGAGGCCGAGGCCCGCGATCACCACCGCGATGCGCGGCGCCTTGGGGTCGCCCTCGAACGGCCGGGCGTAGGCCTGCCACGGGCGGCGGCCGTCGGGGCCGACGGTGGGAACGGTCAGCCCGCCCGGCGTGCGGCGTTGCAGGTCGGCGAGCGGTCCGGCGGGCTGGAGCGGCTGGGGCGGCTGCTGCGGCCGGGCGAGATCGGCGAAGCGGACGGGCTTGGAGGCGGCGTTGCGGTCGAACCGGGGCGAGGGCGCGCCGGGCATCGCCACCGGCGGAACCGGCGCCGCGGGCTTTGCGGCCGCAGGCGGCGGCGCGGCCGGGGTGGCGGGTGCGGCGGCGG
>JAUVUZ010000043.1 GCA_030604885.1 Alphaproteobacteria bacterium | reverse complement strand
GGGCGACAACATTTCGATGGAAGTCGAGCTGATCGCGCCGATCGCCATGGACGAAGGCCTGCGCTTCGCGATCCGCGAAGGCGGCCGCACCGTCGGCGCCGGCGTGGTGGCCTCGATCATCGCGTAAAACTCCGAGGGCTTTTCCATCGTTCTCGAAACGGTGGAAAAGTGCTTGATTGCCGAAGGCGAGCGGGCTAGTCTCGCCCGCCTTCGGGAAGACGACCCGTCCCGTGGGTTCGCGTCGCGCCAGGTGTAGGGGTGTAGCTCAACTGGTAGAGCACCGGTCTCCAAAACCGGGGGTTGCGGGTTCGATCCCTGCCACCCCTGCCATGGCGGCGAAGCGAGCGTCGGGTTCAGCGAGAGCTTCCGCGCGGCGGGCCAAGGGTCCGCGATCACGCGCGGCGAAACATGTTTGGATGTGGTAATGGCGAAGACCTCTCCCGGTCAGTTTGTGCGTCAGGTTCGGCAGGAACTGGCGAAGGTCGTCTGGCCCACGCGCAAGGAAACCATGCTTTCGACCGTGATGGTGATGTCCATGGCGGTGGTGGCGTCGATTTTCCTGTTCCTCGTGGATACGGTGTTCTCGCTCGGGATCCAGACGGTACTCGGGATTGGAGGGTAATCTGATGCAGGCGCGCTGGTACGTCGTGCACGTCTATTCCGGGTTCGAGAAGAAGGTCGCCCAGTCGATCCGCGAGCAGGCGGCGCAAAAGGGCATGGCGGACCTGTTCGAGGAGGTGCTGGTGCCGACCGAAGAGGTCGTCGAGGTCCGGCGCGGCTCGAAGATCAACGCCGAGCGCAAGTTTTTCCCCGGCTACGTCCTGGTCAAGATGATGCTGACCGACGAAAGCTGGCACCTCGTCAAGAACACCGCCAAGGTCACCGACTTCCTCGGCGGCCGCGGCCGCCCGGTGCCGATCACCGAGGCCGAGGCGCAGCGGATCATGACCCAGGTGCAGGAGGGCGTCGATCGTCCGAAGCCCTCGGTGGTGTTCGAGATCGGCGAGCAGGTGCGGGTCTCCGACGGGCCGTTCACCAGCTTCAACGGCGTGGTCGAGGAAGTGGACGAAGAGAAGAGCCGCATCAAGGTGGCGGTGTCGATCTTCGGGCGCTCGACCCCGGTGGAGCTGGAATACGGCCAGGTCGAGAAGATCGGCTGACGGATTTCCGTGTCCCTCGAGGGGCGCGGCGAACCTGCGGGAGGCCTGGCCAGGGCCGATGACCGCAGTCCTTCCACGGCGCGGCGGGCGTTCCCGCCCCGCCCATAGAGAGTGAGACACATGGCGAAGAAAATCGTGGGCTTCATCAAGCTCCAGGTTCCGGCCGGCAAGGCGAATCCGTCGCCGCCGATCGGTCCGGCGCTCGGTCAGCGCGGCCTCAACATCATGGAGTTCTGCAAGGCGTTCAACGCGCAGACCCAGAACATGGAACCCGGCATGCCGGTTCCGGTGGTGATCACCGCGTTCTCCGACCGCACCTTCACCTTCATCACCAAGCTGCCGCCGATCAGCTACTACCTGAAGAAGGCGGCGGGCGTGCAGAAGGGCAGCCAGACCCCGGGCGCGGGCGTTGCCGGCAAGGTGTCCGAGGCGCAGATCCGCGAGATCGCGACCTCCAAGATGCCCGACCTCAACTGCCACACCGTCGAAGCGGCCATGGAAATGGTGCGCGGTTCCGCCCGTTCCATGGGCCTTCAGGTTTCGGAGTAAGGCGACATGGCGAAGCTCGGTAAGCGACTGACCGCGGCGTACGAAGGCGTCGACCGCAACAATTTCTACACCCTGGTCGAGGCCGTCGGCCTGATCAAGGCGAACGCGAAGGCGAAGTTCGACGAGACCGTCGAAGTGGCGCTCAACCTCGGCGTCGACCCGCGCCACGCGGACCAGATGGTGCGCGGCGTGGTGACCCTGCCGCACGGCACCGGCAAGACCGTGCGCGTCGCGGTGTTCGCCAAGGGCCCGAAGGCCGACGAGGCCAAGGAAGCGGGCGCCGAACTGGTGGGCGCCGAAGACCTGATGGAGCTGATCCAGGGCGGCCAGATGGACTTCGACCGCTGCATCGCGACCCCGGACATGATGGGCGTGGTCGGCCGTCTCGGTAAGGTGCTCGGCCCGCGCGGCCTGATGCCGAACCCGAAGCTCGGCACCGTCACCATGAACGTCGGCGAGGCGGTCAAGGCGGCGAAGGGCGGCCAGGTGCAGTTCCGCGTCGAAAAGGCGGGTATCGTCCACGGCGGCGTCGGCCGCGTCTCGTTCTCGGCCGAGCAGATCGCCGAGAACATCAAGGCGTTCGTGGACGCCATCAACAAGGCCAAGCCCTCGGGCGCGAAGGGCGTTTACCTCAAGAAGGTGTCGCTCTCCACCACCATGGGCCCGGGCCTCAAGGTCCAGGTTTCCGACGTCGTCGGCTGACCGACACTATATGAATTCCGGCACCGGGGTTCGCCCCGGGGTCGGCGCGAGGGGGCAACCCCTCCCGAGTACCTGTCCGAGACCGCAGGCGCCGTCCATTCCGGGACGGTTTAATGGCTAGCCACCTGCGCAGACGGGAGAACAAGTTTCGACGGGGCGGAAACGTTCCGTAAAGGCTTGAACTTTCGAGGGCAGGTTCGTCCATCCGGAACGGCGCGCAAGCGCCCGACCGGGCTCCCGATCCGGGGCCGAAACCCCGGATCAACCTACGGAGACGAAAGTGAACCGAGAGGAAAAATCCGAACTGGTGCGTTCGCTCAACGCCCTGTTCAACGAGGTTTCGCTCGTCGTCGTCACCCAGTACAAGGGTTTGACGGTCGAGGAGATGACCAACCTCCGCGGGCAGATGCGTGCGGCGGGTGCCGGCTTCAAGGTGACGAAGAATCGGCTTACGCGTCTCGCTCTGGAAGGTACGGATTTCGAGGGTGCCGGCGATTACTTCGTCGGGCCGACGGCGATCGCGACTTCGGTCGATCCCGTCGCCGCCGCCAAGGCCGCCGTCGAATTCGCGAAGAAGAACGACAAGCTGGTGATTGTCGGCGGTTCGCTCGGCAAGACGGTGCTCGACGCCAACGGGGTCAAGGCCCTGGCGACGATGCCGTCGCTCGACGAACTGCGCGGCAAGCTGATCGGCCTGATCCAGGCCCCGGCCACCAAGGTGGCGGGCGTGGTCCAGGCCCCGGCCGGCCAGCTGGCGCGTGTCTTCGCGGCCTATGCCGACAAGGGCGCCGCGGCGTAAGCGGTTTTTCTCTGCAATATCTGAACGTTCAAGCCTACAAGGAAATGTTGAAATGGCCGATCTGAACAAGCTCGTCGACGAGCTCTCCGCCCTCACCGTCATGGAAGCCGCCGAGCTTTCGAAGCTCCTCGAAGAGAAGTGGGGCGTCTCCGCCGCCGCTCCGGTTGCGGTTGCCGCCGCCGGTCCGGCCGCCGCCGCCGCTCCGGTCGAAGAGCAGACCGAGTTCGACGTGATCCTCGCCAACGCCGGCGAGAAGAAGATCAACGTGATCAAGGAAGTGCGCGCGATCACCGGCCTTGGCCTCAAGGAAGCCAAGGACCTGGTCGAAGGCGCTCCGAAGACCGTGAAGGAAGGCTGCTCGAAGGACGAGGCCGCTGCTCTCAAGAAGCAGCTCGAGGAAGCCGGCGCGACCGTCGAGCTGAAGTAAGACGCAACCCTTGCGTCGGACTTAAAATCCTGGGTCGTCCCGCACCGCGAGCCTTCGCGGTGCGGGCCGACCCGTCTGCGCTTCCGATCTCCGTGCGCGCGCGGAGATCGGAAACGCAGGATTTCCGCCGGTTGCGGCGGCGCGGTGGGCGGCCGCGCGGCAACGCGGCGGTCGCGAGGCGCGGGGCGCATGGTGCGCCCGGCGAACGAATGTGTGACGTGCATAAGGAGCGGCGATGTCGGGCTCTCTGACGGGTTGTAAAAGGGTGCGCCGGAGTTTCGGACGGATTCCGTCCGTGGCCACCATGCCGAATCTGATCGAGGTTCAGAAGAACTCCTACGACCAGTTCCTCCAGATCGGCACGCCGCTCGCGCAGCGGCAGGATTCCGGCCTCCAGGAAGTGTTCAAGTCGGTCTTCCCGATCAAGGACTTCACCGGCCGCGGCGAGCTGGAGTTCGTCGGCTACGAACTCGAGACCCCGAAGTACGACGTCGACGAGTGCCAGCAGCGCGGCATGACCTTCGCCGCGCCCCTCAAGGTGACCCTGCGCCTGGTGGTGTGGGACATCGACGAGGACACCGGCGCCCGCTCGATCCGCGACATCAAGGAGCAGGACGTCTACATGGGCGACATGCCCCTGATGACCTCCAAGGGCACCTTCATCATCAACGGCACCGAGCGCGTCATCGTCTCGCAGATGCACCGCAGCCCGGGCGTGTTCTTCGACCACGACAAGGGCAAGACCCACTCGTCGGGCAAGTTCCTGTTCGCGGCGCGGGTGATCCCCTACCGCGGCTCGTGGCTCGACTTCGAGTTCGACGCCAAGGACCTCGTCTACGTGCGCATCGACCGTCGCCGCAAGCTGCCGGTGACGACCCTGCTCTACGCCCTCGACAGCGCGGCCACCGCCGACCGCCGCCACGCGCTCGCCGAGGACGGCAAGAAGCTCGACCCGGCCGAGGCCGAAGGGATGTCCGCCGAGGAGATCCTCGGCACCTTCTACCAGCGCGTGATCTACTCCCGCGACACCGAGGGCTGGTGCGCCGCCCTCGACACCCAGGCCCTGCGCGGCGTCAAGCTCGACTACGACCTGGTGGACGCGGATTCCGGCGAAGTGCTGGTGGAGGCGGGCAAGAAGATCACCCCGCGCGTGCTGCGCCAGGTGACCGAGAGCAACGCCACCCGCGTGCGCATTCCGTCGTCGGAGCTGATCGGCCGCTACGTCGCCGAGGACGTCGTCAACGAGGAGACCGGCGAGGTTCTGGCCGAGGCCGGCAACGAGCTGACCCAGGCGATCCTCGACGCGCTCGACGCCGCGAAGCTGATCGAGGTGCCGGTGCTGCGCATCGACAGCACCACCGGCCCCTATCTGCGCAACACCCTGGCGGCGGACAAGAACTCCTGCCGCGAGGAAGCGCTGGTCGACATCTACCGCGTGATGCGCCCGGGCGAGCCGCCGACCCTGGAGACCGCCGAGGCGCTGTTCGAGGGCCTGTTCTTCGACTCCGAGCGTTACGACCTCTCGGCGGTCGGCCGCGTGAAGATGAACGCGCGCCTCGACCTCTCCACCGACGTGGCGCCCGAGAGCCTGCGGGTGCTGCGCAAGGAGGACATCCTCGCGATCATCCGCGTGCTCCTCGAC
This sequence comes from Alphaproteobacteria bacterium, assembly GCA_030604885.1. Lineage (GTDB taxonomy): Bacteria > Pseudomonadota > Alphaproteobacteria > Rhodospirillales > Rhodospirillaceae > Oleispirillum. The sequence goes on along the minus strand of JAUVUZ010000043.1, from coordinate 10,498 downwards.
CTCAAGGACGGCAAGGGCGAGATCGACGACATCGACCACCTCGGCAACCGCCGTGTGCGTTCGGTCGGCGAGCTGATGGAGAACCAGTACCGCATCGGCCTGCTGCGCATGGAGCGGGCGATCCGCGAGCGCATGAGCTCGGTGGACATCGACACCGTGATGCCGCACGACCTCATCAACGCGAAGCCGGCGGCGGCGGCGGTGCGCGAGTTCTTCGGCTCGTCGCAGCTCTCGCAGTTCATGGACCAGACCAACCCGCTGGCCGAGATCACCCACAAGCGCCGCCTCTCGGCGCTCGGGCCGGGCGGCCTCACCCGCGAGCGCGCGGGCTTCGAGGTGCGCGACGTGCACCCGACCCACTACGGCCGCATCTGCCCGATCGAAACGCCGGAAGGCCCGAACATCGGCCTGATCAACTCGCTCGCCACCTTCGCGCGGGTGAACCAGTACGGCTTCATCGAGACCCCGTATCGCCGCGTCACCGACGGCCGCGTCACCGACGAGGTGGTCTACATGTCGGCGATGGAGGAGGGGCGCTACCACATCGCCCAGGCCTCCGCCCCGGTGGACGCCTCCGGCCGCTTCACCGACGACCTGCTGCCCGCCCGTAAGGCCGGCGACGTGCTGATGGTTCCGGCGTCCGAGATCCAGTACATGGACGTCTCGCCGAAGCAGCTCGTCTCGGTGGCCGCGGCGCTGATCCCGTTCCTCGAGAACGACGACGCCAACCGCGCGCTGATGGGCTCGAACATGCAGCGTCAGGCGGTGCCGCTCCTCAAGGCCGAGGCGCCGTTCGTCGGCACCGGCATGGAGGCCGCGGTGGCCCAGGACAGCCGCGCGGCGATCGTCGCCCGGCGCTCCGGCCGGGTGCAGCAGATGGACGCGACCCGTATCGTCATCCACGCGGTTTCCGAGGAAACCGGCGCGGCCGACACCGGCGTCGACATCTACACCCTGGCGAAGTTCCAGCGCTCGAACCAGTCCACCTGCATCACCCAGCGTCCGCTGGTGCAGGTCGGCGACTTCGTGAAGAAGGGCGACATCATCGCCGACGGCCCGTCCACCGAAATGGGCGAGCTGGCTCTCGGCCGGAACGTGCTGGTCGCGTTCATGCCCTGGAACGGCTACAACTACGAGGACTCGATCCTCATCTCCGAGCGCATCGTCCGCGACGACGTCTTCACCTCGATCCACATCGAGGAATTCGAGGTGATGGCGCGCGACACCAAGCTCGGCCAGGAGGAAATCACCCGCGACATCCCCAACGTCGGCGAAGACGCGCTCAAGAACCTCGACGAGGCGGGCATCGTCTACATCGGCGCCGAGGTGAAGGCGGGCGACATCCTCGTCGGCAAGGTGACGCCGAAGGGCGAAAGCCCGATGACGCCGGAAGAGAAGCTCCTGCGCGCGATCTTCGGCGAAAAGGCCACCGACGTGCGCGACACCTCGCTCCGCGTGCCGCCGGGCGTCACCGGCACGATCGTCGAGGTGCGGGTGTTCTCGCGCCGCGGCGTCGACAAGGACGAGCGCGCGATGGCGATCGAGCGCCAGGAAATCGAACGCCTGGCGAAGGACCGCGACGACGAGAAGGCGATCCTCGAGACCTCGTTCAACCAGCGCCTGCGCGACCTGCTGATGGGCCACGAGGTGGTGGCCGGTCCGAAGGGCATGAAGGCGGGCGAGACCGTCTCCGACGCCCTGCTCGCCGACTGGACCCCGGGCCAGTGGCGGCAGATCGCGGTGACCAACGACGAGGTGATGGGCCGCGTCGAGGTGCTGAAGCGCCACTTCGAGGACACCGTGCAGAAGCTGCAGGAGCGCTTCGAGAACAAGGTGGACAAGCTCCAGCGCGGCGACGAACTGCCGCCCGGCGTGCTGAAGATGGTCAAGGTGTTCGTGGCGGTGAAGCGCAAGCTGCAACCGGGCGACAAGATGGCGGGCCGCCACGGCAACAAGGGCGTGATCTCGCGCATCCTGCCGGTGGAGGACATGCCCTACCTCGCCGACGGCACCCACATGGACATCGTGCTGAACCCGCTCGGCGTGCCCTCGCGCATGAACGTGGGCCAGATCCTCGAAACCCACCTCGGCTGGGCGGCCGCCAACATCGGCCGTCAGATCGGCCAGATGGTCGACCAGGTGCAGGCGGGCAAGGCGGATACGACGGCGCTGCGCGAGAAGCTCGACACCGTCTACGGCCCGGTTCACGCCAAGGAAGACCTTGCGCCGCTCGACGACGCGTCCCTTATCGACATGGCGTCGCACCTGCGCAAGGGCGTGCCGATGGCGACCCCGGTGTTCGACGGCGCCAAGGAAAGCGACATCGTCGAGATGCTGACCCAGGCGGGTCTCGACAGCTCGGCGCAGTCGCAGCTCTACGACGGCCGCACCGGCGAGCCGTTCGACCGCAAGGTCACGGTGGGCTACATCTACATGCTGAAGCTCCACCACCTCGTGGACGACAAGATCCACGCGCGGTCGATCGGCCCGTACAGCCTCGTCACCCAGCAGCCGCTGGGCGGCAAGGCGCAGTTCGGCGGCCAGCGTTTCGGCGAAATGGAAGTGTGGGCCCTCGAGGCCTACGGCGCGGCGTATACCTTGCAGGAAATGCTGACGGTGAAGTCCGACGACGTGTCGGGCCGCACCAAGGTCTACGAGGCGATCGTCCGCGGCGACGACACCTTCGAGGCCGGCATTCCGGAATCGTTCAACGTCCTCGTGAAGGAAATGCGGTCCCTGTGCCTCAACGTCGAGCTGAGCCAGCGCGACTTCTGACCGAGGCCGGTCGCACCCCGGGCGGTTCGCCGCCCGGGGCCGCCGCTCATCGAATTTTCTAGCGCATTCCAAGGAGCGCAAAGGCATGAACGAACTTACCAAGATTTTCGGCCAGGTCTCGGGCACGCAGTCGTTCGATCAGATCGAGATCGCGATCGCGTCGCCGGAACAGATCCGCGCCTGGTCGTTCGGTGAGATCAAGAAGCCGGAAACCATCAACTACCGGACCTTCAAGCCGGAGCGCGACGGCCTGTTCTGCGCCCGCATCTTCGGTCCGATCAAGGACTACGAGTGCTTGTGCGGCAAGTACAAGCGGATGAAGTATCGCGGCATCATCTGCGAGAAGTGCGGCGTCGAGGTCACCCTCTCGAAGGTCCGGCGCGAGCGCATGGGCCACATCGAGCTGGCGGCGCCGGTGGCGCACATCTGGTTCCTGAAGTCGCTGCCGAGCCGCATCGGCCTGATGGTCGACATGACCCTGAAGGATCTCGAGCGGGTCCTCTACTTCGAGAACTACGTGGTGGTGGAGCCGGGTCTGACCCCCTTGAAGCGCCTCGAGCTGCTCTCGGAAGAGCAGTACCAGATGGCGGTCGAGGAATACGGCGAGGACAGCTTCCGCGCCGGCATCGGCGCCGAGGCGTTGCGCGAGATCCTCTCCCAGATCGACGTGGAGGAGGACCGCAAGACCCTGCGCGCCGAACTGCGCGAAACCACCTCGGAAGCGAAGCGCAAGAAGCTGATCAAGCGCCTCAAGGTGGTCGAGGCGTTCTGCGAGAGCAACACCCGCCCCGAGTGGATGATCCTCGAGGTGATTCCGGTGATCCCGCCGGAACTGCGCCCGCTGGTGCCCTTGGACGGCGGCCGCTTCGCGACCTCCGACCTCAACGATCTCTACCGCCGCGTCATCAACCGCAACAACCGTCTGCGGCGGCTGATCGAGCTGCGCGCGCCGGACATCATCATCCGTAACGAAAAGCGCATGCTCCAGGAAGCCGTGGACGCGCTGTTCGACAACGGCCGCCGCGGCCGCGCCATCACCGGCGCCAACAAGCGCCCGCTCAAGTCCCTCGCCGACATGCTGAAGGGCAAGCAGGGCCGCTTCCGTCAGAACCTGCTCGGCAAGCGCGTCGACTACTCGGGCCGTTCGGTGATCACCGTGGGTCCGGAGCTGAAGCTGCACCAGTGCGGCCTGCCGAAGAAGATGGCGCTCGAGCTGTTCAAGCCGTTCGTCTACTCCAAGCTCGAGCTCTACGGCATCGCCACCACCATCAAGGCGGCGAAGCGCATGGTCGAGAAGGAGCGGCCGGAGGTTTGGGACATCCTCGAAGAGGTGATCCGCGAGCACCCGGTGATGCTCAACCGCGCGCCGACGCTGCACCGCCTCGGCATCCAGGCGTTCGAGCCGACCCTGATCGAAGGCAAGGCGATCCAGCTGCACCCGCTGGTCTGCACCGCCTTCAACGCCGACTTCGACGGCGACCAGATGGCGGTCCACGTGCCGCTGTCGCTGGAAGCGCAGCTCGAAGCCCGCGTGCTGATGATGTCCACCAACAACATCCTCAGCCCGGCCAACGGCAAGCCGATCATCGTGCCGACCCAGGACATCATCCTCGGTCTCTACTACCTCTCGATGCAGGGCACCGGCGAGCTGGGCGAGGGCATGGCGTTCTCGAACCTCAACGAGATCCGTCACGCGCTCGACCACAAGGTGGTGTCGCTGCACGCCAAGATTCAGGCGCGCGTCACCCACTACACCGACGCGGGCGAGCTGGTCACCAGCCGCATCGAGACCACCCCGGGCCGGATGATGATCGGCGAGCTGCTGCCGCGTCACCCGCAGGTGCCGTTCTCGGTGGTCAACCGTCTGCTGCGCAAGAAGGAAATCGGTGACGTCATCGACACCGTGTACCGTCACTGCGGGCAGAAGGAGACGGTGATCTTCGCCGACCGGATCATGAAGCTCGGCTTCCGCGAGGCCTGCAACGCGGGCATCTCCTTCGGCAAGGACGACCTCGTCATCCCGCCGTCGAAGGAGGAGATGATCCACGCCACCGAGACCCAGGTGAAGGAGTTCGAGCAGCAGTACCAGGACGGCCTGATCACCAAGGGCGAGAAGTACAACAAGGTGGTGGACGCGTGGTCGGCCTGTACCGACCGCGTCGCCGACGAGATGATGAAGGAAATCTCGCGCATCGAGGCGGGCACCGGCATCAACTCGGTGTACATGATGGCCCACTCGGGCGCCCGCGGCTCGGCGGCGCAGATGAAGCAGCTCGCCGGCATGCGCGGCCTGATGGCCAAGCCCTCGGGCGAGATCATCGAGACGCCGATCATCTCGAACTTCAAGGAAGGCCTGACCGTGCTCGAGTACTTCAACTCGACCCACGGCGCCCGCAAGGGCCTGGCCGACACCGCGCTCAAGACCGCGAACTCGGGCTACCTCACCCGCCGCCTGGTGGACGTGGCCCAGGACGCGATCATCACCGAGGAGGATTGCGGCACCGAACGCGGCCTGATCGCCACCGCGGCGATCGAAGGCGGCAACGTCGTCGCCTCGCTCGGCGAGCGTCTCCTCGGCCGCACCGCGCTCGAGGACGTGCTCGACCCGGCCGACGACGCGGTGATCGTCAAGAAGGGCGACCTGATGGACGAGAAGGACGTGGCGCGGATCGAGGCCGCCGGGATCGAGAGCGTGCGCATCCGTTCGGTGCTCACCTGCGAGACCGAGGTGGGCATCTGCGCCAAGTGCTATGGCCGCGACCTGGCGCGCGGCACCCCGGTCAACATGGGCGAGGCGGTCGGCGTGATCGCGGCGCAGTCGATCGGCGAGCCGGGCACGCAGCTCACCATGCGCACCTTCCACATCGGCGGCGCCGCCCAGCGCGGCGCCCAGGTCAACTCCATCGAAGCCCCCTACGAGGCGACGGTGAAGATCGAGAACCGCAACGTCGTCCTCAACTCCGAGGGCGTGCCGGTGGTGATGGGCCGCAACATGGAACTGGTGCTCCTCGGCCCGACCGGCCGCGAGCGCGCCCGCTACCGCGTGCCCTACGGCGCCAAGCTCCTCACCGACGACAAGGCGTCGGTGGAGAAGGGCCAGAAGCTCGCCGAGTGGGATCCCTACACCATGCCGATCGTCACCGAGCGGCAGGGCGTGGTCTCCTACGTCGACCTCATCGAGGGCATCTCGATGAAGGAAGTGATGGACGACGCCACCGGCATGACCAGCCGCGTCGTCACCGACTTCAAGCAGACCGGCAAGTCGGCCGACTTGAAGCCGCGCATCGCCCTCAAGGACGACAAGGGCGAGGTGATCATGCTCGGCAACGGCCAGGAGGCGCGCTACTTCCTCTCGGCGGACGCGATCCTCTCGGTCGAGAACGGCCAGAAGGTCAACGCCGGCGACGTGCTCGCGCGCATCCCGCGCGAAGGCTCGAAGACCCGCGACATCACCGGCGGTCTGCCGCGCGTGGCGGAGCTGTTCGAGGCGCGCAAGCCGAAGGACTACGCGATCATCTCCGACATCGACGGTCGCGTGGAGTTCGGCAAGGACTACAAGAACAAGCGTCGCCTGCTGGTGGTGCCGGAAGACGGCGATCCGATCGAGTACCTGATCCCCAAGGGCAAGCACGTCACCGTCCAGGAAGGCGACTACGTGCGCAAGGGCGACAGCCTGATGGACGGCAGCCCGGTTCCGCACGACATCCTCCAGGTGCTGGGCGTGGAGGCCTTGGCCAACTACCTGATCAAGGAAATCCAGGACGTCTACCGTCTCCAGGGCGTGAAGATCAACGACAAGCACATCGAGGTGATCTCGCGTCAGATGCTGCAGAAGGTCGAGGTCACCGAACCCGGCGACACCACCTTCCTCACCGGCGAGCTGGTCGACCGCTTCGACTTCAAGGCGGAGAACGAGCGCACCGAGCGGGAGCAGGGACGCCCGGCGATGGCGAAGCCGGTTCTGCAGGGCATCACCAAGGCGAGCCTGCAGACCCACTCGTTCATCTCCGCCGCCTCGTTCCAGGAGACCACCCGCGTCCTCACCGAGGCCGCGGTGGCGGGCAAGGTGGACAGCCTGATCGGCCTCAAGGAGAACGTCATCGTCGGCCGCCTGATCCCGGCGGGCACCGGCTCGGTGATGAGCCGCCTGCGCCGCTTGGCGGCGGAGCGGGACCGCGAGGCCCTGCCGGAAGGCGAGGGCGCGGCGGTTCAGGGCCCGGCGCCCGACGCCCCCGCGGCCGAGTAACGCCGGCCCTTCCATCGCTTCGAGACCGCCGCCCGGACCCCCGGGCGGCGTTCGCGTTTGCGGGGGAATCTCCGGTTGACGGGGGAGGGGCGAATACGTATAGTGCGCCCCTCATTCGGACGGTCCCGACCGTTCGGGAGCGGAACTTCCGAGGCTTGCCTCGGAAAGCCGCCCCCCGGGCACCCGGCACCCGATGATTGTTGATGGAAATCGGCCTCTACGGCCATGACGTTTCCCTTTCAACGCACCCTAGGGCCAGCGCTGAGAGGGGATTTGTTCTCCGGATCGCGAGGAAATCCCGCGGTCTGGAGGGTATTCGTGTATCGAGTGATATTGAGAATAGGGAACACTCAATGCCAACGATCAATCAGTTGATCCGCAAGCCGCGCGAGCCGCAGCTGAACCGTAACAAGGTTCCGGCCCTGCAGGCTTGCCCGCAGAAGCGCGGGGTTTGCACCCGCGTCTACACCACGACTCCGAAGAAGCCGAACTCCGCGCTGCGTAAGGTCGCGCGCGTGCGGCTCACCAACGGGTTCGAGGTGACCAGCTACATTCCGGGCGAAGGTCACAACCTTCAGGAACACTCCGTGGTGATGATCCGCGGCGGCCGCGTGAAGGACCTTCCCGGCGTGCGCTATCACATCATTCGCGGCACTCTGGATACCCAGGGCGTCAAGGATCGCCGTCAGCGCCGTTCGAAGTACGGCGCGAAGCGTCCGAAGTAAGAGCAGAAGAGGTCAAGGAAGATGTCTCGTCGCCATGCAGCCGAGAAGCGCGAAGTACTGCCGGACGCCAAGTTCGGTGACCTCGTACTGGCAAAATTCATCAACAGCATCATGAAGGACGGCAAGAAGGCTACGGCCGAGCAGATCGTCTATGGTGCTCTCGACAAGATCGCCTCGAAGACGGGCGATTCGGTCAAGACCTTCCACGAGGCCCTTGCCAACGTCAAGCCGGCGATCGAGGTCCGTTCCCGCCGCGTCGGCGGTGCGACGTATCAGGTCCCCGTGGAGGTTCGTGCCGAGCGCCGTCAGGCGCTGGCGATCCGTTGGTTGATCGAGTTCGCCCGCAAGCGGTCGGAAACCACCATGATCGACCGCCTTTCGGGCGAGCTGTTGGACGCTGCGAACAATCGCGGCGGCGCCGTCAAGAAGCGTGAGGACACGCATCGCATGGCCGACGCCAACAAGGCCTTCTCGCACTACCGCTGGTAACCCAAAGAAGACCAGGATTGACGATCATGCCACGCCAGACCCCGCTTGCAGACTACCGCAACATCGGCATCATGGCCCACATCGATGCCGGCAAGACCACGACCACGGAGCGCGTGCTCTATTACACCGGCCGGTCTCACAAGATCGGCGAGGTGCACGATGGCGCCGCGACCATGGATTGGATGGAACAGGAGCAGGAGCGGGGTATCACCATTACCTCCGCCGCGACCACCTGCTTCTGGAAGGACCATCGCATCAACATCATCGACACCCCCGGCCACGTGGACTTCACCATCGAGGTGGAGCGCTCGCTCCGCGTTCTCGACGGCGCGGTCGCGGTGTTCGACTCGGTGGCCGGCGTCGAGCCGCAGTCCGAGACGGTGTGGCGGCAGGCGGACAAGTACCACGTTCCGCGCATCTGCTTCGTCAACAAGATGGACCGCATGGGCGCGAACTTCTTCCGTTGCGTCGACATGATCGTCGACCGCCTCGGCGCGACCCCGCTGGTGATGCACCTGCCGATCGGCTCGGAAGCCGAGTACAAGGGCCTCATCGACTTGGTCCTGATGAAGGCGGTGATCTGGCACGACGAGAACCTCGGCGCCGAGTTCGACTACCTCGACATTCCGGCCGAGTACGCCGAGCAGGCCGCGGAATACCGCGAGAAGCTCGTCGAGACCGCCGTCGAGGCCGACGACGCGGCGATGGAAGCCTACCTCGAAGGCAACGAGCCGGACGAGGCGACCCTCAAGGCGTGCATCCGCAAGGGCGCGATCGCCATGAAGTTCGTCCCGGTGCTGTGCGGCTCCGCGTTCAAGAACAAGGGCGTCCAGCCGCTGCTCGACGCGGTGGTGGACTACCTGCCGAGCCCGCTCGACGTTCCGGCGATCAAGGGCGTGGCGATGGACGGCGAGACCCCGATCGAGCGTCACTCGTCGGACGACGAGCCGTTCGCCGGCCTCGCGTTCAAGATCATGAACGATCCCTTCGTCGGCTCGCTCACCTTCGTGCGCGTCTACTCGGGCAAGCTCGAAAGCGGTTCCTACGTCCAGAACACCGTGAAGGACAAGCGCGAGCGCATCGGCCGCATGCTGCAGATGCACGCGAACAACCGCGAAGAGGTCAAGGAAGCCTATGCCGGCGACATCATCGCGCTGGTCGGCCTCAAGGACACCACCACCGGCGACACCCTCTGCCTCACCTCGGATCCGGTGATCCTCGAGCGCATGGAGTTCCCGGAGCCGGTGATCGAAGTGGCGGTCGAGCCGAAGACCAAGGCCGACATGGAGAAGATGGGTCTCGCGCTCGCGCGTCTCGCGGCCGAGGATCCGTCGTTCCGCGTCACCACCGACCAGGAATCCGGCCAGACCGTGATCAAGGGCATGGGCGAACTCCATCTCGAGATCATCGTCGACCGCATGCGTCGCGAGTTCAAGGTCGAGGCGAACGTGGGCGCGCCGCAGGTGGCGTACCGCGAGACCATCTCCAAGACCTACGAGATCGACTACACCCACAAGAAGCAGTCGGGCGGTTCCGGTCAGTACGCGCGCGTCAAGATCGTGTTCGCGCCGGGCGAGCCGGGCACCGGTTTCGTGTTCGAGAGCAAGATCGTCGGCGGCTCGGTTCCGAAGGAATACGTGCCGGGCGTCGAAAAGGGCCTCAAGAGCTCGCTCGACAACGGCGTGATCGCAGGCTTCCCGGTCACCGACTTCTCGGCCTCGCTGGTCGACGGCGCCTACCACGACGTCGACTCCTCGGTGCTCGCCTTCGAAATCGCGGCCCGCGCCGCGTTCCGCGAGGGTATCGCCAAGGCGGGTCCGAAGCTGCTCGAGCCGATCATGAACGTCGAGGTCGTCACCCCGGAAGAGTACATGGGCGACATCATCGGCGACCTGAACAGCCGTCGTGGCCAGGTCAACGGCATGGACAGCCGCGGCATCGCCCGCGTGGTGACCGCGCACGTGCCGCTCGCCAACATGTTCGGCTACGTCAACACCCTGCGCTCGATGTCGCAGGGGCGCGCCCAGTACACGATGATCTTCGATCATTACTCGGACGTGCCGAGCAACGTGGCCGACGAGATCCGTGAAAAGATGGCCGGTTAAGCAAACACAGAAGATTTGACGGAGACAGGAAATGTCCAAGGAAAAGTTCGAGCGGAATAAGCCGCACTGCAACATCGGCACGATCGGCCACGTCGACCACGGCAAGACGACGCTGACCGCTGCGATCACCAAGGTGATGGCGGAAGCGGGCCGCGCGC
>JAUVUZ010000039.1 GCA_030604885.1 Alphaproteobacteria bacterium | reverse complement strand
GGGCGACAACATTTCGATGGAAGTCGAGCTGATCGCGCCGATCGCCATGGACGAAGGCCTGCGCTTCGCGATCCGCGAAGGCGGCCGCACCGTCGGCGCCGGCGTGGTGGCCTCGATCATCGCGTAAGGATTGGAACAGCTCGGGCGTCCGCACGGCGGACTTTGCCGCGGTCAGCGGACGCCCGACGCAACAACGGTGTGAAAGCCATGATGGAAGGTCAGAACATCCGCATTCGCTTGAAGGCGTTCGATCACCGCGTGCTGGACCAGTCCACGCGCGAGATCGTCAATACCGCCAAGCGCACGGGTGCCCAGGTGCGGGGTCCGATCCCGCTGCCGACGCGGGTCGAAAAGTTCACCGTGAACCGCTCCCCGCACATCGACAAGAAGTCGCGCGAACAGTTCGAGATTCGGACTCACAAGCGCTTGTTGGATATCGTTGACCCGACTCCGCAGACCGTGGACGCGCTGATGAAGCTCGACCTCGCGGCCGGCGTCGACGTCGAGATCAAGCTCTAAGGGAACGGTAATCATGCGATCCGGTCTTATTGCGCAGAAGATGGGCATGACCCGCGTGTTCACCGAGGACGGCCGGCACGTTCCGGTCACCGTGCTCAAGGTGGACGGCTGCCAGGTGGTGGCGACGCGCAAGGTCGATACCCACGGCTACACTGCGGTCCAGCTTGGCGTCGGGTCCGCGAAGGTGAAGAACGTGTCGAAGGCGATGCGCGGCCACTTCGCGACGGCCAAGGTGGAGCCGAAGAAGAAGCTCGCCGAATTCGTCGTCTCCGACGACTGCCTCCTCGAGGTGGGCGCCGAGCTTTCGGTCGAGCACTTCATCCCGGGCCAGTACGTCGACGTTGCCGGCACCACCATCGGTAAGGGCTTCGCCGGCGGTATGAAGCGTCACAACTTCCGCGGCCTCGAAGCCTCCCACGGCGTTTCGGTCTCGCACCGTTCGCACGGTTCCACCGGCCAGTGCCAGGACCCGGGCAAGGTGTTCAAGGGCAAGAAGATGGCCGGCCACATGGGTGACGTGCGCGCCACCCAGCAGAACCTCCAGGTGGTCTCCACCGATGCCGACCGCGGCCTGATCCTGGTCCGTGGCGCGGTGCCGGGTTCCGAGGGCGGCTGGGTGTTCGTGTCCGACGCGGTCAAGCGCAAGCTGCCCGAGGGCGTGCCGTTCCCCGGCGCGGTCAAGGCCGCCGCCGCCGATGCCGTCGCCACTCAGGACAAGGAATAACCGGCGATGAAGCAGGACGTGATCAACTTCGACGCGCAGAGCGTCGGCTCCATCGAACTCGCCGAGGGCGTGTTCGGGATGCCCGTGCGGGCGGACATTCTCCACCGCATGGTCAACTGGCAGCTCGCCAAGCGTCGCGCCGGTACCCACAAGACCAAGGGCATCAGCGACATTTCGGGCACCACCAAGAAGCCCTTCAAGCAGAAGGGCACGGGTCATGCCCGCCAGGGTTCGCTGCGCAGCCCGCAGTTCCGCGGCGGCGCCACGATCTTCGGGCCGGTGGTGCGCAGCCACGAGCACGAGCTGACCAAGAAGTTCAAGAAGCTCGGCCTCAAGACCGCGCTTTCGGCCAAGGTCGCCGAGGGCAAGCTGGTGGTCATCGAGGACGGCAAGTTCGACTCCGCCAAGACCAAGGACTTCGCTCTGAAGCTCAAGGCTCTCGGCTGGGAATCGGCGCTGATCATCGACGGCCCGGAAGTGGACGGCAACCTCGCCCTCGCTTCCCGCAACGTGATCGGCATCGACGTGCTGCCGCAGCAGGGCGCGAACGTTTACGACATCCTGCGGCGCGACACCCTGGTTCTCACCAAGGCCGCCGTGGAGCACCTGGAGGCCCGTCTGAAATGACCAAGGCGATCAAGATTTCCAAGGAGCGGATGTACGACATCGTGCGCGCTCCGGTGATCACCGAAAAGGCGACGCTCGGCTCCGAGCACAACCAGGTGACCTTCCGCGTTCCGCTCGACGCCTCGAAGCTCGAGGTTGCGGCCGCGGTCGAGGGCATCTTCGGGGTCAAGGTGGTGGCGGTGAACACGCTGCGCCAGAAGGGCAAGCTGAAGCGCTTCCGGGGTCGCCCGGGCCAGCGCTCGGACGTGAAGAAGGCGTACGTGACCCTGGCCGAGGGCCAGACGATCGACGTCGCGACGGGGGTTTAAACCATGGCTTTGAAAACCTTCAACCCGGTCACCCCGGGTACCCGCGCGCTGATCCTGGTGGACCGCTCCGAGCTCTACAAGGGCAAGCCGGAAAAGACCCTCACCGAGGGCCTCTCCAGTTCGGGCGGGCGCAACAACACCGGCCGCACCACCGTGTGGTGGCGCGGCGGCGGTCACAAGCGCAAGTATCGGATGGTTGACTTCAAGCGGCGGAAAGTGGATATTCCCGCGACCGTCGAGCGGCTGGAGTACGACCCCAACCGCACCGCCTTCATCGCGTTCATCCGTTATGAGGACGGCGAGGTCTCCTACATTCTCGCGCCCCAGCGCCTGAACGTGGGCGACCAGGTGGTGGCGTCCGAACGGGCCGACATCAAGCCCGGCAATGCGATGCCGATGAAGAACATGCCGGTTGGCACCATCGTCCACAACGTCGAGCTGAAGCTCGGGCGCGGCGGGCAGATGGCGCGGTCGGCGGGCTGCTATGCGCAGTTGATCGGTAAGGACGGCGGCTACGCCCAGCTGCGTTTGAGCAGCGGCGAGTTGCGTCTGGTGCGCGGCGAGTGCTTCGCTACGGTGGGTGCGGTGTCCAACCCGGACAACCAGAACATCAACCTCGGCAAGGCTGGCCGCAATCGTTGGTTGGGTCGTCGTCCGCACGTTCGCGGCATCTCGATGAACCCGGTGGACCATCCGCTTGGCGGCCGCACCAATGGCGGCGCCCATCCGGTGACGCCGTGGGGCAAGCCGACGAAGGGCAAGCGGACCCGCACCAACAAGAAAACCGATCGGCTGATCATGCGCAGTCGTCACTTGGCGAAGAAGAAGTAAGGGAGAACGACTGTGGCTCGTTCCGTATGGAAAGGTCCGTTTGTGGACGGATACCTCCTGAAGAAGGCTGAAGCCTCCCGTGCTTCTGGCCGCAATGAAGTGATTAAGACGTGGTCGCGCCGATCGACGATCATGCCCCAGTTCGTGAGCCTGACGTTCGGCGTTCACAACGGGCAGAAGTTCATCCCGGTGCTCGTCACCGAGGAGATGGTCGGCCACAAGTTCGGCGAGTTCGCGCCCACCCGTACCTACTACGGGCATACCGCGGACAAGAAGGCGAAGAGGAAGTAACGATGGGCAAGCAGCCGGACAAGCGCGCTCTGCCGGATAACGCGGCGAAAGCTTACAGCCACGTCATCCGCACCAGCCCGCGCAAGCTCAATCTGGTGGCGGCCTCGATTCGGGGCAAGAGCGCCGAATCCGCCCTGGCGGAGCTCACGTTCTCCAAGCGCCGGATCGCGGGGGAGGTCAAGAAGTGCCTCCAGTCCGCGATCGCCAACGCCGAGAACAACCACCAGCTCGACGTCGACGCCCTCGTGGTTTCCGAGGCGTTCGTCGGCAAGTCGATCACGATGAAGCGCTTCCACGCCCGCGCGCGCGGTCGTGCCGGCCGGATCGAGAAGATCTTCTCGAATCTGACCATTATCGTCACCGAGCGCGAGGAGACCGTCTGATGGGTCACAAAGTCAATCCGATCGGGCTGCGCGTCGGCATCAACCGCACCTGGGATTCCCGCTGGTACGCCGATCGCGGCGACTACGCCGAGCTTCTGCTCGAGGATCTGTCGATCCGCGAGCACCTGAAGAACCGGCTGGCCCAGGCGGGCGTCTCGCGCATCGTGATCGAGCGCCCGGCGAAGAAGGCGCGGATCACCATCCACTCCGCGCGTCCGGGCATCATCATCGGCCGCAAGGGTGCCGACATCGAAACCCTCCGCAAGGAGCTTTCGAAGAAGGTGGGCAGCGAGGTTCATCTGAACATCGTCGAGATCCGCAAGCCCGAGCTCGACGCCCAGCTGGTGGCCGAGAGCATCGCGCAGCAGCTCGAGCGCCGCGTCGCCTTCCGTCGTGCGATGAAGCGCGCGGTGCAGTCGGCCATGCGTCTGGGCGCCCAGGGCATCCGGATCAACTGCGCCGGCCGTCTCGGCGGGGCGGAAATCGCCCGCACCGAGTGGTATCGCGAGGGCCGGGTGCCGTTGCACACCCTGCGCGCGGACGTCGACTACGGCGTCGGCACCGCCAAGACCACCTACGGCACCTGCGGCGTCAAGGTCTGGATCTTCAAGGGCGAGATCATGGCCCACGATCCGATGGCCCAGGACAAGCGCGCGCAAGAGCAGCGCTAAGAAGGGTAAGAACGATGCTGAGTCCAAAGCGCACGAAGTTCCGCAAGCAGCACAAGGGCCGTATCCACGGCCTGGCGAAGGGCGGTTCGGATTTGAATTTCGGGGCCTACGGCCTCAAGGCTCTCGAACCCGAGCGCGTCACCGCGCGGCAGATCGAGGCGGCCCGCCGCGCGATCACCCGTCAGATGAAGCGTCAGGGCCGGGTGTGGATCCGCGTCTTCCCCGACGTGCCGGTGACCGCGAAGCCCGCCGAAGTCCGTCAGGGCAAGGGTAAGGGTTCCGTCGAGTTCTGGGCCTGCCGGGTGAAGCCGGGCCGGATCATGTTTGAAGTCGACGGCGTGGCCGAAGACGTGGCGCGTCGCGCGTTCGAGCTGGCCGCGGCCAAGCTGCCGATCAAGACCCGCTTCGTCACGCGTTTGTTTGCCGAGGAGGTCTAAGCCATGGCGAAGGCGGAAGAACTGCGCGGCAAGTCGCGCGACCAGCTTCAGGATGAGCTGGTGGCCCTCAAGAAGGAACAGTTCAACATGCGGTTCCAGCGGGCCTCGGGGCAGCTCGAGAACACCGCCCGC
Source organism: Alphaproteobacteria bacterium (assembly GCA_030604885.1). GTDB lineage: Bacteria > Pseudomonadota > Alphaproteobacteria > Rhodospirillales > Rhodospirillaceae > Oleispirillum. Next base: position 15,166 of record JAUVUZ010000039.1, on the reverse strand, counting down.
GTGCGTCAGGTGCGTCGCGACATCGCGCGCATCAAGACGGTTCTGGGCGCCAAAGCGAATGAGGCCAAGAATGCCTAAGCGTATCCTGCAGGGCGTGGTGGTCAGCGATTGCAACGACAAGACCGTGACGGTCAAGGTCGAGCGCCGCTTCATGCACCCCGTCTACAAGAAGTTCATCCGGCGGTCCAAGAAGTACGCCGCGCACGATCCGAACAACGCGTTCAAGATCGGCGACGTGGTCCGGATCCGCGAGTGCGCCCCGATTTCCCGCACCAAGACGTGGGAAGTCATGGCCACGGATGCCGAGTAAGTAGTTCAGAATCTGTTTCAAGATAAAGGAAACGGTCCATGATCCAGATGCAAACCAACCTGGACGTTGCCGACAACTCGGGGGCGCGTCGGGTGCAGTGCATCAAGGTGCTTGGCGGCGCCAAGCGCAAGTTCGCCTCGGTCGGCGACATCATCGTGGTGTCGGTGAAGGACGCGATCCCGCGTGGTCGCGTCAAGAAAGGCGATGTGCACCGCGCCGTCATCGTGCGCACGGCTAAGGAAGTCCGCCGTCCCGACGGCAGCGTGATCCGCTTCGACCGCAACGCGGCGGTTCTGATCAACAAGCAGAACGAGCCGATCGGCACCCGCATCTTCGGGCCCGTGGTGCGCGAGCTGCGCGCCAAGGGCTACATGAAGATCATTTCTCTGTCGCCGGAGGTGTTGTGATGTCGGCCGCGAAGATCAAGAAGGGCGACTACGTCGTCGTTTTGACCGGCAAGGACAAGGGCAAGAAGGGCGAGGTCATCCGCGCCATGCCGTCCGCCGATCGCGTCGTCGTGCAGGGCGTCAACATCGTCAAGCGCCACACCCGCCCGACCCAGATGTCGGCGGGCGGTATCGTGGAAAAGGAAGCGTCGATCCACGTTTCCAACGTCGCGCATGTCGATCCGAAGGACGGCAAGCCGACCCGCGTCGGTTTCAAGACTCTCGAAGACGGTCGGAAGGTTCGCTTCGCGAAGCTCTCCGGCGAAGTCCTCGACAAGTAAGGGAGCGGGTCTGATGGCTGCTCGTTTGCGCGAACACTACGACAACGTGGTTCGCAAGGAAATGCAGGAAAAGTTCGGCTACGCGAACCCGATGATGGTTCCGAAGCTGACCAAGATCGTCCTCAACATGGGCGTTGGCGATGCCGTCAACGACCAGAAGAAGGTTCAGGGCGCGGTCAAGGAAATGACCGCGATCGCCGGCCAGCGGCCGGTGGTGACCAAGGCCCGCAAGTCGGTCGCGACCTTCAAGCTTCGCGAAGGCATGTCGATCGGCTGCAAGGTCACCCTGCGCAAGGACCGGATGTACGAGTTTCTCGACCGCCTGGTGAATATCGCCCTGCCGCGCGTCCGCGACTTCCGCGGCATCCGCGGCAAGTGCTTCGACGGCAACGGCAACTTCGCCTTCGGCCTGAAGGAGCAGATCGTGTTCCCCGAAATCGAATACGATCAGGTCGATACCGTGCGTGGCATGGATATCATCATTTGCACGACGGCCGTGACCGACGAGGAAGCCAAGGCGCTCCTCACCGGCTTCAACGTGCCGTTCGCCAAGTAAGGCGGGAGAGGAACCATGGCGAAAACCAGTTCTGTCGAGCGCAACAAGAAGCGCGTCAAGATGGCGGCCTCCGCCGCCCAGCGTCGCGCGCGTCTGAAGGCTCTCGTGATGGACCGCGCTGCCTCCCCGGAGGAGCGGTTCGAAGCGACCATGAAGCTGGCCGAGATGCCGCGCAACAGCGCCACCGTGCGCCAGCGCAATCGCTGCGAGTTGTCGGGTCGTTCGCGCGGTACTTACCGCAAGTTCAAACTGGGCCGCGTGATGCTGCGTGACCTGGCCTCGTTCGGCCAGATCCCGGGCATGACGAAGTCGAGCTGGTAAGGAGGGCGCGTCGATGTCGATGACTGATCCCTTGGGCGATATGCTGACCCGCATCCGTAACGGTCAGCGTGCGCGCAAGTCCTCCGTGGCGGCTCCGGCTTCCCGTTTCCGCAAGAGCGTTCTCGACGTTCTCGTCCGCGAGGGTTACATCCGCGGCTACGAAGAGGTCGAGGTCCGCAAGGGCGTGAGCGAGCTCAAGATCGAGCTGAAGTACCACGAAGGCGAACCGGTGATCTCCCAGATCGCCCGTGTCTCCACCCCCGGCCGTCGCGTCTATTCCGGCGCCAAGGCCCTGCCGCGCGTCTACAACGGCCTCGGGATTTCGATCCTGTCGACGCCGCGCGGCGTGATGTCGGACTTCGAAGCGCGCCAGGCGAACGTCGGCGGCGAAGTCCTGTGCAAGGTGTTCTAAGAAAGGGACCGCAATGTCGCGAGTTGGCAAGTATCCGGTGATCGTGCCGGCCGGCGTGACGGTCTCTGTCGATGGGCAGACCGTGCGCGCCAAAGGCAAGCTGGGCGAGCTTTCCTTCCTCGTCGTCGACGAGGTCGAGGCGAAGCTCGAAGACGGTAAGGTGTGGGTGAAGCCGCGCAACGAGAGCAAGTTCGCGCGGGCGATGTGGGGCACCGCGCGTGCCCGCATCAACAACCTCGTGAAGGGCGTCGGTGAAGGCTTCACCAAGAAGCTCGACATCGTCGGCGTGGGTTACCGCGCCGCGGTGCAGGGCAAGGTGCTGAAGCTCTCGCTCGGTTTCTCGCACGATGTCGACTTCCCGATTCCGGAAGGCATCGACATCAAGTGCCCGCAGCCGACCCAGATCGAGATTTCGGGCACCGACAAGCAGGTTGTCGGGCAGGTGGCTTCGGAAATCCGTGCGTACCGCTCGCCGGAACCCTACAAGGGCAAGGGCGTGAAGTACTCGGACGAGAAGATCCTGCGCAAGGAAGGCAAGAAAAAGTAAGGGCTGAAACATGAAGACGGCAAAAGAACTCTATGATCGCCGCAAGGCCCGGACTCGCTGGACTTTGCGCAAGAAGGCAGGCGGCCGTCCGCGGCTGTCCGTCCACCGCACCAACGTGCATATCTACGCTCAGGTGATCGACGACGTGAACGGCGTCACCCTGGCTTCGGCCTCGACCCTCGAGGCGGCTCTGCGCGAAGGCAAGACCTCCGACAAGGCTGCGGCCGAGGCGGTGGGCAAGCTGATCGCCGAGCGCGCCAAGGCGGCTGGCGTGACCGACGTGGTGTTCGACCGCGGCGGCTACGTGTTCCATGGCCGGATCAAGGCTCTGGCCGACGCTGCCCGCGACGGCGGACTGCAGTTCTGAGAGGATGAAGTAGTATGGCTCGCAATCCGAATTCCGAACGTCGTCCGCAGAAGGGCAACTCGCCCGAGCGCGAGCGCGAGCGCGACGACGAGTTCGTCGACAAGCTCGTGCACATCAACCGCGTCGCCAAGGTGGTCAAGGGCGGCCGGCGCTTCTCGTTCGCGGCGCTCGTCGTCGTGGGCGATCAGAAGGGCCGCGTCGGCTACGGCACCGGCAAGGCCCGCGAAGTGCCCGAGGCGATCCGCAAGGCCACCGACCAGGCGAAGCGCAACATGATCCGCGTGCCGCTGCGCGAGGGTCGGACGCTTCACCACGACATCCACGGCCACTTCGGCGCCGGTCGCGTCATCCTCCGCTCGGCGGAGCCGGGTACCGGCATCATCGCCGGCGGCCCGATGCGCGCGATCTTCGAGACCATGGGCGTGCAGGACGTGGTGGCGAAGTCCACCGGCACCGCCAACGCGCACAACATGATCAAGGCGACGTTCGACGCCCTCTCGGGCCTCAACTCGCCCCGCATGGTGGCCAACAAGCGCGGCAAGAAGGTGGGCGACATCGTCGGCCGCCGCGATGGCCTCGCCGCCGCCGCGGTGAAGGAGTAAGACCGATGGCCGACAAGACGATCAAGGTCACCCAGATCGGCAGCCCGATCGGACGCAAGTCCGACCAGCGCGCGACTCTCGTGGGCCTGGGACTCAACAAGATGCACCGCACCCGCGAGCTCGAGGATACCCCCTCGGTGCGCGGCATGATCAACAAGGTCCACCACCTGGTGAAGGTGGAAGAGGCCTGAAGCGGTAGCGATGGAAGGTTAAGGCTATGAAACTCAACCAGATTGCCGACAACGCCGGTGCGCGCAAGGTGCGCACCCGCGTCGGGCGCGGCATCGGCTGCACCAAGGGCAAGACCTGCGGCCGCGGCGTCAAGGGGCAGACCTCCCGCTCCGGCGTCGCGATCAACGGCTTCGAGGGCGGCCAGATGCCGATCTACCGCCGTCTGCCGAAGCGCGGCTTCAAGAACGTCAACGCGGTGGAATTCTCCGAGCTGACGATCGACCGCCTGCAGCAGGCGATCAACCACGGCCTCGACGTGGCGCAGCCGCTCACCGCCGAGGTTCTGAAGGCCGCGGGCGTGATCCACAAGCCCCTCGCCGGCATCCGCCTGATCGGCGTCGGCGAGCTGTCCGCCAAGGTCACGATCGAAGTCGTCGGCGCCACGCCGGGCGCGATCGCGTCGGTCGAGAAGGCCGGCGGCAGCGTCACGGTGCTGAAGCCCGCCGTCGCGGACGCGGCCGAGGGCTGACGTCCGAACCTCGAAACCCGGCGCGGATCCCGTCCGCGCCGGGGTTCCCGTCTTTATCCGTGGGGCTGCGGCAACCGCCGCTCAAGCTACTGTAACCGGGGTCCTCGCTCATGGCGTCCGCTGCCGAACAACTCGCCGCCAACATGAACTGGTCGGTCCTGTCGAAGGCGACCGAACTCAAGAAGCGCATCTGGTTCACCCTGTTCGTGCTGGTGATCTACCGGCTCGGCACCTGGGTTCCGGTGCCCGGCATCGATTCGGCGGTGATGGCGCAGGTGTTCCAGCAGCACGGCGGCGGCATCCTCGGCAACTTCGACATGTTCGCGGGCGGCGCGCTCAGCCGTATGTCGATCCTCGCGCTTGGCGTGATGCCCTACATTTCGGCCTCGATCATCATCCAGCTCATGGGCATCGCCTCCGAAAGCGTGGCGCAGCTCAAGAAGGAAGGCGAGGCGGGCCGCAAGAAGCTCAACCAGTGGACCCGTTACCTCACCGTGGTGCTCGCCGCGGCGCAGGGCTACGGCATCGCCACCGGCCTCGAGAACATGGTGACCGCGGGCGGCGTGTCGCCGGTGATGGACCCGGGCCTGTTCTTCCGCGGCGTCACCGTGGTGACCCTGGTGGGCGGCACGATGTTCCTGATGTGGATGGGCGAGCAGATCACCCAGCGCGGCATCGGCAACGGCATTTCCCTGATCATTTTCGCCGGTATCGTCGCCGGCATTCCGGCGGCGCTGGCGCACACCCTCGAACTCGGCAAGACCGGCGCGCTGCCCGCGTTCGTGATCGTCGGCTTCCTGGCGATGGCGCTGGTGGTGATCGCCGGGATCGTCTACGTCGAGCGCGCGCAGCGCCGGGTGCTGATCCAGTATCCGAAGCGCCAAGTGTCCGCCACCCGCATGACCGGCGGCGACACCCAGCACATGCCGCTCAAGATCAACACCTCGGGCGTGATTCCGCCGATCTTCGCCTCGGCGCTGATGGGCCTGCCGGTGACCTACGCGCAGATGATGGGCGCGGGCACGCCGGAGTGGCTGCAGCCGGTGCTGGCGGCGTTCTCGCGCGGCAACCCGGTCTACATGATCGCCTTCTCCGCGCTGATCGTGTTCTTCGCGTTCTTCTATACCACCGTGGTGTTCAACCCGGACGACACCGCCGACAACCTGAAGAAGGGCGGCGGCTTCATCCCCGGCATCCGGCCGGGCCGCAACACCGCGGAATATCTGCGCTACGTGCTCAACCGCCTGACCTTCGTCGGCGCCGTCTACCTGGTGATGGTGACGCTGCTGCCCGAGCTTCTGATGTTCAAGTGGGGCCTGCCGTTCTACTTCGGCGGCACCTCGCTCCTGATCGTCGTCTCGGTGACGATGGACACGGTGACGCAGGTGCAGTCCCACCTCCTCGCGCACCAGTACGAGGGCCTGATCAAGCGTTCGCGCCTGTCCCGCGGCGGCCGCCGCCGCGGCCAGTGACGCAACCCAAGCGAAAAGGGGGCGGCCCCCAAGGGGCCGGGAGTGCTCGGAATGAAGGTTGAAGGCAAGCGGATCGTCCTGATGGGGCCGCCCGGCGGCGGCAAGGGCACCCAGGCGCGCCTGTTGCAGGACGAGTTCGGCATCGTTCAGCTCTCGACCGGCGACATGTTGCGCGCCGCGGTCAAGGCGGGCAGCCCGATCGGCCTTCAGGCGAAGGCGGTGATGGAGGCGGGCCAGCTCGTCTCCGACGACCTGATGGTGGGGGTGATCCGCGCCCGCATCGCCGAGCCGGACTGCGCCAACGGGTTCATCCTCGACGGCTTCCCGCGCACCATCCCCCAGGCCGAGGCGCTCGACGCGATGCTCGCCGAGATGGGGATGCGGCTCGACGCGGTGATCGAGGTGCGGGTGCCCGACGCGATGATCGTCGAGCGCATCACCGGGCGGTATTCCTGCGCCAAGTGCGGCGCGGGCTACCACGACACGTTCCAGAAGCCGAAGGTCGAGGGCGTCTGCGACGTCTGCGGCTCGACGGAGTTCATTCGCCGCAAGGACGACACCGCGGAAACCGTGGAGACGCGCCTTGAGGCTTATCATCGACAGACTGCCCCGCTTCTGCCTTACTACCGGGAGCGCGGGCTGTTGAAGACCATCGACGGGGCCGCGGCGATCGACGACGTGACCCGGCAACTGGTGGATGCAGTGGCGGGCTGAAGCCCGTTGTGGAAATAATACCCGGTGCCCATATGGGAGCCGTTGACTCGGGAAAGCATATGCGTATAATCCCGCGACTTCGGATTTTCCGCAATGGTGTGCACCAAAGGTTAGTGCTAGGGAGAAGCGGCATTGGCGCGTATTGCAGGCGTTAATATCCCGACCAACAAGCGCGTGGTGATCGCCTTGACCTATATCTACGGCATCGGTCCGAAGATGGCCAAGGAGATCTGCGGCAAGGTCGGCATCACCGACGAGCGTCGGGTCAACCAGCTTTCCGATGAGGAAGTGCTGCGCATCCGCGAGGTCATCGACGGCGATTATACCGTCGAAGGCGACCTGCGGCGTGAAGTGACGATGAACATCAAGCGGCTGATGGACCTGAAGTGCTATCGCGGCCTGCGTCATCGCCGTGGTCTGCCGGTTCGCGGCCAGCGCACGCATACCAATGCGCGCACCCGTAAAGGTCCGGCGAAGCCCATCGCCGGCAAGAAGAAGTAAAAGGACTGATGGCACATGGCTAAGGCAGCTGCCGCGCGTCCGCGTCGTCGTGAGCGCAAGAACATCGTCTCCGGCGTCGCGCATGTGAACGCGTCGTTCAACAACACCATGGTCACCATCACCGACGCCCAGGGGAACGCGATCTCCTGGTCCTCGTCGGGCATGATGGGCTTCAAGGGGTCCCGCAAGTCCACGCCGTACGCGGCGCAGATGGCTGCCGAGGACGCCGGCAAGAAGGCCATGGACCACGGCATGAAGACGCTTGAGGTCGAGGTCAAGGGCCCGGGTTCGGGTCGCGAGTCGGCGCTGCGCGCGCTGCAGGCGGTGGGTTTCACCATCACCGCGATCCGCGACGTGACCCCGATCCCGCACAACGGTTGCCGCCCGCGCAAGCGTCGGCGCGTGTAATCCGGCTCCCACACGGATGAGGCGGCGGTTTCCCGAGGGGATCGGGAACCCGTCGCTTCATCTGTTCGGCTGTGGGGGAGCGATCCCCCTCCTCTCCGTCTGATGAGGCACCCCGTGATTCAGAAGAATTGGCAGGAATTGATCAAACCGAACAAGCTCACGATCGAGCCGGGCGACGATCCGACGCGCGTCGCGAAGATCATCGCCGAGCCCCTGGAGCGCGGCTTCGGCATGACCGTGGGCAACGCGCTGCGGCGGGTCCTGTTGTCGTCCCTGCAGGGCGCGGCGGTGACCGCGATCCAGATCGAGAACGTCCTGCACGAGTTCTCCTCGGTGCCCGGCGTGCGTGAGGACGTCACCGACATCATCCTCAACGTCAAGAACGTCGCCCTTCGCCTGCATGCCGAAGGTCCGAAGCGCATGAGCCTCCGCAAGGTCGGCCCGGGCGTGGTGACCGCCGGGATGATCGAGGCGGGCGGCGACATCGAGATTCTCAACCCCGACCTGGTGCTCTGCACCCTGGACGAGGGCGCGGTCTTCAATTGCGAGTTCACCGTCAACACCGGCAAGGGTTACGTGCCGGCGTCGATGAACCGCCCCGAGGATTGCCCGATCGGCCTGATTCCGGTGGACGCGATCTTCTCGCCGGTGCTGAAGGTGGCCTACGAGGTGGACAACACCCGCGTCGGCCAGGTCACCGACTACGACAAGCTGATCATGAACATCGTCACCGACGGCACGGTGACCCCGGAAGACGCGGTGGCGCTCGCCGCCCGCATCGTCCAGGACCAGATGCAGCTGTTCGTGAACTTCGAGGAGCCGCAGACCCAGCCGGAGACCGAAAAGGCCGACGAGCTGCCGTTCAACAAGAACCTGCTGCGCAAGGTGGACGAGCTCGAGCTTTCGGTGCGCTCGGCCAACTGCCTCAAGAACGACAACATCATCTACATCGGCGACCTCGTCCAGAAGACCGAGACCGAGATGCTGCGGACCCCGAACTTCGGCCGCAAGTCCTTGAACGAGATCAAGGAAGTGCTGGCCTCCATGGGCCTGCACCTCGGCATGGACATTCCGAACTGGCCGCCGGAGAACATCGAGGAACTGGCGAAAAAGCTGGAGGAGCCCTACTAAGGGCTTCCCCCGGTTCGCCGGGACGGACGAAACGGAAGAAGGGTCCATGGGGGACCCGACGGTCCGGCCCTGGGGGCGAAGCCCCTGCGGCGGCACCGCAAACGACATCGGACTCGTGAGCGAGCCGACAGATCGAGGAGGATGGGATGCGTCACCGTATGGGCGGCCGCAAGCTGAACCGCACCAGCGCTCACCGCAGCGCGATGTTCGCGAACATGGCTGCGGCGCTGATCAAGCACGAGCAGATCAAGACCACGCTGCCGAAGGCGAAGGACCTGCGTCCCATCGTCGAGAAGCTCATCACCCTCGGCAAGCGGGGCGACCTGCATGCCCGCCGTCAGGCCTATGCGCAGTTGCGCGACGACGCGGTCGTCGCCAAATTGTTCACGGTTCTGAAGGATCGCTACGCCACCCGCCAGGGCGGCTACTCGCGCGTGCTGAAGGCGGGCTTCCGCTACGGCGACTGCGCGCCGATGGCGATCATCGAGCTGGTCGACCGCGACCCCGAGGCGAAGGGCAAGGACTCCGGTCCGACGATGAAGTCGGAGGAAGAGGAGGTCGCCGCCGAGGCGTAAGCCCGGCGCGCCCGAGCGTGTGGGAAAGGCGGCCTCCGGGTCGCCTTTTCGCTTTGTGGAAAGGACGGACGAAGATGCGCGGAGTTCGGGGGCTGGCGGTGGTGGTGGCGTTGCTGGCGGCGGCGCCCGCGGCGGCGCAGGAGGTCAGGGTTCCGCCGGAGAGCCGCGCGGCGATCCAGCAGTCGTTCGCGCCGGTGGTCAAGGCGGTGGCCCCCGCGGTGGTGAACATCTACACCCGCAAGACCGTCACCGTGCGGCAGCGGTCCAACCCGCTGCTCGACGACCCGTTCTTCCGCCAGTTCTTCGGCGATCAGTTCGGCCTCAACCAGTCGATGCCGCGGGAGCGGGTGGAGCGTTCGCTCGGCTCCGGCGTGGTGATCGACCCCGACGGCGTGATCGTCACCAACAATCACGTGATCGAGGACGCCGACGAAATCACCGTGGTGCTTTCCGACCGGCGCGAGTATCCCGCCACCGTGGTCGGGCGCGACCCCAAGACCGACATCGGCGTGCTGCGCATCGACACCCGCGGCCGCAAGCTCGCGTATCTCGAATTCGGCGATGCCGACGGCCTCGAGGTGGGCGACCTGGTGCTCGCCATCGGCAACCCCTTCGGCCTCAACCAGACCGTCACCTCCGGCATCGTCTCGGCGCTGGCGCGCACCTCGGTGGGGGTGACCGACTACGGCTTCTTCATCCAGACCGACGCGGCGATCAACCCGGGCAACTCGGGCGGCGCGCTGGTGGACATGAGGGGCCGCCTGGTGGGCCTCAACTCGGCGATCTATTCGCGCGGCGGCGCGGCGGGGGCGGGCAGCATCGGCATCGGCTTCGCGATCCCGAGCGCGATGGTGCGCGCGGTGGCGCAGAGCCTGCTGGCCCACGGCCGCCCGGTGCGCTCGTGGTTCGGCGCCTCGGGCGACACGGTTTCGGCCGAGATGGCCGACAGCCTCGGCCTCGACCACCCCTACGGCGCCATCGTCGCCGACGTCTACGCCGACAGCCCGGCGGCCAAGGCGGGGCTGCGCCCGGGCGACGTGGTGCTGGCCATCGACGGGCGCGAGGTCGAGGACGTGGCGGCGCTGCGCTACCGCCTCGCCACCGTGCCGGTGGGGGGCACCGCGCGCCTCACCCTGCTGCGCCGGGGCGAGCGGGTGGAGGTGAGCGCCCAGTTGATCGAGCCGCCCGACAGCCCGCCCCGCGCCCTCACCCTGGTGGACGGCCGCACTCCGCTCTCGGGTGCGGAAATCGCCAACCTCAACCCGGCGCTGGCCGAGGAGACCGGCCTGCCGCTCGGCACCGGCGGCGTGGTGATCACGCGGCTGCAGCGGGGGTCGGTGGCGGCGCGCCTCGGCTTCCGCCCCGGCGACCGGGTGGACGTGATCAACGGCCGCAAGATCGACGGCGTCGCCACGGCGATGAAGATGCTGAACGCGCGCCAGGGCGGCTGGCGGGTGGAAATCCTGCGCGACGGCGAACGCCTCGCGATGTCGGTGGACGGCTGATGGCGGACGACCTCTTCCCGGCGGAAAAGCCCGCGCGCGGCGCCAAGCCGCCGCCGCACCCGCTCGCCGACCGGCTGCGCCCGACGACGATCGGCGACATCCTCGGCCAGGACCACGTGCTCGGGGCGGAGGGTCCGCTGGGGCGGCAGATCGCCCAGGGGCGGGTGCCGTCGCTGATCCTCTGGGGTCCGCCCGGCTGCGGCAAGACCACCCTCGCCCGCGCGCTCGCCGCCCACACCGACCTGGTGTTCCGGCCCCTCTCGGCGGTGTTCTCGGGCGTCGCCGACCTGCGCAAGGTGTTCGAGGCGGCGCGCGCCGAGCGCGCGGCGAGCGGCCGCGGCACCCTGCTGTTCGTCGACGAGATTCATCGCTTCAACAAGGCGCAGCAGGACGGCTTCCTCCCCTACGTGGAGGACGGCACGGTGGTGCTGGTGGGCGCCACCACCGAGAACCCGAGCTTCGAACTCAACGCCGCGCTGCTGTCGCGCTGCCAGGTGGTGGTGCTGAAGCGCCTCGACGAAGCCGCCCTCGAAAGCCTGCTCGCCCGCGCCGAGGCCGAGACCGGCCGCCCCCTGCCGGTGGACGCGGCGGCGCGCACCGCGTTGAAGGCGATGGCCGACGGCGACGGCCGGATGCTGCTCAACATGGTCGAGGGCCTCTACGCCATGGCGGGGGAGGGGGAGACCTTCGGCGCCGCCGATCTCGCCCGGGTGGTGCAGCGCCGCGCCCCGGTGTTCGACAAATCGGGCGAGGGTCACTACAACCTGATTTCCGCGCTCCACAAGTCGCTGCGCGGCTCGGACACCGACGCCGCCCTCTACTGGCTGGCGCGCATGCTCGACGGCGGCGAGGATCCGGCCTACATCCTCCGCCGCCTCACCCGCTTCGCGGTGGAGGACGTGGGCCTCGCCGACCCGGGGGCGCTCACCCAGGCGATCGCGGCGTGGGAAACCTACGACCGCCTCGGCTCGCCGGAAGGCGATCTCGCGATCAGCTATCTGGTGATCTACCTCGGCACCGCGCCCAAGTCGGTGGGGGCCTACAAGGCCCACGGCGCCGCCAAACGCGCCGCCCGCGCCACCGGCTCGCTGATGCCGCCGATGCACATCCTCAACGCGCCCACCAAGATGATGAAGGAGCTGGGCTACGCCGCCGGATACCAATACGATCCGGACACCGCCGAGGGCTTCTCGGGGCAGAACTACTTCCCCGACGGCATGCCGCGGGAGACCTTCTATCGCCCGGTGGAGCGCGGCTTCGAGCGCGAGATCGGCAAGCGGCTGGCGTATTGGAACCGCCTGCGCGCGGAGAAATCCGGTTCCGGCGGAGACCCTGACGAATGAATTGGTTGATGATCGGCGCGGTGGCGGGCGGCGGCGCCCTCGGCAGCGTCGCGCGCTATCTCACCGGGGCGGCCCTCGCCCGGCTCGCGGGCACCGGCTTTCCGTGGGGCACGCTCACCGTCAACCTCGTCGGCTCGTTCCTGATGGGGGTGGTGGTGGAAGTGGTGGCGCTCAAGTTCTCGGCAAGCCAGGAGGCGCGCGCCTTCCTCGCCGTCGGCGTGCTCGGCGGCTTCACCACGTTTTCGAGCTTTTCCCTCGATACCGCGTTTTTGTTCGAACGGGGTGAGTTGGGGTCCGCGCTCGTGTATGTTCTGGCCTCGGTGCTCGGCGGCGTGTTCGCGCTGTTCGCCGCTCTTTATCTCGTGCGACAGGTGATGGCGTGATGTCGGAAGTCAACGAAACCCAATCCAAGGTGCGGATCGTCACGGTGACCGCCGACGACGACGGCATCCGCCTCGACCGCTGGTTCGCCCGGCATGTGCCCGAGTGCGGCCGCGGCCAGATCGAAAAGCTCTGCCGCACCGGCCAGGTGCGGCTCGACGGCAAGCGGGTCAAGGCGGGCGACCGCGTCGCCGCCGGGCAGGCGGTGCGGGTGCCGCCGGTGACGCCCAAGCCCGAGGGCTTCGTCAAGGCGCCGCCGGTGCTCACCGAGGCCCGCGCCGCGCAGCTGCGCGCCTGCGTGATCCACAAGGACGCCGAGGTGCTGGTGCTCGATAAGCCCGCCGGTCTCGCGGTGCAGGGCGGCTCGGGCATGGATACCCACCTCGACGCGATGATGGACGCCCTGCGCTTCGGCGCGCCGGAGCGGCCGCGCCTGGTCCACCGCCTCGACAAGGACACCTCGGGCGTGCTGGTGCTCGCCCGCACCCGCAAGGCCGCCCAGGCCCTCACCGCCGCGTTCCGCGAGCGCCGCACGCAGAAGCTCTATTGGGCGGTGGTGGCCGGGGTGCCGCAGCCGCGCCAGGGGCGCATCGACGCGCCGCTCGGCAAGGTGCGCCACGGCTCGGTGGAGAAGATGGGCATCGACGACGACGACGGGAAAAACGCGGTCACCGACTTCCGCGTCGTCGACGAGGTGCGCAAGCGCGCCGCCTGGGTGGCGATGATGCCGCGCACCGGCCGCACCCACCAGCTGCGCGCCCACATGGCGCACCTCGGCACGCCGATCCTCGGCGACGGCAAGTACGGCGGCCGCGCCGCCTTCCTGCCCGAGGCGGAGGACGTGCTCAAGATCAAGCAGCTCCACCTCCACGCCCGCGCCATCGTCGTCGCCCATCCCTCGGGCGGGGTGCTGCGGGTGGCGGCGCCGCTGCCGCCGCATATGGTGAAAACCTTCTCCGAACTGGGCTTCGAGGAGGTGCTGGGGCGCGACGAACCGATGTTCGATCTCGACTACTGACCCCGCATCTCGGGCAAAAACCAACGGCCGCGTCGAGAGACGCGGCCGTTGCCGTCGGTGGATGGTGACAGGATCAGACGCTGACGCCGAAGGCGATCGGCATCATCACCGCCATCACCGCGATCGAGATCACGATGCCGATGAGGCAGAGGGTGAAGCCCGACTTGAACATGTCCGGCACGCGGATCAGGCCGGAGCCGAACACGATGGCGTTGGGCGGCGTCGCCACCGGCAGCGCGAAGGCGAGCGAGGCGCCGAGCGCCACCGGGATCGCCATCAGCAGCGGCGAAACGCCGAGGCCCTGGGCGATGGAGATGGACAGCGGCACGAAGGTCGCCGCCACCGCGGTGTTGGAGGTCATCTGCGTCAGCAGCATCGCCACCAGCGCCAGGATCCCCATGATCAGGATCGAGCTCATGCCCGCGAGGCCCTGCATCTGGCTCGCCACGTATTCGGTCACGCCCGACTTGGAGAGCGCGCCGCCGAGCGCGAACCCGCCGCCGAACAGCAGGATCGCATCCCACGGAATGCCCTTGGCGAACAGCGAGCTGTCGAGCAGCATCCGGCCCTTCTTGAAGTTGACCGGGATGAGGAAGCAGAGCAGCAGCGCGGTCATGCCGATGGTCGAATCGGTGATGAACTTGCTGAGCGGCATCACCTTGCCGCCGAACTCCACGGCAGGCAGCAGCGAGAGCAGCTGCGGGCGCAGGATCCACGACAGGGCGGTGGCGACGAACAGGATGGTGGTGAGGGTTTCGCCCCGGCTCATCGGGCCGAGCTTCTCCAGCTCCTCGTCGACGATCGCGCCGGCGGCGGTGAGGTCGAGCGCCTTGATCGGGAACATCGCCGGCAGCAGCCACCAGGTGATCGCCATCAGGGCGATGCCGATCGGGCCGCCGACGAGCATGAAGTTGGCGAACGGCACGGCGGTGCCGGTCATCTGCAGCACCTGACCCGCCATCACCGCGTTGGGCGGCGTGCCGATCAGGGTGGCCATGCCGCCCATGGAGGACGAGAAGGCGATGCCGAGCATCACGCAGATGCCGAAGTTGACCGCCGCCTTCTTCTCCAGTTCGGAGGTGTTGCCGCCTTCCCGCACCATCTTCACGATCGCCATGCCGATCGGCATCATCAGCGCCGCGCAGGCGGTGTTGGACATCCAGGCGGAGAGGAAGCCGGTGGCGACCATGAAGCCGAGGATCAGCATCTTCGGGTTGGTGCCGCACACCTTCAGCACCAGCAGCGAGACGCGGCGGTGGAGGTTCCAGGTCTCCATCGCGTAGGCGAGCGCGAAGCCGCCGACGAACAGCCAGATCAGGTCGTTGGCGTAGTTGGGCGCCACCTGACCGGCGGGCATCACGCCCAGGACCGGGAACAGCACCAGCGGCGCCAGGGCGGTGACCGAGATCGGAATCGCCTCGAGCATCCACCAGGTGGCCATCAGCAGGGTGACGCCGATGGTCTTCCACGCGGAGACGGAAATGCCCTCCGGCGGCGACGTGAACAGGGTGTAGAGCAGGAACGCCACACCGAGGAATAAGCCAAAGATTTCTTTCTTGCGGTCTCCGGTCATCCC
>JAUVUZ010000026.1 GCA_030604885.1 Alphaproteobacteria bacterium | reverse complement strand
GGTGGCGGGGCGGGGGGCGGGGGGCGGCTCGGGGCGCGGCGGCTGGGGCTGCGGCGGCGGTGCCGCCGCGGCGTGGGCGACGGGCAGGAGGAGGGAAAACGTGCTGCCTTCCCCCGGCGCGCTCTCGACGACGATCTCGCCGCCCAGCAGCGTCGCCAGCTCCCGCGAGATCGAGAGGCCGAGGCCGGTGCCGCCGAACTTGCGGTTGATGGTGCCGTCCGCCTGGCGGAACGCCTCGAAGATCACCTCCTGCTGGTCGGCGGCGATGCCGATGCCGGTGTCGCGCACCGAGAACCGCACCCGGCCGTCGGCGGCGGGGGCGGCGGACAGCGTCACCTCGCCCCGCTCGGTGAACTTGAGGGCGTTGGAAAGGAAGTTCTTCAGCACCTGTTCGAGGCGCATCGGGTCGGTTTCGATGATCTCCGGCAATCCCGGCTCGGCGGTGCCGCTCACCGCCACGCCCTTCTCCGCGCCCTGGGGGGAGAACATCGCCGCGAGCTTGTCCACCACCCGCGCGGGCGAGACCCGGTCCGGCTGAATGTCGAGCTTGCCCGATTCGATCTTCGAGAGGTCGAGAATGTCGTTGATGAGGGTGAGGAGGTCGATGCCGGAGCTTTCGATGGTGCGGGCGTAGTCCACCTCCTCGGCGCTCAGGCGGCCGCCGCGGTTGTCGGCCAAAAGCCGCGCCATGATCAGCAGCGCGTTGAGCGGCGTGCGCAGCTCGTGGCTCATGTTGGCGAGGAATTCCGACTTGTAGCGGCTGGCGCTGTCGAGCTGCGCGGCCTTCTGGCGCAGCCGCGCCTGGGCCTTCTGCAAATCGTCGCGCTGGGTTTCGAGCAGCTGGGTCTGCTCCTCCAGCTGCACGTTGGTCTGCTCCATCTCCGCCTGCTGGATTTCGAGCTGCGCCTGGGAGTCCTGCAACGCCCGGCTCTGCTCGCTCAGTTCCTCGTTGGCGGCGGTGAGTTCCTCGGTCTGCACCTGCAGTTCCTCGGCCTGCTGCTGGGTGGTTTCCAGCAGTTCCTGAAGGCGCGCGCGATATTTGGCGGAGGCGAAGGCCATCCCCACGTCGCCCGCGATGCGGCGCAGAAGCTCGGCGTTGCGGTCCTCCTCCCCCGCGTCGCAGCCGAACTCGACCACGCCGGTGACCCGGCCGTTGAGGTGGAAGGGCGCGACCAGCAGGGTCTTCGGCGTGGCGCGGCCGAGGGCGGAGCCGAAGCTGAGGTAGCCCTCGGGCACGTCGTGGACCGCGATCACCCGGTCCTGCCGCACCGCCGCGCCGAGGAGGCCGTCGTCGAGGGCCACCTGCTCGGGCACCTCGGCCCCGGCGGGCACGCCGAAGGTGCCGACCCGCGTCAGGCCCTCCGCCTCGCGCAGGAACACCGCGGCGGCCGGAGCGTCGAGGCGGCGCGCCACGAACGCGGCGATGCGTTCGCCCAGTTCCGCCAGCGACGGTTCGCTCACCATCATCCCGGCGAGTTCGCCCTGCGCCGCGCGCAGCCAGGTTTCGCGATGCAGCGTCAGGCGGTTGCGGATGAAGACATGGCCGGTGATCGCGAGCACCCACACCGTCGCGCCGCCGAGGGTGCGGTTGACGCGGGCGATCTCCGGGTCGACGCCCGGGCGGTCGATGACGAAGCCGACGATGATCGCCACCGTCACCAATGTCGCCGCCACGAACGGCACCGCCGCGTGGCGGGCGAGGAACGACAGCACCACCGGCACCAGAAAGATCACCCACACCGCGTAGCCGAGGGGCACCTGGAGGTCGATGACGAACACGGCGACGATGAGGGAGGCGAGAACGACGTAGAGAAGAGAAGGGTAACGGAGGGAAAGGGAAGGCTGCATCACATGTCCTGCGCGCGCATGGCGTGGGTACGGTCGAACGGCAACGCCGAACCCCCCGTTGCGGTTCCGGAACGGGCACGCATTTCGGCTTTTGTCGAACGATCTGCGGCGATTGCGCAATCCGCGCGGCGAACGCACATGGCATCTCATGCCGTGGCTGTTCCGGGTGTTGTTGCCGATTCTGGCGTTGCTGGTGGCGTGCCCGCCGCTGACCGAGCAGGTCGGGCGGATGGTCGCGCCGCCCGAGCCGACGCGCGGCTTCGATCCGGCGCGGCTCGCCCGGGCCGAGGCGCGGCTCGAAAAGCTGCCGCGCTTCCACGCCCTGATCGTCGCCCGCGACGGGCAGATCTTCTCCGCCCGGCGCTTTCGCGGGCCGTCGCTCGAAACCCCGGTCAACGTCAAGTCGGCGTCGAAGAGCGTGCTCTCGGCGCTGGTGGGGATCGCCATCGAGCGGGGCGTGCTCGACGGCCTCGACCAGCCGGTGGCGCCCTACCTGAAGCGCGATTTCCCCGCCGACCCGGACCCCCGACTCTACGACCTCACCGTCGGCCACCTGCTGTCGATGCGCTCGGGGCTGGAGCGCACCTCGGGCACCGCCTACGGCGCCTGGGTGGCCAGCCCCAACTGGGTGCGGGACGTGCTGGCGCGGCCGATGACCGGCGATCCGGGCGGGCGGATGCTCTATTCCACCGGCAACACCCACCTGCTTTCCGCCGTGCTCACCCGTGCCTCCGGCCGCAGCACTTACGATCTGGCGCGGGAGTGGCTGGCCCAGCCGCTCGGCATCGCCCTGCCGCCGTGGCCGCGCGACCCGCAGGGGATCTATTTCGGCGGCAACGACATGCTGCTCTCGCCGCTGGCGATGCTGCGCTTCGGCGAGCTGTACCGCATGGACGGGATGTTCGAGGGGCGCCGCGTTCTGCCCGAGGGCTGGGTGGACCGCACCTGGCGGCCCCTGGGTTTCGCCGCCTGGAGCGGCCACGGCTACGGCTACGGCTGGTTCGCGGGCAGCCTCGGCGGCCACGCGGCCCATTTCGCCTGGGGCTACGGCGGGCAGATGATCTACGTGGTGCCGAAGCTTCGCCTCACCGTGGTGATGACCTCCGACCCGGCGCCGCATCCGCGGACGGAAAGCCACATCGCCGCCCTCCACGCGGTGATGTCGGAGGAGATCGTGCCCGCCGCGGTCAAGGGCGCGCCGCCCGAGGACGAGGTTCAGCGGGCGGGCAGCGCCGCCAGCGCGTCGAGTACCGCGCCGGGGGTCAGCAGTTCCGGCAGCAGCAGCGGCGCCGCCGCGCCGGGGGTGTAGAGGGCGTAGACCGGCACGCCGTTGCGGCCGAGGCGGGCGAGGGCGGCGCCGATCTCCGGGTCCCGCTGCGTCCAGTCCGCCACCAGGCGCACCACGCCCCGGTCGTCGAAGGCGCGGATCACGGCGGCGTCGGCCAGGGTGGTGCGCTTGTTCACCTGGCAGGTGAGGCACCAGGCGGCGGTGAAGTCCACGAACACCGGGCGCCCCTCGGCCCGCAGTTGGGCCACCCGCGCCTCCGACCACGCGTCTGCCGCGGCCGTCACCGGGGCCGGGCGCAGTTCCACCGTCGCCGCCGCCACCGCCGCGACCAGCGCGATCGCCGGGGCGGCGGAGCGCCGCATGCGCGGCAGCAGCAGCGCCAGCCCGATCGCCGCCAGCACCAGCGCCGCCACGCCGAGGCCGAGGCCGTCGGTCTGGCGGCTCAGCACCCAGGCGAGCCACGCCGCCGCGCCGAACATCGGCCACGCCAGCACCTTGCGCAGCGTCAGCATCCAGGGTCCGGGGCGCGGCAGCAGGCGGCCCACCGCCGGAATCCATCCCACCAGCACCATCGGCAGGGCGAAGCCGAAGCCCACCGCGACCACCACCAGAAAGCCTATTTCCGGCGGCTGGGTGGCGGCGTAGCCGAGCGCCACGCCCATCAGCGGCGCGGTGCAGGGGCTGGCCACCGCCACCGCCAGAAGCCCGGTGAGGAACGGCGCCCGGGCGGCGGGCAGGCGGGCGGTCAACCCGGCGGGCAGCCCGCCCATCGGCAGCGCGCCGGAGAGGTCCAGCCCCACCAGCAGCATCACCAGGGCGAGGATCAGCACCGTCGCCGGGCTTTGCAGCTGGAAACCCCAGCCGAGGGCGCGGCCGCCCGCGCCGAGCAGCGCCAGCGCCGCGCCGAGGGCGACGAAGGCGACCATCACCCCGGCGCCGAACAGAACCGCGTCGCGCCGCGCCGCGCTTCGGTCGGCCTGGGCCACCGCCAGCACCTTGAGCGCGAGGATCGGCAGCACGCAGGGCATCAGGTTGAGCAGCACGCCGCCCGCGACCGCGAGGCCGAGCGCCAGCCACAGGCCGAAGGCGGCGGTGGGCGGCGGCAGCCCGGCCTCGGCGAACAGCGGCGCGTCGATGGAAGGGCTGGGCGCGCCCGCCGCCACCGGCAGCACGGTGTCGAGGTCCGCCGTGCCGGGGATGCAGATCTCCTTGCAGATCAGCCAGCTCACCCGGGCGCGGATGGGGAAGGGCGCCTCCCCGGGCGGGGAGACGGCGCGGGCGGTGAACACCGCCCGGTCGGCATAGCCGTAGGTGGTCAGCCCGGCCTCGTCGAACACGCGGTGGGGCGGGTAGACCAGCGGCCCGACGCTCGCGCCTTCGGGCAGGGTCCAGGCAACCTCGGTGGGCAGGCCCGCTTCGCCCGGGTCCTGGGCGTAGATGTGCCAGCCGGGGTCGAGGCGGAAGGCGACGCCGATCTCCACCGCCTCGCCCGGGCGGTGGTCGGCGGTGGCGGCGATCAGGCGCACCTCGGCGTGGTCGACGCGCGCGGCGTCCGCCGCCAGGGCGGTGGGTGCGCCCCCGAGCAGAAGGCCAAGCAACGGCAACAGGCGGAGAATTCTCATCGGCGGAGCCTCCCACGCACGGGGAGCGACGTCAACATGCGCGCAAAAAAGGCAGCCGGCGTTTGACGACCGGCTGCGAAGTGGACCCTGAGAGAGGGAGGCTGAACACTGTCAGTCCACCTGGGATTGACATGGGGACGATCCGGATGAAATCAAGAATAATGCAAAAAAGCCTTCCCCACTCCAAAGCAGGGGAAGAATAACCGTTGAATTTGTGCGTGTATTTTCTCTTGCCTTGACCCGTGGCGCCGGGGCGGGCTATCACCGGGGCACCATGACAGCGCCCGCCGAGACCACCGCATCCGTTCCGCCCGCCCGCGCCCGGTTCGGCGCCCCCGAAGCCGCCCTGGTGGTGGTGACGATGTTCTGGGGCGGCACCTTCCTGATCGTCCAGGCCGCGATGTCGGCGAGCGGGCCGCTGTTTTTCGTCGGCGCGCGCTTCGCCCTCGCCGCCCTCGCCGGGGCGATGTTCGCGGCGCCGGTGCTGAAGGGGCTGACCCGCCGCGAGCTGTTCGCCGGAAGCGCCATCGGCGTGGCGATCTTCCTCGGCTACGGCCTCCAGACCTGGGGCCTGCAAACCATCGAGACCAGCAAATCCGGCTTCATCACCGCGCTCTACGTGCCGCTGGTGCCGCTGGTGCAGTGGCTGGCGCTGCGCCGTCCGCCGCAGCTGATGAGCTGGGTGGGGGTCGGCTTCGCCTTCACCGGGCTGATCCTGCTGGCGGGGCCGGAGGGGGCGCGCCTGTCGTTCTCCCCCGCCGAACTCCTCACCATCGGCGGCGCCGTCGCCTTCGCGGCGGAAATCTCGCTGATCGGCGCCTTCGCCGGGACGGTGGACCTGCGGCGCGTCACCGTGGTGCAACTGGGCGTGGCGTCGTTGATCTCCTTCGCGCTGATGCCCGCGTTCGGCGAAGGGGTGCCGGAGTTTTCGTGGGTGCTGGCGGCGTGCGTCGGCGTGATGGGTCTGGCGAGCACGCTGATCCACCTGGCGATGAACTGGGCGCAGAAGCGCATCTCGCCCACCCGCGCCACCCTGATCTACGCGGGCGAGCCGGTGTGGGCGGGCGTCTTCGGCCGCCTCGCGGGGGAGCGCCTGCCGGGCCTCGCGCTGGTGGGCGCGGCGCTGATCGTCGCCGGGGTGATCGTCTCCGAACTCAAGCCGAGGCGCTGGCGGGAGCGGTAAGCAGCTCCAGGCATTCCGGCTCCGCCTCGGCGATCAGCACCGCGCGGTTTTCCATGTCGCCGGGGCAGTCCTCGATTTCCACCGCCGGATAGGCGACGTGGCGCACCCCGTGGAACGCCCACAGGCCGCCGTCGTCGCAGCGCGCGATCGCCTTGAGCCGCAGGATCCGCCCGCCGCTCAGGGCCAGGAACAGCGCGATCCGCCGCTCCACCGCCGCCACGCTCTCGCCGCCGGGCAGGAACACGTTGCGGGTGAGCACGGTTTCCGCATGCCCCTTCGCCTCGGGCACCGCCGCGCGCGGGCGCGACGCGGCGAACGCGTCGAGCAGCGTTTCCGCCGGGGCTTCGCCCAGGGTCATCGGGCGGATTTCCGCCAGAGGGTTGATCGCCGCGAGGCGGGCGGCGAGGGCTTCCACCGCCGCCGGTTCGGCCCGGTCGACCTTCGAGATCAGCAGCCGGTCGGCGATCGCCGCCTGGGCCAGGGTCTCGGGGCGGGCGTCGAGCTGGGCGTCGCCGTGCTCCCCGTCGATCACCGCGACGATGCCGTCGAGGCGGTAGGCGGCGGCCACCACCGGGTCGCGCAGCAGCGTCGCGACGATCGGCCCGGGATCGGCGACGCCGGTGGTCTCGATCACCAGCCGTCCGAACTCCGGCACCTCGCCCTTGACGCGGCGGAAGTGCAGGTCGCGCAGCGCGGTGATCATCTCGCCCCGCATCGCGCAGCAGATGCAGCCGGTGGCGAGGGTCACCACCATTTCGTCGACGCCGCGCACCAGCGCCGCGTCGATCCCCACCGCGCCGAATTCGTTGACCAGCACCGCCGCGCCCCGGAACGCCGGGTCGCGCAGCAGGCGGTTGAGGAGGGTGCTCTTGCCCGCGCCGAGGAAGCCGGTGACGAGGGTGACGGGGATGCGCGGATCGGACATCGGGAGCCTTTCGTGAAACGGGCGACTTGGAATTACGTGCGCGGCGGCGATATGGTCAAGAGCGCGCGGTTGACGGAACCGCCCGCGCGTGCGGTGATGCCCCCGGAAGCGATGGAGGCGGTGCGATGCGAAGGACGGTCGGCGCGATGATGATCGGGGTGGGTTTCCTGCTGGCCGCGCCCGCGCGCGCCGCCGAGGCGCCGCCCCCCGAGGTGATGGTGGCCGACCTGCTCGGGTGGATCGACCGCAACCTCGCCGCCGGGGCCGAAGCCTCGACCGCACCCGCGCCGCCGCCCGCCCTCGGCGAGGGGCCGGTGGGGCGGATGGTGGGGTGGCTGGCGGCCTCCCCGGAGGCCGCGCCCGCGCCGGAAGTGGCCGCCTCGCCCGAAGCCGCTCCGCCCGCCGTCGCCCCGCCCGCCGCGGTGGCGCGCCCGGCGGTTGCGGCGGAGCCCGCGCCGCGCGACGCGACGCCCTTGTCGCTCACCGGAGGGCAGGCCCAACCCGTCGCCCGGCCCGGCGCCGGCCTGCTGCTGCCGCTCAACTAGGCTTGCCGTAGAGGGCTTCCTCCGACACCTCGGGCGCGGCGATCACCGCCAACTCGCCCGCCTGCCATTCGCGATAGAAGCACGAGCGCCGCCCGGTGTGGCAGGCGACCCCGGCCTGCTCCACCAGCAGCAGCAGGGTGTCGCCGTCGCAATCCAGCCGCAGCGCCACCAGAGTCTGCGCCTGGCCCGAGGTTTCCCCCTTGCGCCACAGGCTTTTGCGCGAGCGCGACCAGTAGCAGACGCGCCCGGTGGCGAGGGTTTCGGCGATGGCGTCGCGGTTCATCCACGCCACCATCAGCACCTCGCCGGTGTCGTGCTGCTGGGCGATCGCGGGCACCAGTCCGTCGGCGTCGAACTTCACCGCGTCGAGCAGGGTTTCGACGCCCATCTCAGCCCCCGAAGCCGTTGAGCACCGCGAACCCGGCTTCCAGGTCGGCGA
The DNA here is from genome assembly GCA_030604885.1 of Alphaproteobacteria bacterium. Lineage (GTDB taxonomy): Bacteria > Pseudomonadota > Alphaproteobacteria > Rhodospirillales > Rhodospirillaceae > Oleispirillum. The sequence continues at coordinate 34,542 of JAUVUZ010000026.1, read as the reverse complement.
TCAGGTCGTCCGGGTCCTCGAGGCCGATGTGCAGGCGGAGCGTCGGGCCGTCGGCGTTCCACAGCACGGTGGTGCGCACGATGCCGGGGGTGGTGTAGGTGATCAGGCTTTCGTATCCGCCCCACGAGAAGCCGAGGGTGAACAGCTTGAGGCTGTCGATCATCGCCACCATCGCCTCTTCCGGATACGGCTCGAGGATCAGGCCGAACAGCCCCGAGGCGCCGAGGAAGTCGCGCTTGAACAGCTCGTGGCCCGGGTCCTCGGGCAGCGCCGGGTGCAGCACCCGCGCCACCTCGGGCCGGGTTTGCAGCCAGCGCGCCACCTTGAGGGCGCTCTCCTGGTGCTGCTTCATCCTCGGCGCGATGGTGCGCAGGCCGCGCAGGCCGAGATAGGCTTCCTCCGACCCCACCGAATAGCCGTACTTCACCACGCTCGACTTGATGATCGGGAACAGCTCGGCGGAGGTGGAGATGGTGCCGAGCATCGCGTCCGAATGGCCGACGATGTACTTGGTCGCCGCCAGCACCGAAACGTCCACGCCCTTTTCGAACGGCCGGTAGAAGATCGGCGAGGCCCAGGTGCAGTCGGCCACCACCAGCGCGCCCTTGGCGTGCGCCACCCGGGCGATGGCGGGGATGTCCTGAATCTCGAAGGTGAGGGAACCGGGGGTCTCGCAGAACACGACCTTGGTGTTGGGCTTGAACAGCACCTCGATGTTCTCGCCGAGCAGGGGGTGGAAGAAGTCCACCGCGATGCCGGTCTTCATCAGCACGTCGGTGCAGAAGGTGCGGGTCGGGCCGTAGACCGAATCCGAGACCAGCACGTGGTCGCCCGCCTTCAGGAGCGCGGTGAGCGCGCCCGCGATCGCGGCGAGGCCCGAGGGCACGGCGATGCACCGCTCGGCGCCCTCGACCGCCGCCACCGCCTCCTCGAACGCCTGGGTGGTGGGGGTGCCGATGCGCCCGTAGTAGAACGCGTTGAGGTGGTCGGCCTGGGCCTCCGCCATCGCCGCCATGGTGGGGAAGGTGACGGTGGAGCAGCGGTAGACCGGCGGGTTGACGCTCTGCGCGAAGTAGGGCGAGGTGCGGCCGGAGTGGGTGATCAGGGTGTCTTGCTTCATCGTGAGCGAACAACTGCCTCAGGGGTTGGGGCCGGTGGCGACCGGGAGATCGGGGGTGTTGCCCCATTCCTCCCAACTGCCGTCGTAGACCGAAACGTCGGACTTGCCGACGAGGTGGGCGGCGAAGGCGACCACGCAGGCGGTGACGCCGGTGCCGCACATCGCGATCACCGGGGTGCTGTCGAGCGGCACCTGCGCGGCGGCGAAGATCTCGCGGATCTCCGCGTCGGATTTCATCGTCTTGTCGGCGTTGAGCAGCGACGCGAAGGGCAGGCTGCGCGCCCCCGGCACGTGGCCGGTGCGGGCGCTGGGGCGGGGTTCGGGTGCGGTTCCGGCATAGCGCTCGGCGCTGCGGGCGTCCACCATCGCCGCCTTGCGGGTGTCGAGGTTGGCGCGCACGTCGTCGAGCCGCGCCACCCGGGGGCCGCCGTCGCGGGGGGTGAAGTGGCGCCAGTCGCGCGGCGCGCGCGGGCGCTCCGGCCCGTCCTCGGTGGGGCGGTCCTCGGCCAGCCACTTGGGCAGCCCGCCGTCCAGCACCGCCACGTCGGCATGGCCGAAGGCGCGGAACATGAACCACGCCCGCATCGCCGCCATGGCGCCGCCGTTGGCGTCGTAGACCACCACCTTCATGCCGTCGCCGACGCCGAGGCGGCTGACCTTGGAGAGGAAGGTGGCCGGTTCGGGCATGGTGTGGGAGAGGCGGCTGGCGGGATCGGCCACGTCGTTGATGTCGAAGAACCGCGCGCCGGGGATGCGGGTCTCGCGAAAGCAGCCGTAGGCGTCGCGCGGGTCGGTGGGGAGGAAGCTGGTGGCGTCGAGGATCGCCACGTCCGGCGCGTCGAGGTGCGCCTCCAGCCACGCGCCGGTGACCAGGCTTTCGGAACGGTTCATCGGTCCTCCTTGTCCGCCAGCCACGCCGAGCGCAGCCGCGCGCGGTTGAGGGCGAACCATTGCAGCATCATCAGAGTGCTGGCGTTGTCGAGGCGTCCGCCGTCGAGAAGCGCGATCGCCGCTTCGGCGGGCAGGGTGAAGATGCGGATGTCCTCCGCCTCGGCGGCGAGGCCGCCGTGTTCCGGCACCGCCTCGGCGCACACTTCGCCGCAGTAGAGCGCCAGGGTTTCCGACGACGCCCCGGGGGTGCAGAGCACGTGGGCGATGAACTCCAGGCGGCCGAGCGGCAGGCCGACCTCCTCCTCGGTCTCGCGGCGCGCCACGTCCTCCGGCGCCTCGCCCGGCTCGATCATTCCGGCGGGCACCTCGATCAGCCACGGGTGCCAGCCCGCCACCATCGCCCCGGCGCGGAACTGCTCGATCAGCACCACCCGGTCGCGCGCCGGGTCGTAGGGCAGCACCGCCACCGCGTGGCCGCGCTCGAACACCTCCCGGGTGATCGGCGGGCAGAGGCCGCCGGCGAAGGTCTCGTGGGCGAGGGTGTAGCGGTTGGCGGAAAAATAGCCGCGGTAGAGCGGGTCGACGGCCAGCACGTTCACCCGCTTCGGCGCGCCGGGGCGCGCCGGCACGGAGGCGTTGAGGCTGCCGATGGTCTTGAGGTGGCGCGCGGTCATGGAATCCCCGGGGAAACTGCAAACGCTACAGATTAGGGCGGCAGCCCCTGCGGCTCAAGCGCGGGTTCGGCGATTCACGGCAAATTCCGCACCCCGGCGCAGGGATTTTTCACCCCTTCGGATTTGCGGGTTGACTCCCGGCCGGAACGGCTTAATTGAGATACGGTACTGTTTTAGTCCTGTTTGTGAGAACGATTCGCAACTGCGAAACCCCCTCCCGGACCGGACTCACGGGGAACGTCGATGCTCAAAGTCAACAAGCTGACGGACTACGCGGTCGTGGTGCTGTGCGACCTGCTGCGGGGCGACCGCTTACGCTCCGCCGCCGATCTTGCGCAGTCGTCCGGCGTGCCGTTGCCGACGGTGTCGAAGATCCTGAAGCAGCTCGCGCGCACCGGCCTTTTGCAGTCGGCCCGCGGCGTCAACGGCGGCTACGGCTTCGGCCGCCCGCCCGCCGGCATCTCGATGGCCGAGGTGATCGAGGCCCTGGAAGGGCCGATCGCCGTCACCGGCTGCGTCGAGGACTCGGGTGAGATGTGCGAGTTCGTCCACCAGTGCCCGATGAACGGCCACTGGAACGCCGTCAACGTCGCGATCCGCCGGTCGCTCGACGAGGTGCGGCTGGTCGACATGCTGCCCGAGGCCCGCTTCATGGACCCCGAAGACCTGAACCGAGTGATCGCCGAGCGGCACGCCGCCGCGATGCAGGCGTAAGAGGAGAGATCGATGCCGTCCACCACCGAAACCGTCGAAACGGTCCACGCCTTCACCGGCGGCGCCTACAAGTACGGCTTCGTCACCGACGTCGAAATGGAAATGGCGCCCAAGGGCCTCACCGACGACACGGTGCGCTACATCTCGGCCCAGAAGAACGAGCCGCAATGGCTGCTGGACTGGCGGCTGAAGGCGCTCGCGCTGTGGCGGACCATGGAAGAGCCGAAGTGGGCGAAGGTCGATTACCCGAAGATCGACTACCAGGAGCTCCACTACTACGCCGCGCCGAAATCCACGAAAAACGCGCCGAAGTCCCTCGACGAGGTCGACCCGGAGCTGCTGCGCACTTACGAAAAGCTCGGCATCCCCTTGAAGGAGCAGGAAATCCTCGCGGGCGTGGCGGTCGACGCGGTGTTCGACAGCGTCTCGGTGGCGACCACCTACAAGGCCAAGCTCGAAGAGAAGGGCATCATCTTCTGCTCGTTCTCCGAGGCGGTGCACCGGGCGCCGGAGCTGGTGAAGAAGTATCTCGGCTCGGTGGTGCCGCAGGGCGACAACTACTTCGCCTGCCTCAACTCGGCGGTGTTCTCCGACGGTTCGTTCGTGTACATCCCCAAGGGGGTGCGCTGCCCGATGGAGCTGTCCACCTACTTCCGCATCAACGCCCAGAACACCGGGCAGTTCGAGCGCACCCTGATCATCGCCGAGGAGGGCAGCTACGTCTCCTACCTCGAGGGCTGCACCGCGCCGCAGCGCGACGAGAACCAGCTCCACGCCGCGGTGGTCGAGCTGATCGCGCTGGACGACGCCGAGATCAAGTACTCGACGGTGCAGAACTGGTTCCCCGGCGACGCCGAGGGCAAGGGCGGCATCTACAACTTCGTCACCAAGCGCGGCGCCTGCCGCGGCAAGCGGTCGAAAATCTCCTGGACCCAGGTGGAGACCGGCTCGGCGGTGACGTGGAAGTATCCGAGCTGCATCCTCCAGGGGGACGACTCGGTGGGCGAGTTCTATTCGGTGGCGATCACCAACAACGCCCAGCAGGCCGACACCGGCACCAAGATGATCCACATCGGAAAGAACACCCGCTCGACCATTGTTTCCAAAGGGATTGCGGCGGGCAAGTCGGACAACACCTATCGCGGACTGGTGAAGGTTCTCGCCGGGGCCGAGGGGGCGCGCAACTACAGCCAGTGCGACAGCCTGCTGATCGGCGACAAGTGCGGCGCCCACACCGTCCCCTACATCGAGAGCCGCACCCCGTTCTCGACCCTCGAACACGAGGCCACCACCGCGCGCATCAGCGACGACCAGCTGTTCGTCTGCCGCCAGCGCGGCCTGTCGTCCGAGGAGGCGGTGGCCCTGATCGTCAACGGCTTCTGCAAGGAAGTCCTCCAGAACCTGCCCATGGAGTTCGCGGTCGAAGCGCAGAAGCTCGTGGGCATCAGTCTCGAAGGCAGCGTCGGCTGACCGCGCAAGTTCGGAAAACGGAGAAGATTCGATGACTAACGGATTGGTAATCAACGATTTGCGCGTCAGCGTCGAGGACAAGGAAATCCTCAAGGGGATCAACCTCACGATCGAGCCGGGCAAGGTTCACGCGATCATGGGGCCGAACGGCTCGGGCAAGAGCACCCTGGCGCACGTGATCTCCGGCCGCCCGGGCTACGAAGTCACCGGCGGCTCGGTCACCTTCGACGGCCACGACGTGCTGGAGATGGAGCCGGAGGAGCGCGCCGCCCTCGGCCTGTTCCTGGCGTTCCAGTATCCGGTGGAAATCCCCGGCGTCACCAACACCACCTTCCTCAAGACCGCCGTCAACGCGCTGCGCAAGGCACGCGGGGAAAAGGAAATGGATCCAATGGCCTTCCTCAAGATGTTGAGGGAAAAGGCGAAGCTGTTGCAGCTCCCCGACGACATGCTGAAGCGCCCCCTCAACGTCGGCTTCTCCGGCGGCGAGAAGAAGCGCAACGAAATGCTGCAGATGGCGGTGCTGGCGCCGAAGCTGGCGATCCTCGACGAGACCGACTCCGGCCTCGACATCGACGCGATCCGCATCGTCGCCGAGGGCGTCAACGCCCAGCGCAGCCCGAACCGCTCGTTCCTGGTGATCACCCATTATCAGCGCCTGCTCGACTACATCGTGCCCGACGTGGTCCATGTGCTCGCCTACGGCCGCATCGTCGAGACCGGCGGCGCCGATCTGGCCCGTCGCCTGGAACAGACCGGCTACGCCGACTACACCACCGCGGCGTGAGGGAGAAGCCGATGAACCTGATCCAGACACCGCTGCTGCAGGACTACGCCGCCACCGCCGCGGCGCTGCCCGGCGCGGGCGACCCCCGGGTCGCCGGTCTGCGCGAGGCCGGGGCGGCCGATTTCCGCCGCCAGGGCCTGCCGCACCCGAAGGTCGAGGCGTGGCGCTACACCCGCCTCAAGGACCTGGAAACCCTCCCCTTCGGCCGGGCCGCCGCCGCCGAGGCGGCGCCCGCCAGCCTCGCCGGGGCGGGGCTTGCCGCCGTGGCGGCGCGGGTGGTGCTGGTGGACGGCCGCTTCGCCGCCGACCTCTCGACCCTGCCCGCCGTGCCGGGCCTCACGGTGCGGAGCCTCAAGGACTGCCTGGAAGCCGGGGATGCGGCGGTCATCGCCGCCCTCGACAAGGGCGTGTCGTTCGAGCAGGCGCCGCTCGCCGCCCTCGCCAGCGCCTACCTCGAAGACGGCGCGGTGCTGGCGGTCGAGGCGGGCGCCGCCGTCGAGCAGCCGGTGGAGGTGGTCGCGGTGAGCACGTCCGCCGCCGGTCCGCGCATCGCCTTCCCGCGCCTGGTGGTGCTGGTGGGCGAAAAGGCGTCGCTGACCCTGGTGGAAAGCTACACCGGCCCGGCCCACGGCGCCTACGCGGTGGACGCGGTGACCGACATCGCCCTGGGCGAGGGCGCGACGCTGCGCCACTACGTGTTCCAGGGCGAGGGCGCGGAAGCCACCCATGTCTCCGCCGGGCGCTGCGACGTGCCCGCCGACGCCCGCTACGAAGGCTTCATCCTGCAACTCGGCGGCAAGACCACCCGCCGCGAGATGCGCCTGCGGATGGTCGGCTCGGGCGGCGACGCCCGCATCAACGGCGCCTACGCCGCCAAGGGCGACGGCATCTGCGACACCACCACCGAGGTGCAGCACATCGCCGCCGAGACCACCACCGATCAGGTGTTCAAGGGCGTGCTCGACAACCGCGCGCGCGGCATCTACCAGGGCAAGGTCCACGTCCACCGCGACGCCCAGCGGATCGTCGGCAACCAGCTCCACAACGGGCTGCTGCTCTCCCGCAACGCCGAGGTGGACTGCAAGCCGGAGCTGGAAATCTACGCCGACGACGTGAAATGCAGCCACGGCGCCACCTGCGGCGAACTGTCCGACGAGCAGGTGTTCTACCTCTGCTCGCGCGGCATCGATCCGGCCTCGGCGCGGGCGCTGCTGCTCCACGCCTTCCTCGCCGAGGCGATCGATCTGATCTCCGACGAGGGCGTGCGCGAGGCGTTCAGCGCCCGCGCCGACGCCTGGCTGGCGGAAAGGGAGACGGCATGACGATCCTGCACGGTTCGGCGGCGACGCTGCCGGACGAGCGTTTCGACGTGGAGGCGGTGCGGAAGGATTTCCCGATCCTTTCCACCCTCGTCCACGGCAAGCCCCTGGTGTTCCTCGACAGCGCCGCCTCGGCCCAGAAGCCCGCGGCGGTGCTCGAAACCATGGACACCATGTATCGCACCGCCTACGCCAACGTGCACCGCGGCGTCTACACCCTCTCGGACCTCGCCACCGCGCGCTACGAGGCGGCGCGGGAAACCGTGCGCCGCTTCCTCGGCGCGGGCGACGTGTCGGAGATCGTGTTCACCTCCGGCGGCACCGACGCCCTCAATCTGGTGGCGCGCTGCTGGGCGCAGGCGTTCCTGAAGCCGGGCGACGAAATCCTGGTGTGCGAAAGCGAGCACCACTCCAACATCGTCCCCTGGCAGCTCGCCGCCGCCGCCACCGGCGCGGTGGTGCGGCCGATCCCGGTGACCGACGAAGGCGCGTTCGATTTCGACGCCTTCGCGGCGATGCTGGGGCCGAAGGTCAAGCTCGTCGCCGTCGCCCACATGTCGAACGTGCTGGGGACGATCTTCCCGATCCGCGAGATCGCCGCCGCGGCCCACGCCGCCGGGGCGCTGATCGTGGTGGACGGTTGCCAGGGCGCGGTGCACCAGCCGGTGGACGTGAAGGCCCTCGGCGTGGATTTCTACGCCGTCACCGGCCACAAGATCTACGGCCCCACGGGCATCGGCGCCCTCTACGGCCGCCGCGAACTGCTGGAGACGATGCCGCCCTACAAGGGCGGCGGCGACATGATCGAGACGGTCTCGTTCGAGCGCAGCACCTGGGCCGAGCCGCCCGCGCGTTTCGAGGCGGGCACGCCGATGATCGTCGAGGCGGTGGGCCTGGCGGCGGCCATCGATTACGTCGAGAGCCTGGGGGTGGAGCGCATCCACGCCCACGAAACCGACGTGCTCGACCACGCCACCCGGCTGTTGACCCGCATCCCCGGCCTGCGCATCATCGGCACCGCGCCGGGCAAGGGTGGGGTGATCTCCTTCACCGTCGAGGGCGCGCACCCGTCCGACATCGCCACCCTGCTCGACCAGCGCGGCGTCGCCGTGCGGGCCGGGCACCACTGCGCCCAGCCGCTGATGGTGCGGATGGGGGTGTCGGCGACGACCCGGGCGAGCTTCGCGATGTACAGCACCCGCGCCGAGGCGGAAGCCCTGGCGTCGGGCGTGGAAAGGGCGATGGCCCTGTTGCGTTAGGCAGTGTGAAATGACCGAGAGCAATCGATTTTCCATGGACGAGTTCTCCGCCCCGGCGGAGAACAAGGAAGCCGCCGCCGACTGGGCCGACGAGATCGACGCCAGCGCCGACGCCGAAGCCCTGGCCGACGAGGATCTCGTCGGCCGCGCCGGGCTGCCGCTGCAACCCGGCGAGCCGCCGCTCGACGACGACGAGCCGATCGTCGAGGCGCTTCGGGAGGTCCACGATCCGGAAATCCCGGTCAACATCTACGACCTGGGCCTGATCTACGACATCCTCCGCTCCGAGGACGGCGACGTGAAAATCCGCATGACGCTCACCGCGCCGGGCTGCCCGGTGGCGGGCGAGCTGCCCACCGAGGTGGCGGAAACCGTCGCCCGGGTGCGCGGCGTCGGCGTCGTCGAGGTCTACCTGGTGTGGGACCCGCCGTGGACGCCCGACAACATGTCCGAAGCCGCGCGAATGATTCTCGACTATTTCTGAAGCTTACACGAAGGCCCAGGGGCGCCGCCCCTGGACCCCGCACAGGGCCGAGGGCCCTGTGGACCCTTTGGTTTTTCCGCGAAGCGGGATACGGTGGTCGCGCGGCGTGAGCGCCCTTCGGCGCTTCGCGCGAAAACGAATGGGAGGTGCGGAGGGACCGAGTCCCTCCGCGATGGTTTTGGGTTGGGGAACGGGAATGGACACGACGACCCACGAGGCGGAGCTGACCGAGCTTCGGGAAACCTTCGGCTTCCTGGACGATTGGGAGGAGCGCTACGCCTACATCATCGACCTCGGCAAGGGCCTGCCGCCGATGGACGAGGCGCTCAAGACCGAGGCGACCAAGGTGCGCGGCTGCACCAGTCAGGTGTGGATGATCGGCCGCGAGCACGCGGACGACCTGGGCCGCGCCCGGCTCGAGATCGTCGCGGACAGCGACGCCCACATCGTGCGGGGGCTGATCCGGATTCTGTTGATGCTGTATTCGGGTCGCACCAAGGCGGAGATCCGCGAGGTGGACGCGGAGGCCTTCCTCTCCGGCCTCGGCCTCGACCGGCATTTGTCGCCGAGCCGCCGCAACGGCCTGTTCGCGATGGTGGAGCGCATCCGCGCCCTGGCCGCCGCGTGACGCTTCAAGCGGGGGCGAACGCCGCCGCCGCCGCCGGGTTCGGCAGGGCCTTGCCGAACAGGAATCCTTGCGCGAAATCGATGTCGCAATCCTTCAGGAACGCGACCTTGTCGGGGGTGTCGATCATCTCGCCGATGGTCTGCACGCCGAGCGCCCGGCAGAACGACCCCATCGCCTTCATGAACGCGCGACCCCTGAGCGAGCCGATGGTGTTGTCGATGGCGGTGCCGTCGAGCTTCACCACGTCCACCGCCATGGCGCTGAGGTAGTTGAAGCTGGCGGCGCCCGCGCCGAAATCGTCCAGGCACACCGGCACGCCGCGCCCGCGCAGGTGCTGGATGTAGAGATCGGCGGCGTGCAGGTCCTCGACCCGCGAGGATTCCGTCAGTTCCACCATCAGCCGGTCCTTGAGCCACGGCTTGTGCCGCAGCAGGTCGTCCATGCGTTGGCGGTAGGCGGGGTTGACCAGCGACTGGCCCGACATGTTGACGGCGAAGCGGTGGCCGGTGTTGCGGCCGTGGGTTTCGAGCCAGGCGACGGTCTTCTGCACCACCGAAAAGTCGAAATCGGCGATCAGGCCGGTTTCCTCGGCGAAGCAGATGTAGCGATAGGGGGATTCGCCGAAGCGGCCGCTGAACCGGCTCAGCACTTCGTAATGGTGGATGCCGCCGTCGTCGAGCGAGACGATCGGCTGGAACACGATGCTGAAGTTGGAGCGGCCGATGGTGTCGCGGAACAGGGTGACGGTCTTGACCGCTTCCTCGGCGAAGCCCGCGAAGTTGGCGTTGAGGGCCGAGAGGGTGAGGCCCTCCGCCGCGCTTTCCTTGAACTGGTTGATCGCGAAGACGATGCCCTTGGCGAGGTCGTCCGGGTGGATGCGCTCGTGCCCTGCGATGGTGGCGGCGCGCACGTCGAGGCTTTGGCCGCGGGCGACGGTGCCCAGCAGCGCGGCCAGCTCGTCGCGGATCGCGTCCACGTCGGCGCCGTCGTCGTGGATGAAGCCGTATTTGCCGAGGCCCATGGTGCCCGGCCGCGCGTCGTCGAGGGTGTGGGCGCCGAGAAACGAACCGATCGCGAGGCGGATGCTGCGCTGCTCGCCGCGCGAAAGCTCGCCGAACAGGGTTTGCAGGTCGGGGATCGAGATCAGCGTGAGGCGGGCCTCGCGGCGGCGGGAGAGGGCCTCGTTGGCCATGTCGCAGAACGACTCCGCGTCGGCGAAGCCGTCGGCGCCGCCCACCGCCTGGTCGAAATAGGCGTTGGGCATCAGCTTGACGGCGAGGAAGAAGCGGCCGTCGCCCACCTCGTTGCGGGTGTGGTAGCCGGCGATCTGGCAGATCTGCTCGTGGCGGTCGTGGCGCGAGAACGCGACGTAAAGGTCCTGGATGCGCCCGCCCAGGCGCGCGCGGACGAGGGCGGCGCGCAGCAGGGTTCGGGTGGAGCTTGCGAACTGTTCGAGAATGTCGCACCCGCGCAACGCCTCCGGCGCCTTGCCGAACAGCGCCTCGGTGAGGCCGCCCGCGAAGGCGATGCGGAATTCGTCGTCGAGTTCGAGGAGGATTTCCCCCCAGCAGAACGCCAGGGAGAGGAAGCGTTCGTAAGGTTTGGGTGTCATCGCCCGGCTCCGGAGCCACCGGACAAAGAAAAAGCGGCGCCCGGAACGTGCGCCGCTTCGATCTCAATATCGGGGCCTGAAGCCATTCTCAGCGACCGGCGAAGCCCAGCAGCGAATCGATGTCGAGGAGGATCAGCAGTTCCTCTTCGAGCTGGATCACGCCCACGGAGATGCTGCGCCACCGCTGGTCGAGGGTGGTGGGGTTGCGCTCGATGCGCTCGGTCGGCATGGTGATCACCGCGCCGACGGAATCGACCTTGAGGCTGTAGAGCTCGGCGCCCTGCTCGACGGTGACGCACATCGGCGTCGTCCCTTCCGGCGGCGGCTTGAGGCCGAGGCACTGCCGGACGTCGACCACGGTGACGATGCGGCCGCGCAGGTTGATGGCCCCGGCGATCTCGGACGGCGCGAGCGGGATGTGCGCGATCTTCTCGGGGATCAGGATGTCCTGCACCCGTTCGACGGGGATGCCGAACAGCTGCTTGGCGACGTAAATGGTGACGAACACCTGTTCGTCGGCGTGGGTCGCGGCGGCGGCGACGCTGCGGCCCTGGATCGTCGTGGTCAACTGGTTCATCGTACCGAGGCCATTCGTTCGAGTGCGGATTCCCGCATTGGAACCCATCACGATTACCGGCCAACATGCGGATTTTGTCAACCGGAAACCGGGGTTTCCGGGGTGGGGCGAGGTGGAAAACTGTTGCCTCCGCCCGCCGTGCCGTGCATTGATTCGCGGCCGAGGCGCGCGTTCAGCGTCGCCCTCTCCTGTGGCGAAATCGGCCTTGCGACCACCGGGATCAAACCCCGGGGCGTACGGCCTTCAAGACTGTGTGAAAGCAACACCATCGGGAACGAGGAGTGACGAGAAGATGCAGATCGAACGGCCTTATGCGCTGTTTCTGGGAGACGCGCCGGACCAGCTCGCGGCGAAGACGGCGGGCGGCATCGCCACCTGGCGGCCGGAGTGGTGCGTGGGGCAGATCCGCCTGCCCGACTGCAAGGCCGACCTCGGCCTCGCCGACATGACCGTGGCCGAGGCCGCGGCCAAGGGCGCCAAAACCCTGATCGTCGGCGTCGCCAACCGCGGCGGCGTGATCGGCGGCGCCTGGCTCAAGACGATTCTCGAGGCGATGGACCTGGGCATGGACGTGGCCGCGGGCCTGCACCAGCGCCTGGCCGACGTGCCCGAAATCAAGGCGCATGCCGACAAGCTCGGCCGCCAGCTGTTCGACGTCCGCCACCCGACGCAGGAATTCGCGGTCGCCTCGGGCAAGCCGCGCACCGGCAAGCGCCTGCTGGCGGTCGGCACCGATTGCTCGGTGGGCAAGATGTACACCGCGCTCGCGATCGAGAAGGAGATGAAGGCCCAGGGGATGAAGGTGGACTTCCGCGCCACCGGTCAGACCGGCATTTTCATCGCCGGTTCGGGCGTCTCCGTCGACGCGGTGGTGGCCGATTTCATTTCCGGCGCGGTGGAATGGCTTTCGCCCGCCAACGATCCGGACCACTGGGACATCGTCGAGGGGCAGGGGTCGCTGTTCCACGCGTCCTACGCGGGCGTGTCGCTGGGGCTGATCCACGGCGCCCAGGCGGATGCCCTGGTGCTGTGCCACGACCCGGTGCGCGACCACATGCGCGGCCTGCCCGAATACCAGCTACCCGACATCAAGTCGTGCATGGATCTCAACCTGGTGCACGCCCGCCTCGTCAACCCGGAGGTCCGCTTCGTCGGCATCTGCCTCAACACCTCGGCGATGAAGCCCGAGGCGGCGGCGACGATGAAGGCGGAGCTTTCGAAGGCGTTCGGCCTGCCGTGCGTCGATCCGCTGAAGGACGGCGTCGCCCCGATCGTCGCCGAACTGGCGAAAATCTGAGGGAGCCGCAGATGTGGGTGCTTGACGTACAGCGCGAAAGCTGGCCGATCGCCGGGAGCTTCACGATCTCGCGAGGCTCCCGCACCGTCGCCGAGGTGGTGGTGGTGTCGCTCACCGATGCCCGCAGCGGCAAGCGCGGGCGCGGCGAGTGCGTCCCCTACGCCCGCTACGGCGAAAGCGTGGAGGGCGTGGTGGCGGAGATCGAGGCGCTGGCGCCCCGGCTCGCCTCCGGCCGTCTCGACCGGCTGGCGTTGCAGGACGCCCTGCACCCCGGGGCGGCGCGCAACGCCCTCGACTGCGCCTTCTGGGACCTGGAGGCGAAGGAGCGGGGACGCGCGGTGTGGGAGATCGCCGGTCTCGACCGGCCCGGTCCGCTCACCACCGCCGAAACCCTCTCCCTCGACCTGCCGGAGAAGATGGCGGCGCAGGCGGTGGCCAAGGCGGGCTGCCCGCTCCTGAAGATCAAGCTGGGGTCGGAGGGCGCGCTCGCCCGGGTCGAGGCGATCCGCAAGGCGCGCCCCGACGCGACCCTGATCGTGGACGCCAACGAGGCCCTGCCGCCCGACGACCTGCTGCCGACCCTCGGCGCGCTGGCCGATCTCGGCGTGGCGATGGTGGAGCAGCCCCTGCCCGCGGGCGAGGACGACGCGCTCGAGGGGATCGACAGCCCGATCCCCCTCTGCGCCGACGAATCCTCGCACACGGTCAAGGACATCCCGCGCCTCGCCCGGCTCTACGACATGGTCAACGTCAAGCTCGACAAGACCGGCGGCCTGACCGAGGCGATGGCGATGGTCAAGGCGGCCGAGGACGCGGACCTCAAGGTGATGGTCGGCTGCATGGTCGGCACCAGCCTGTCGATGGCTCCGGCATTCCTGCTCGGCAGCCGGGCGACCTATTGCGACATCGACGGTCCGGTGATCCTCGCCAAGGACCGGGAATTCGGTCTCTCTTACGCGCGCGGCCGGGTGCAGCCGCCGCTCCCCGATCTCTGGGGCTGAAAACGCGCGGGCGGGGCCGGCTGTCCGGCCCCGCCCGTCACGCGCCTATTTCACGTCGGGCGCCGCCGAGGGCTTCACCTTGCCGATCTCCTTGCGGATCTTCGCCACCTGATCCGCCGTCACCGCGTCGCCGCGGTTCCCCCACGACGACCGCACGAACGAGGCGATCTTCGCCACCTCGTCGTCGGACAGCCGCCAGTCGAAGTTCGGCATCGCGATGTCCGAGGGCGCCCGGGGCGTCGAGGGCAGGCGCGCGCCCGAGAGGATCACGTGGATCACGCCGCTCGGGCTTTCCGCCTCCACCAGGGTGTTGCCCGCCAGCGGCGGGAAGGCGGGCGGCGCGCCCTTGCCGTCGACGAAGTGGCAGGCGTTGCAGTTGTCGAGGTAGAGGCGTTCGCCCGAGTTCACGTCCACCTTGGCGGCGGTGAGGCGCTGGGCGGTGTCGGGCGCCGCCGCCGGGGCTGCGGCGGAGGTGTCGGCGTGGGCGGGGAGGGATTTGAGGAACGTGGCGATGGCGCGGTTGTCCGCCTCGGTGAGTTGCGAGGTGCTGTGGGTGATCACCAGTTCCATCTCGCCCACCACCGCGCCGAAGCGGTTGCGGCCGGTGGCGAGGAATTCGACGATGTCGTCCTCGCTCCACTGCGGCAGCCCCCGGCCCGATCCGCCCGCCCGCAGCGACGGCGTCGGCCAACCGCCGATCTCCGCTCCGGCGAGGAAGTGCTCGTCGTCGGCGCCGTAGCCCTTCTCCTGGAACGCCAGGCCGCGCGGCGTGTGGCAGCTGCCGCAGTGGCCGAGGCTCTCCACCAGATAGCGGCCGCGGCCGAGCGGGTCGGGGGCCTCGGCATGGGCGCTCACGCCCTCGGGGGCGAACGCCCAGTTCCAGAACTTGACCCCCCAGCGCATGCTGAACGGCCACGCCAGCGCGGTTTTGGGCGCGGCCTGGGGCACCGCCTCGATGCCGTTCATGAAAAAGGCGTAGAGCGCGGCGATGTCGGCGTCGGAGATCTTGGCGTAGGAGGGATAGGGCATCGCCGGGTAGAGCTGCGCGCCGTCCTTGCGCACGCCGAGGCGCACCGCGCGGCTGAAGTCCTCGAGGGAATAGTCGCCGATGCCGAACTTGCGGTCCGGCGTGATGTTGGAGGAGTAGATGTCGCCGAACGGACTTTCCACCGCGCGGCCGCCCGCGTAAGGGCGGCCGTCGGGCGCGGTGTGGCAGGCGACGCAATCGCCCGCGGCGGCGAGATATTTGCCGCGCGCCACGGTTTCGGGGTCGGCGGCGCCGTGGGCCGGACCGGCGAGAACCAGCAGCAGCGCGGGCAGCGCGAGAGAGGGTTTCATCTGCGGCCTCCTCATGCCCCGACCAGGGGGCGGGGGTTCTTGAGGTAGTCCTCGCGGATCGCGCGGGCCGACCAATAGGCGAGGGCGCCCACCAGCCCGGTGGGGTTGTACTGGAGGTTCTGCGGAAACGCGCTCGCCCCCATCACGAACAGGTTGTGGACCTCCCACGACTGGAGATAGCGGTTGAGCACGCTGGTCTTGGGGTCGTGGCCCATCACCGTGCCGCCGACGTTGTGGGTGGTCTGGTAGGGGCGGATGTCGTAATGGGCGCCCGGCTCCTTGAACGCCGCCTGCACCACGTCGGCTCCCATCGAATCCATCAGCGGCTTGAGCCGGTTCTTCATGAACTGGGTCATCCGCACGTCGTTGTCCTTCCAGTCGAAGGTCATGCGCAGCAGCGGCAGGCCGTGGCGGTCGGTGTAGGTGGGGTCGAGGTCGAGGTAGCAATCGCGATACGCCATGTTGCTGCCGTGGGAGCCGACCGTCATCACGTGGCCGTACCACTCCTGGGCCGCCTTCTTCCAGCCCGATCCCCACGACGGACTGCCGCTCGGCAGCGGCAGGCTGCGGATCGGCTGGCCGTGGGTCATCGCCGCGTTGATGTAGGAGCCGCCGATGAAGCCCTCCTTGGCGAAGTCGATGCGGCTGATCGCGAAATCGTCCATGCACTGGCCGTTGCCGCCCGCGCCGATGAAGGGGTTGAAGTATTTGTCCTTGAAGAACAGGGTGTAGCCGCCGTTCATCTGGTAGGCGTAGTTGCGGCCGAGGGTGCCGGTGTTCTTGGCCGGGTCGTAGATCTCGCCGATGCCCGAGAGCATCATCAGGCGCACGTTGTTGATCGAATAGCTGCCGAGGATCACCAGGTCGGCGGGCTGGAACACCTCCTCGTCGTTCTCGTCGAGGTAGGTGACGCCCACCGCCCGCTTGCGCGCCTTGTCGAGGTCGATGCGGATCACATCGGCGCGGGTGCGGTAGCTGAAGTTGGGCTGGCGCTTGAGCAGCGGCAGGATGCACACCTGCGGCGACGACTTCGAATAGTTGATGCAGCCGTAGCGTTCGCAGTATCCGCAGAAGTTGCAGGGGCCGAGGGTCAGGCCGTAAGGGTTGGTGTAGGCCTGCGAGGCGTTGGCGGCGGGGAGGGGGAAGGGGTGGAAGCCCATCGCCTTCGCCGCCTCGTCGAACAGCACGTCGTTGTAGGTGCGCTTCAGCGGCGGCATCGGATATTCGCCGGAGCGGGGCGCCTCGAACGGGTTGCCGCCCTCCTGGATCCGGCCGTTGATGTTGCCCGCCTTGCCGGAAATGCCCGCCACCCGCTCGAACATGTCGAAGTCGGCTTCGAGTTCGTCGTAGCTGACCGGGTAGTCCGCGATCGTCATGCCCTCGGGGATGGTCTTGGCGCCGAAGGTCTCGGTGACGTAGGAGCGCAGCCGGAACTCCTCCTCGAGCGGCCGCCAGGTGTGGCCGTTCCAGTGGACGCCCGAGCCGCCCACGCCGGTGCCGGGGAGATACGACCCCAGCACCCGGTAGGGCACGGCGGTGTCCTTGGGACTGTGACGGATCGTCTGGGTGTTGTCGGAGGGGCGGACCATCAGCTTGTAGCGGACGCCGTAGCTGAGTTCGTCGGCCATGCGGGGGTAGACGAAGTCGGGCATGGTGTCGCGGTCTTCGCCGCGCTCCAGGGCGAGGATGCTCAAGCCGGTGGAGGCCAGCTCCATGCCCATGATCGCGTTGGTCCACCCCAGGCCGATCATCACGATGTCGACCGGTTTCTCCTGTCTCGCCATGGCGTCACCTCCGCTCGCCGGTGAGGGCCACCGGCCCGAGGGGATACTTCTGATTGTGGATGTCCACCCACTCGAGGAAGGAGGCGCGGGCACCGGGGAAGCCGATCATCGCCCAGCCGATCATGTGCTTGTTGCCGCCGTGGATCGGGTCGGCGAAGAAGCCCTCCTTGGTGTTCTGCAGCAGGAACTCGAAGAAATGCCGCGCATCCACGCCGCTCAGCGCGATGTCGCCCTTGGAGAGGCCGGTGAGCACCGCGTCCTTCTGCTCCGGCGCGAGGTCGGCGAACGGGGCGTTGTGGCGGTCGCGGCACCAGGCGTCGGTGGCGGCGATGCCGAGGTGGTAGACCTCCGCCGGGGTGAGCGGCGCCTGGTAGCCCATCAGCGGCGAGACGTTCTCGGGGAACGGACCCTGCATGTACCAGTCGCGCGCGTTGCCGAAATCTCCGGAAATCTGGCGGTCGATGAAGATCGGCACGTTGGCGGCGAGCGCGCCGGGGCCGCTGTCGTCGTCGGGGATCAGGCGGTCGCAGGCGGCGAGGAGAAAGCGCCATTCGTCGGCGGAGAACGCCTTGGGCGCGTAGGAGCCGAGATCCGGGGCGGGCGGCGGCGCGCCGAGGGCGGCCCCGCCCTTGCCGACCGCGGCGGCGGCCGCCACCGTGGTGGCCGAGGCCTTGAGGAGGTTGCGCCGCGAGGTCATGCGGGAATCGGTCATGGGGGCGTGTCCCTTCTGTTGCGAGGCATAGGGGACGGTGCCGGGCAGCATGGGGAACGGTGGAAGTCCGGATGCCGAGCGGTCGACCGCGAACGGCCCGCCGCCGCCGCTGACGGCGGCGGACCCTGGGGGCGCAACGCGGAACCCGTCGTTCGGTTCCGAAAAATGTCGTTATTCGTGCGTCAGCCGCGCACGCTCACCGGCAGATACGCGGGCGGCGCGGGGCGATAGCGCACCGCGTGGGTCTCGTGGAAAGCCTGGATCAGCGCCGCGAGCTGGGTGTTGCGGGTGGTGATCGCCTCCACTTGGTCGAGGGAGAAGGGCAGGGCGCCGCCGCCCTTGACCTCCGCCAGCGCCCGCTGAACCCGCTCGGCGAGGGCATAGAGGTTTTGCAGCTCGAACAGGTCGGCGGCCATCGACAGGGTGGCCGACATGCGGATGCGCTTTTTCGGCGGGTTCTGCACATGGAACGAGAACGCCGCGTCCTTGCCGCGGCGGCGGTCGATCACCGCGCAGCGCACGCCGTCGCTCGATTCGTTCATCACCACCGCCGAGCGGCTTTCGTGACGCAGGCGGGTCTGGCGGATGTCGACGATCCGGGGCGCGAGGCGCTTGAGCATCGGCTCGTTCACCTCGCCGCCCTTGGTCTCGGCCTCCAGCGCGTCGAACGCCGGGTGGAGCGGCCGCGAGGCGTAGAGCGGCGTGCCGTCCACATAGGCGGCGAGCCAGGTTTCGGGCACGAAGCCGCGGTCGTAGTCGGAGAGCACGGCGTCGGAGAGGGTCTGCCAGTCGATGGCGGAATCGCCGTCGAGGGCGGCGGGGTCGGCCTTGAAGACGTCCACCAGCCGACCGGCGAGGCGCAGCGTCGTCGGGATGTTGTGGCCGCGCACCACCAGGCGCCGCACCTTGCCGCCCGAGGACAGCGCGCTGACGACGCGGTTGGAGCGGATCGCCAGGCGGGCGAACGGCTCGAGGTCCGGCCCCGGGTGCGCGCCGTCGAAGAACAGCGTCTTTTCGCGATACAGCGTGAGCGTTCCGACGTCCTGAGCCATGGCGGCGGGTCAACCTCGATCCCGGCCGCGTCGCCGGCGGCCCCGATTATTGTTATTCAAGCCGGGCGAGTATACCGACGTTGCGGCGCAAGAAAACACCGAAACGTCGGCACCCGTGTTACAGCTTGAACACCAGGGTCGAGCCGGGCGCCAGTTTGCGGCATTCGCCCCGCACGCAGATCGTCACCGGCTCCGACCACGCGGAATCGGCGTTGATGCTGATGCGGTCCTCGCTCAGGTCGATGGCCAGCCAGTTGCCGTGGAAGCGCAGCTTGCAGCGCATCTGCTTGATCTTGTCCTGGAACACCGGGTCGAGGTTGAGGATGCCGTCGGCGATGCGCGCGCCGGTGAAGCCGCGCTGGAACATGTCGGCGGTGCCCGACATCATGCCGAGGTGGATGCCCTCGCGGGTGGTGCCGCCGATGATGTCGGTGAGGTCCGCCCGCAGCACCTTCTGCATCCAGTCCCAGGCGCGCGGATCGTTGTTGCGCGTCAGGATGGTGGCGTGGACGAGGTGGCTGAGGGTGGTGCCGTGGGTGGTGCGGTCCATGTAGTAGTCGAGGGTGCGGCGATAGTGCTCCTCGGTGAAGTCGTAGCCCAGGCGGAACAGCAGCGCCGAAAGCTCGGACTCGGTGAAGAGGTAGTAGAGCATCAGCGTGTCGGCCTGCTTGCAGACCTTGTAGCGGTTGGCGTCGTCGCCCTCGGCGGCGAGGATGCGGTCGAGCCGGGCGATGTCGCCGTGCTTGGCGCGCAGGGCGGCGAGGTCGATCTCCTCCAGGGCGTCGAAGCCCTCGAACTGGCTGATGATGCCGTCGCCGAAGAACGGCACCGCCATTTTCATGCTCATGTCCGCCCAGACGTCCAGCTCTTCCTTCTGGATGTCGAGCTTCTGCATCAGCTCGCGGCGGTAGATGTCGTCGATGACGTCGAGCACGGTCAGCACCGTGTCCATCAGCCACGCCACCATCACGTTGGTGTAGGCGTTGTCGCGCACGCCCGAGTGGGGTTGGTCGGCGGGATAGCCGTGGTGGAACTGGTCCGGCCCCAGCACGCCCTCGATGTGGTAGCGGTCCTCGGCGGCGTCGTGCTTCGCCAGCGAGGCGAAGAAGCGCGCGATCAGCACGATGATCTCGGCGCCGCGCAGGCCCATCCAGCGGCGGTCGCCCGAGGCGAGGAAGTAGTGCCAGACGTTCCACGCGATCATCGCGTTGACGTGGCGCTGGCGCCGCGAATCGTCCGGCGTCCAGGAGCCGGTGGCGCAGTCGAAGTGCATCGCCTTCGACTCCTCCCGCCCGTCCGAGCCGCTCTGCCAAGGGAACATCGCGCCGCGGAAGCCCTCGAGCTGCGCGTTGAGCCGCGCCCGCCCGAGGCGGAGATAGCGGTATTCCAGCAGCGCGCGCGAGACGATCGGCAGCCGGAAGGTGAGGAACGGCAGCATGAACACTTCGTCCCAGAACACGTGGCCGCGATAGCTCTCGCCGGTCCAGCCGCGCGAGGGCAGGCCCACGTCCAGGTCGAGGGTGTGGTTCGAGGCGGTCTGCAGCAGGTGGAAGATGTGCAGGCGCAGAATTTTCTGCTCCTCGTGCAGCGACGGGTGCAGCACGATGTCGCAGCGTTCCCAGTAGTTGTTCCAGGCGCGGAAGTGGGTCTGCTGGAGCTGGGCGATGTTGCGGCAGCGGTCCAGCGCCTCGCGGGCGGCGAGGCCCGCCTCCGAGATCGCCTTGTCGCGCGAGGTGTAGAGGGTGCAGATCTTCTCCACGCGGATCGGCTCGCCGCGCGCGATCTCCACCGGGATCAGCGCCTCGACGTAGCCGTCCACCGCGTTGACGGTGACCGGCGCATCCTCCTGCCAGACGTTGCTGCGGAACACCCGGGTGCGCGCCGCCATGCCCACCCGCACCCGGCTCTGCGACGAGCGGGTGATGAGATAGATCATGGTGTCGGGGCTGAGCACGCCGGTGAACTCGCCCGCGGCGATGTAGTCGAGGTGGTGCGACACCAGGTGGGAATAGCGGGCGACGCCGCGGTTGGCGACGTGGCCGTCGAGATCGGAGCGGAACTCGATGGTGCCCGACCAGTTCTGCGCCACCACCACCATTTCCTGGGCGGCGTGGTGCGGCCAGCCCATGTGGACGAAGCGGCGCATCGTCAGGGTGGTTTCGCGGGACTTGTCGTGGCGGAAGCGGATCGCGTGCTTGAGCATGCCCTCTTGCAGGTCGAGGGTCTGTTCGAACGACAGAACTTCCACCTTGTCGAGGTCGAACCAGTCGCCGCCGTCAATGCGGAAGGTCAGGCCCAGCCAGTTGGGGAAGTTGACGAGGTCCTCGTGCTCCTGCTCGTGCTCGCCGAGCTTGGAGGTGGCGCGGTTGTAGCCGCCCGCGACATAGGTGCCGGGGTAGTGGACGTCGCCCGCCTTCGCCCAGGGGAACGCGCCGCGAGTGCAGAAATAGCCGTTGCCGGTGGTGCAGAGCGCTTCGCGCAGGCCTTGCTCGGAAGGATCGTAACGATCGTAGACAAGGCTCCATTCGCTCATCGTCGTCTCCCGTTGATGCTCAAGCGGGGACAAGACTACAGCGATTTCCCCTGGCTTTTCCAGAGAATGCGGGGCGCCGGGCGATGAAAATTTACGCCGTCAGCCGTCCACCTTGCCGGCCTTGCGGGCGAGGTAGGCCTCGAGCTTGGCGCGGCGCCAGCCTTCCGCCTCGGCGCGGGCGGCGGCGCGCTTCTTCTCCAGGTCCTCGGCCACGGCGGCCTGCATCGGCGGGGCTTCCCGCACCGCCGAGGGCGCCGACATGCGCTTGGCGTTGGTGCGTTGGGCGACCTGAGCCATCTGCGCCAGCTGCGTCGGCCGGGGCTTGGCTTCGGCGTCGCCGGAGAGGTCGTGATAGTTCTTCGCCACCCGCTTGGCGTAGGCGAGGCTGCGGTCGTCGTTGGCCGAATGATAATGCCGCACCGCCTCCGCCCAACTGCCCTGCGCGGCCCGCAGATCCTTCAGGAATTGCGCGGCGTAGCGGACGTTGGTCTCGGGGTCGAAGGCGGCCTCGAGGCTGGCGAAGGCGTCCGGGTGGTACTTGAGGTTGATCTGCATGCAGCCGACGTCGATGTTGGTGACGCCCGCCGCCTTCAGCCGCTTCACCTCGGCGATCGCCGCCGCCTTGCTCGGCAAATACTGCCCGTCGCCGCCGGAGGTGACGGTCCACGGCCAGGCAACTTTTGCCTTGCTGGAGGGGTCGAGGCGGCCGCTTTCGGTGATCGCGATGCTGCCCAGCATGTACGGCGGCAGGCCCTCGCGGTCGTTCACCCGCGCCGCCGTCTCGATGCACGTTCCCTCCCACGCGAGCACCTCCAACCCACTGGCGCACCATACGAAAAGCGTGGCGGCCAGGGTCGTGGCGAGGCGTGCGGTGCGGCGGGCGGCGGATCGGGTCATGCGGTCGGTGCCATCGGTTCCGTTCGGGTTGCGGGGGCGGCGGGGGGTTCCCGCGGCCGCGCTCTCCTTCGCAAGCATGATGCCAGTTCGCGGCGTCGGAATTTTCTGGCGCCGACCCGGTGGGGCTGATACATCGGGCAAGGAGAATTGGGTCATTCCGGGGGAACCTTGGGAACCGACGCCGCCGACGCCCTGGCCGCACGGCCGGAGCAACCGAAGTCATCGTTTTTCCGGCGTTTCGTCGCCCTGGCCATGCCCTTCTGGTCGGTGGAGGAGGGCTGGCGGCGGCGCGTTCTCGTGGTGCTGCTGCTGGTGCTGACGGTGATGCAGGTGGGCATCCCGGTCGCCCTCAACATCTGGAACGAACAGCTTTTCAACTCCCTCGAAGCGCGGCGGATGGACGACTTCGTCTATCTGATGGGAATCCTCGCCCTCGTCATCGCCGCCAACGTCGCCATCACCACCACCCATCTGCGGGTCAAGCGGCGCCTTCAGGTGGAGTGGCGCAAGTGGCTCACCTACCGGGTGTTCCGCGAGTGGATGTCGGGCGGGCGGCAGTATCTCCTCAATTTCGTCCCCGGCGACCACGACAATCCGGACGGCCGGATCGCCGAGGACATCCGCATCAGCACCGAGTCGGCCATCGACCTCGCCCACTCGCTCACCTACGCGCTGCTGCTGCTGGTGAGCTTCACGCAGATTCTCTGGACCCTCTCCGGCCCGGTGCTGAAAACCTTCGGCGGGCTGGAAATTCCGCTGCCGGGGCACTTGGTGTTCCTGGCGATCGCCTATTCGGGGATCGGCGCGATGGTCGCCTGGACCCTCGGCAAGCCTTTGATTCGCGCCGCCGACCGCCGCCAGACCGACGAGGCGAACTTCCGCTTCGGCCTTGTCCACGCCCGCGAGAACGCCATGGCGATCGCGCTGCTGCACGGCGAGACCGGCGAGCGCCGCCACTTCCGCAGTCTGTTCCGCTGCGTGATCCGCGCGTGGGATCGCCAGACCTGGGCGCTTACGCGGCTGATGTTCTTTTCCTCGTCGTGGTCGGTGCTGTCGATGGCGTTTCCGTTCCTGGTGGCGGCGCCGCGCTACATCGCCGGTCTCATCACCTTGGGCGTGCTGATGCGCACCGCCCAGGCGTTCGGGCAGATGACCGCCGCGCTCTCCTGGCCCATCGACAACCTCGCCGGAGTGGCCGCGTGGCGCGCCTCGGTGGAGCGGGTGCTGCGGCTGTCGGAGGGGGTGGACGTGGTCGCCCGGCGCATCGCCGCGGGCGGGCACGACGGCATCCGCGTCGACGTTTCGGGCGAGCCGGAGCTGTCGTTCCACGAGGTCGAGATCGCCGACTCCAACGGCGCCACCCAGATCGCGCGCTTCAACACCTCGATCGCGGTGGGCGAGCGGGTGCTGATCACCGGCGACCCGGGCGCCGCGGTCAAGATGTTCAAGGTGGTGGCGCGGCTCTGGCCGTGGGGCCACGGCCGCGTCAGCCTGCCGTCGGGGGGCAAGATCTTCTTCATGCCGCACCGGCCGTATCTGCCGATCGGGCCGCTGCGCACCGCCGTGGTGTTCCCCCAGGTGCCGCAGCCGGAGGAGGACGACGCCCTCAAGGCGGCGCTGCTGCGGGTGGGGTTGCAGGACTTCGTCGGCCGTCTGGACGACGAGGAGGACTGGGAGGAAACCCTCTCGGCGGGCGAGCAGCAGCGCCTCGGCTTCGCGCGCCTGCTGCTGCACAAGCCCGACTGGATCTTCATCCAGGAGGCCACCGACGGCCTCGACCGCGACACCGAGCGGCGGATGATGGAAATGCTGCTGGCGGCCTATCCCAAGGCGGCGATCATCACCATCAGCCACCGCTCCAGCATGGTGCAATACCACGCCCGCCGCCTCACCCTGATGCGCGTCAACGGCTTCGCCGTGGTCGAGGACTGCCTGCTGCCGTAAGGGTCAGATCGCGAGGATGCCGCGCGCGGCGAAGATGTCGCGGGTCGCCTGGATCCGCTCCGGCGACGGCGGCGGCGTGCCGTCGAGGGCGTAGGGGAGGCCGAGTTCCTTCCACTTGAACGCGCCGAGGTGGTGCAGCGGCAGAATCTCCACCCGCTCCAGCGTCGGCCCGACTTCGTCTCTCAGGAAATCCGCGAGGGCCGCCACGTCGGCCGCGTCGTCGCTCCAGCCCGGCACCAGCACGTAGCGCAGCCACATCGGCTTGCCCAGCCGCGCGAGGCGGCGGGCGCAGCCGAGGCTGGGGGCCACGTCCTTGCCGGTGAGGGCGCGGTGCTTGGCGGGGTCGAACTGCTTGATGTCGAGCAGCACCAGGTCCACCGGGTCGAACCAGTCGTCGGCGACGTTGGCGTGCAGGTAGCCCTGGGTGTCGAGGGCGGTGTGGAGGCCGAAGCGTGCCTTGATCCGCCGCAGCAGTTCGCCGACGAACGGCGCCTGCACCATCGGCTCGCCGCCGGAGACGGTGACGCCGCCCGCCCGCTTCAAGAACCGCGCGTAGGGGGCGATCTCCGCCAGCGCCTCGGCCATCGAGACGCGGCGGCCGCCGCCCAGCTTCCAGGTATCCGGGTTGTGGCAGTAGAGGCAGCGGAACATGCAGCCGTTCATGAAGTAGACGAACCGCATGCCCGGGCCGTCCACCGCCGCCCCGGTCTCCACCGAGTGGAGGAAGCCGACCTCCGCCCCGGGGTCCGGGGCGGGGGAGGGTGCGATGGGTTCCACGCGGGTCAGATCCGCTCGTGGAAGGTGCGGCTGATCACGTCCATCTGCTGCTCGCGCGAGAGCTTGATGAAGTTCACCGCGTAGCCCGAGACGCGGATGGTGAGCTGCGGATACTTCTCCGGGTGCTCCATGGCGTCGAGCAGGGTGTCGCGGTTCAGCACGTTGACGTTGACGTGGAAGCCCCCGGCCTCGGCGAAGGCGTCGAGGCAGGCGGCGAGGTTCGCCTGACGGTCGGCCATGGTGCGGCCGAGCGCGTCCGGCGTTGCCGAGGCGGTCCACGAGATGCCGTCGAGCGCGCAGTCGTAGGGCAGCTTCGCCACCGACGCGCCCGCCGCCACGAAGCCCTTGACGTCCCGCCCGTTCATCGGGTTGGCGCCGGGGGCGAACGGGGTGCCGCCGCGGCGGCCGTCGGGGGTGTTGCCGGTCTTCTTGCCGTAGACCACGTTGGAGGTGATCGTCAGGATCGATTGGGTCGGCATCGAGTCGCGGTAGAAGTGGGGTTGCGCCTTGATCTTCTCCATGAAGGTGGAGGCCACCCAGATCGCGAGATCGTCGGCGCGGTCGTCGTTGTTGCCGTAGGCCGGGTAGTCGCCGTCGATCTTGAAGTCGGTGGCGAGGCCCTGGGCGTTGCGGATCACCGAGACCTTGGCGTGCTTGATCGCCGACAGCGAGTCCGCCGCGATCGACAGCCCGGCGATGCCGCAGGCCATGGTGCGGAGGATGTCGCGGTCGTGCAGCGCCATCTCGATGCGCTCGTAGGCGTATTTGTCGTGCATGTAGTGGATGCAGTTGAGCGCCTTGACGTAGGTGGCGGCGAGCCAGCCCATCATCGCCTCGAACTTCTCCACCACCTGGGCGTAGTCGAGCACGTCGCCCGCGATCGGGCTGAAGCCCTCGGCCACGGTCTCGCCGGAGATTTCGTCGACGCCGCCGTTGATCGCGTAGAGCAGCGCCTTGGCGAGGTTGGCGCGGGCGCCGAAGAACTGCATCTGCTTGCCGATCCGCATCGCGGAGACGCAGCAGGCGATGCCGTAGTCGTCGCCCCAGTGCGGGCGCATCAGGTCGTCGTTCTCATACTGCAACGCGCAGCTTTCGATCGACACCTTGGCGGCGTAGCGCTTGAACGCCTCGGGCAGCTTCACGCTCCACAGCACGGTGAGGTTCGGCTCCGGCGCCGGGCCGAGGTTCGACAGGGTGTGGAGGAAGCGGAAGCTCGACTTGGTGACCAGCGGGCGGCCGTCCTCGCCGACGCCGCCGATGCACTCGGTCACCCAGGTGGGGTCGCCCGAGAACAGCGCGTCGTATTCCGGCGTGCGGAGGAAGCGCACCAGGCGGAGCTTGATGACGAAGTCGTCGATCATCTCCTGCGCCTGGTCCTCGGTGATGCGCCCGGCCTCGAGGTCGCGCTCGATGTAGATGTCGAGGAAGGTGGAGACGCGGCCGAGCGACATCGCCGCGCCGTTCTGCTCCTTCACCGCCGCGAGATAGGCGAAGTAGGTCCACTGGATCGCCTCGCGGGCGGTGGTCGCCGGGCGGGAGACGTCGCAGCCGTAGGAGGCCGCCATCTCGCCCAGTTCGCCCAGGGCGCGCCACTGCTCGGCGAGTTCCTCGCGCAGGCGGATGGTCGCCTCGTCGAACACCGCGCCGTCCAGCTCGTGCATCTCGCGCTGCTTCTGGCGGCGCAGGAAATCGACGCCGTAGAGCGCGACGCGGCGATAGTCGCCGATGATGCGGCCGCGGCCGTAGGCGTCCGGCAGGCCGGTGACCACGCCCGCCTTGCGCGCGGCAAGGATGTCGGGCGAGTAGACGTCGAACACGCCGCTGTTGTGGTCCTTGCGGTACTTGGTCCAGATTTCCTTGACCGTCGGGTCGAGGTGGAAGCCGAAGGCGTTGAGGCCGTTCTCGACCATCCGCAAACCGCCGTTGGGCATGATCGCGCGCTTCAGCGGCGCGTCGGTCTGGAGGCCGACGATGATCTCGGCGGCGCGGTCGATGTAGCCCGGCTCATGGGAGGTGATCGAGGCCGGGCGGTCGGTGGAGGCGTCGAGGATGCCGTTCTCGCGCTCGGTCTTGAGCAGCGGCGTCAGCGTGTCCCAGATGCCCCGGGTGCGCGGGGTCGGACCGGCGAGGAAGGATTCGTCCCCGGCGTAGGGGGTGTAATTCTTCTGGATGAAGTCGCGCACGTCCACGCGCGTCGTCCAGTCGCCCGGGGCAAAGCCCTGCCAGGGGTCGAGCGTAGCGGTCTCGGTGAGTCTCGCGTCCATACCCTAATCTCCCATCACGAACACGCGCAGTGCGAGCGAGCCGGACCCGGTTGGGGGTCGGCATTGAATTTCCGAGCTTCGTTCCACGGAGAGCGCGCCTTTGAACACGCCGGGGTCCAGACCGGGGTGCGGGGCGCGCGGCCGTCGGCGCCTCGGGTTTTACCTTCCGCATGGCGGAGGGAGGCTGCTGCGACGGAGCGGACCGGGGGCCAGTTTTCGGCAGTCCCGATCTCGGCCGGGCGCAATCTACCCGCGCTTCCGGGTGGAGTGCAACCGCATTCCCATGTGTTTTTTGACAGTAATTTCCGGAAACTTTCAGCGTCCTCGCGGCAATATCGGAAGACTTTGAATGCGGTCTGGATTGCATAATTTTCACTGTTTATATCGAAACGACGGTGGTCATAGCCGGTTCTATGACGTTTTCCCTAACGGGCGTCCGCGTGGTTCGAAAGACTCGAGCGCGACCGATTCGCAACGCAACCCCTGCGCCGGTCGGGCGGGGGCGGAGGAAGCCCTCCGCTCCACCACCCGAGCGGGCGGGTGTCTCCCGACACTCTCCAGCCCCGGCGTCTGCTATCCCCATTCTCTTAAAACTCGTCACCCCGGGCTTGACCCGGGGTCCACGTTTTCGTGGAACGAAGCGGCACCGATCCCGTCACCGCCAGCCATGCCTTGATTTTCCCCCTCGTCGGAGGAGACTCTCGGGGGAAGGCCGGAGCGATTTCGAAGGGGGCGGGGATGGGGGCGATTCAGGATGCCTACGCGGACGACGTGGGCCACTGCTACGGCTGCGGCCGCCTCAACCCCCACGGCCACCGCCTGAAGAGCTACTGGCGGGACGGCGTGGCCGAGGCGCGGCACACCCCCGAACCGTTCCACACCGCGATCCCCGGGTTCGTCTACGGCGGCATGATCGCGTCGCTGATCGATTGCCACGCCACCGGCACCGCGGCGGCGGCGGCGGCCGAGGCGGCGGGGGTGCCGGTCGGCTCCCTGCGGTTCGTCACCGCGCGGCTGGAAATCGACTACCTCGCCCCCACGCCGATCGGCTGCGAGCTGACGCTGCGCGGCGTGCCGCTGGAGGTGGGGGCGCGCAAGGTGGTGGCGGAGGTGACCCTGTCCGCCCGCGGCGAAGCCCGTGCCCGCGCCCGCGCGGTGCTGGTGCGGATGCCGGAAACGATGACGCCGCCAGCGCGGGGCTGACGGCGTCGAACCGGGTCGAGGGCGTGGGGCCTCAGGCCGACATCTTGAGGTCGAGCTTGCCCCACACCGCCTGCAACGCTTCCACCAGCGCGTCCATCTGCGCGTCGGTGTGCAGCGGCGTCGGCGTGATGCGCAGGCGCTCGGAGCCGCGCGGCACGGTGGGGTAGTTGATCGGCTGGATGTAGATGCCGTGTTCCTCCAGCAGCAGGTCGGAGGCCTTCTTGCAGCGGGTGGCGTCGCCCACCAGCACCGGCACGATGTGGCTGTCGGTCACGATCACCGGCAGGTCGGCGGCCTGGAGCTTGGCCCGCAGGGTGGCGGCGCGCTCCTGGTGGCGGTCGCGGATTTCCGGATGCTGCTTGAGCCATTGGATGCTGGCGCGCGCCCCGGCGGCGACCGCGGGCGGCATCGCCGAGGAGAAGATGAACCCCTGGCCGAACGAGCGCAGGAAGTCGATGGCGGCGCGGGACCCGGCGACATAGCCGCCGTGAACGCCGATCGCCTTGGCGAGCGTGCCCTGGATGAAGGTGAGCCGGGCGGACTGGCCGTCCCGCTCGGAGACGCCGCCGCCGTGGGCGCCGTACATCCCCACCGCGTGGACCTCGTCGAGGAAGGTCATGGCGCCGTATTTGTCGGCGAGGTCGCAGATCGCCGCGATCGGCGCGATGTCGCCGTCCATCGAATACACCGACTCGAAGGCGATCAGCTTCGGCGCGTCCTTGGGCGCCGCCGCCAGCAGCGACTCCAGGTGCGCCACGTCGTTGTGGCGGAACACCTGGCGCGGCGCCCGCGAATGCCGGATGCCCTCGATCATCGAGTTGTGGTTCTGCGCGTCGGAAAAGATGATGCACCCGGGGATCCCGGCGCCGAGGGTCATCAGCGTCGTCATGTTGGCGGTGTAGCCGCTGGTGAACAGCAGCGCCGCGTCGAGGCCGTGGAGATCCGCGAGTTCCTGCTCGAGGAGGACATGGAAACGGTTGTTGCCCGAGATGTTCCGGGTGCCGCCCGCGCCCGCGCCGCAGATGTCGATGGCCTCGTGCATCGCCGCGAGCACCGAGGGGTGCTGGCCCATGCCGAGGTAGTCGTTGGAACACCACACCACGATGTCGCGGGTGCCCTGCGGGGTGTAGCGGTCGGCTTCCGGGAAGTGCGAGACGCGGCGCATGATCTCGGTGAACACGCGATAGCGGCCCTCCGCCTTCAGGCCGGAGATCCGTTCGTCGAAAAACCGTTCGTAGTTCATTTTTTCGCGCTTTCCTGCGGCGCTGCGGCGCCGGGCCGTGGGCCGATGCCATCCGTCGCCTGCGGCGGAGGCGGTTGCGGGAGCGGCTCACCCTGCTTGAGGGTATAGCCCGGGTGCCCGGGCGCGAGCCAGCAAAAATCGCGGCAACCCGCCAAACGGCCGCATCTCCTTCCCGGGAGCCGGTCGTCAGCGTCTGATCCGGGGCCGCTGCGCGGCGGCTCCCGGCGTGTCGCATGTCGTTGCGCGCGGCGCGGTGGCGCGCGCCGCGCCGGTTCGTCTAGAGCGGTATGACGTCGACCGCCTGGAGTCCCTTGGGTCCGTTGGCCATCACCAGGCGAACCCGCTGCCCCTGTTGCAGCTCGGCGACGCCGTGCTGCTGCAAGGTGCGCGCGTGAACGAACACGTCGGGACCGCCGCTATCGGGGACGACGAAACCGAATCCCTTGGCCGTGTTGAAGAATTTCACCGTACCCTCGGCTTCCGCGCCGGAGGTGTCGGCCTCGGCGTCGCGCACCGAGAGCACGGTCTTGACCTGAAGGCCGCGCGGACCGTCGCCGATCTCGCATTCCACCACCGCACCCTGCGGCAGATTGCGGAACCCCAGGGGTTCGATCGTCGAAATGTGGAGGAACGCATCGGGCGTTCCGTCGCTCATCGTCACGAACCCGAACCCCTTGGTCGGGTTGAACCACTTCACCGTTGCGGTAACCATAACCTCTTGCCCCACTGCCAAAATCGCCGCGTTGCCCTCGACCTCCGCCACGGCTCCCCGCAGCGGTTCCCCCAAGGCAAAACGACCCGTTCCGGCGCGCGTTCAGGGTGGTGTTGTTGTTCTTGCCCAGACTGCCGCCCTAGCTGCGAAGTATGCCTTCAACGCATTGCAACGAGAAAGAAATTTTGCATTGCCGGACGAAAATTCAGGCGATTTGCTGATATTTTTGTCGCACTGCGGGCATCGCATCGGTGCGATCGGAAAAAATCCAAGGTTGCGATAACGAATACCTATCGTTTCGCCCGGCTCTCGAAGGGCTGCGCCTTCCGGATGAGGTGGAGAATCTCCTCGGCCTCGTCGAGGCAGGCGCGCATCCGGCGGGTGTGCCACCCCATCGCGTATCCGGCGATGAGGCGGACGCTGCGCTCATCGTCGATGGCGCGCTCCAGAACGTCGGCGATTCCCGCGATGTCGTTGAGGTCGCCCAGCACGTCCTGCAACTCGCCGAGGGCGTCGAGGTAGCGGGACATCGGCTTCTCGCCATAGCGGGCGCGGAAGAATTCGGCGGCGTAGCGCACCTTTTTGGCGGCGATGCGCACGCGGTGGCGGTCCTCGGGGGTCTGCTGCTTGAGCTTACGCGCCCGGCGGGCGAGCTTGCGGTGCCGGGTCTTCAGGGTTTCGTCGGCGAATTCGCCGAACGGCGTCGCCGAGTCGTCGGCGGCGAGGAGGGTGACCCGGCGCCCCAGGCGCAACAGCAGCCGGGCGGTCTCCGGCGCCCGCACCAGGTCGGCCGCCTTCGCCAGGCCCTCGATGCGGCGTTGCGCCAGGCGCGGCCGCAACGCCTCCAGCCGCTCCCGCACCGCGTCCGGGGTGAGCGGCTCCTCGATCAGCGGCGCGAGAACCTGGGCCTCGAGCACGTCGATGTCGCGCACCGCGCCGAGGGCGCGGGCGAGATCGCGGAAGCCGTCGCGGAACGCGGCGATCTCGTCGGGGGGCAGAACCGGCCGGAACAGCGACAGCGCCGCCCGCAGCCTGCGGCAGGCCACCCGCATCTGGTGAACCGCCTCCACCGCGCCGTGGCTTTCGAAATAGGGTTGGTTGGCGAGGAAGTGGTTCATCCCCTCGCCGAGAATCGCCGCCGCCGCCCGGGAGACCGAGGCGTCGGGGGCGAGGGCGAGGGTAGCCGCGCGGCGCGCCGAGGGGGCGAGCGCCAGCGCCAGGGCGTAGCCGCGTTCCGCCTTGCTCTGCCAGCCCACCACCAGCGGCAGGCGTTCGGAGATGTCGAGGGCGAGGTCGAAGACGTGCGCTGCCGGGCCGGCGCGCCACTCCAGCTCGATCTCGCACAACGGCGTCTCGCGCGCCACCCGGCCCGCCGCGTCGAAGGCGCGCACCCAGCCGTCGTCGGCCGCGATCTCGACCGCGAACACGCCGTTGCTCAGCACCGCGTCGGTGCGCTCCACGTCGGTTTCGAACACCGGCCGCAGCGCGGCGGCGAACGGCGCCAGCAACTCCGCCGCCTCGGGCGGAAGGGACGGGGGATCGGGCGTGGCGGAGGCGAGCGGGCTGCGCCACTCGTGACGCTTGAACAACCCGCCCTCGACGCTGCCCGCGGTCTTGAGATGTTGCTCGAACTTGCCGTCGACCTCCCGCACCCGGAGGGCGCAGCCCGCGCGCATCAGGTCGGCCTCGGGAGTGTCGTGGTAGACGGTGCGCACTCGCCGCGCCCGTGGCGGCTTGCTCAGCAGCGCCTTGACCGCCGGAAGGGTCCAGAGGCCCTTGGCGCCGCCCGGGGCGGCGAGGAGTTTGAGTTCGATCTCGCTTTCCGAGGCCCCACTCACTCCGGCTTCCGACATCACGGTTCCTCCCCCGGCGGCCGACGCGCTCCGCGTCTTTGCAGTATATATAGCCGCCGTTGCGCCAGTCCAGCGCCCGCGGCGCCGTATATGGTTGTCGTTTTCTTGCAATATCAACCGCAAAGAGACCGGCTTGCGTCTGGGCGGCGGAATGGTCACACTTCCGCCGGGGAACGGTATCGGGAGTGGGGCATGATGAGTTTGGGTCACTACGCAACGCGCGGCCGCATCGGTCGGCTCGGCACGGTGGTCGGGATGGTGGCGGCGCTGTCCGCCTGCGGCCCGCAGAGCAATCCGCAGACGTTTCTCGACTCTATGGGGCCGGATGCCAACGCCTCCGCCGACCAGGCCCTGGCGGCGTTGGCGCGGGGCGATTACGCCGCCGCCGAAACCGCCGTCGACAGCGCGCTGAAGCGCGACCCCCGCAACCCTTACGCCCTCCTGGCGGGCGGGCTGCTGTATCAAAGCACCAACCGGCCGCTCAAGGCGCGCCAGATGTACGAGGACCTGCTGGCGCAGCGGCCCAACGGCGCTGCGACGGTGCAGGGGTGGGACCCCTCGCGCGTGGTGCCGCTGGCCGATATCGCCGCCGCCAACGTCCGCCGCGTCGACGGCGATCTCCAGCGCGGCACCGCCGGGTGGCCCGCGCCCGCCACGACGCCGGGGCTGACGGCGCCGGTCGCCCCCGCGGCCGACGTGGCGCCGCTCGACCCGCGCACCCGCGCCATCGCCGACCGCTTCCAGACCCTGCAGAAGCTGCGCGACGAACAGCTCGTCACGCCCGAGGAATACGCCGCGCGTCGCGCACCCAACCTCGGTGCGCTGCTGCCGTTGTCGAAGTCGCCGCCCGCCGCCGGTCTCGACCGCCCGGTGCCGGGGCTGGAGCAGATCGTCGAACGCCTCAAGGCGTTGCAGCGCGCCCTCCAGGGCCGGTCGATCACGCCGCGCGAATACGAAATGGAGCGCGAGGTGATCCTCGACGCGCTGCTGCCCTCCAAGCCCGGCGCCCTCGCCGCGCCCGAAGGGGCGCCGAAGGACCTGCTGGCCTCCGCCGAGCGCATGCGCCAGCTCGAACGCCTGCGCGCGATGAACCTCATCACCGAAGCCGAGATGAAGGCGGAACTCGCCGCCCTCGAAGCCGGGCTGAAGGGGCCGGGCACCTCGCCCGGTAGCGTCGCCACCGTTCCCCTCGGCGCCACGGGGCCGCAGATGCTAATCCCCGGCGGACGCCCGGCCGCGGCGGCCGGAGCTTCGGCGCCGCCGCTGCCGGGGCAGACCACCGTCCACCTGGCGTCCTACCGCACCGAGGCCCAGGCGCAGGCGGGGTGGGCGGACCTGCTCAAGCGTTTCCCGGCGCAGCTCGCCACCCTGGCGCCCGACGTGCGCAAGGCCCCGGTGCCGGGGAAGGGCGACTACTTCCGCCTCTATGCCGGACCGATCGCCACCCACGCCGAGGCCACCGGCATCTGTCGCGCCCTGGCGGCGAAGCGCCAGTTCTGCAAGGTCACCAACGACTGAACCGCCCGTCGCGGCACATGGAAAAAGGGCCTGGACGATGTCCAGGCCCTTTTTCCATTCGGCGGCACGCCTTCAGCGCAGGGGCTGTCGACTGACGCTGCCGGAGGAAGAGGAGCCGCCGCCGTAGACCCCCGGGGTGGAGCCGAAGCCGCCGCCTGCCGAAGACGCGTTGGGGGACACCGTGACGGTGACGAACGATCCATAAAGGGTGCGCGCCTTGATCTCCACGGTGGCGACGCGCTGGCCGCGCTGATAGGTCATCACGCTGCGGTCGCCGCGGATCACCGTCAGCTCGGTCCAGCCGAACTTCGGCATCTCCGCCTTGTAGAGGTCGAACACCTGGGCGTTGTTGGTGCTGGTGTCGTAGGCGAGGCGGCCGGTCCATTCCTCGCCCGCGCCCAACAGCAGCGAGCGATCCATGTCCATGCTGGCGCCCGCGGGAACCGGAATGTCGGAGAACTGGCTGAAGCTCGCGACCGGCGTGGCCTGCTGGCCGTTCTCCCCGGCGGGGGAGGCGGAAAGGTTCTGGGTCGAGCAGCCCATCATCTGCAATCCCAGCAGGATTCCCGCAGCGAGCATCAGGAGGCGGAGTAGCGTCGAATTCATCGCATCGGTCCCATTCTGTCGTGTCCGGTTCACATAACATCCGATCGGCCAAGGGCGAAACCGGTTTTCGTCCGAGGCCCGGCTGGCGGTTTTCCTGACCCGCGCCACTTTCCGACAAATTGATGAAAAAAGTGTTTGACGGGTGTGCTGTGAGGGCTTAGAAGGTGGCCTCCCGACGCGAGGCGGTGCGGTTTAGAGCGGCAGCGGCGAGCGGAAGGGGCGGTCCTCCGAAAGGGGTTGACTGGTGGGGAGAAGGGGGTTAGAACCCCGGCC
>JAUVUZ010000010.1 GCA_030604885.1 Alphaproteobacteria bacterium | reverse complement strand
CGTCACCGCCGAGCCGCCGGGGCCGGTGCCGGGGGTGATCTCCATCTTCGCGTCGTTGGCGCGCAGGCGGTTGATCTGGTCCAGGCCCTGCTCGATGTCGCGGAGGTTCAGCACACCGCCCTCGACCCCCGGAAACGCGGTGGCGAGGCGGCCGCCGGGCGGCCCGGGTTCGTCGAGCTTCAGCGTCTCGACCCGGCCTTCCTGAACGATCAGCCGCAACACGCCGGAGCCGAGATCCTGCTGCGGGATGTAGACCCGGGTGGTGCTGTAGCCCAGCTCGACATAGCGGTTGGTGAGCGCCCGCACCAGCGCGTCGATCTCGGCAAGGCCGAGGTAGCGGCCGCTGTTGGCGGCGAGGAGGTCGGAAACGTCGCCGAGGGAGGTCTCGACAACGCCGTCGAGGACGATCCGGGCCACGTCGAAGCAGCGCGCGTCGGCACCCTCGCCGCCCGGCTGCGGCACCGCGGGAAGCGCCTGCGGCGGCTTGCGGGTGCGCGACCGCCGCTCCTCTTCCAGGAGCCGCTGGCGCTCCTCCTGATCGCGGAGAATCTGCTGCTGCTGACGCTGAATCGCATCGAGATCCGCCGGACCCGGCGCCGACTGCCCCCAGGCCCCGCTTGCCGCGCACACCATACCCACGGCGCACGCCGCACCCTTCAAGCGCATACCCACCATCTTTCCTTTCTGGATTGCGGCGGGGGCAAGGTAACTATGGCAAGACGGTGGCTCTGTGATTTTGGTCACATACCTTTGGCGTAGGCCGCTGCGTGAGTAGGCCTTGCCGAAGAGGCACAAGTTAGGTGTCCCCGAATGCTTGAAGGACGGCGGGATTTTTCCTAGTCTGAACCCTAGCCATACCGCGATGAAAACAGCTGTCGCGGTTGCGCGTGGGGGACGAGGCAATGAATATGCTTATCGGTCCAGACGGAAGGGTCTGGAATCCCTACAGCTATGATTTCGTGCGTTATCTCGGCTATTACGGGCGAGATGCGAATGTCGTAAATTACGCACTCCGCAATTTAGGGTTTTCTGGTTTATCCTTTTGCCCGCGATACACGCGGGTCTTGGTCAAACCCTCATTGTTCCCGATGCCATGCTTCGAGCGGGTGCTCGAGTTGCTGCTGCGCTACGAGCCGCACCGCGTGGTGATCGAGCAGGTGGGGCGGTTGCATACCCCGCTTGAAGTCGTCATGAATCTCGACGACGTGTTTGCGCGCCTTCGGCATTTCCAGTTGTCGACGCCGGAGGATCCTCTTTCCCCCAATATCATGAAGCTCTCGCTCGGGCGTCTCACGCAGGGGCGGCGATCAGGGTTGCGGGCGGCGTTTGAGGCTTGGAAGGCGGCGCAGGGCTACATTTCGACCGAAGACGTTCAAAAGGTTGCCGACAACCCTGTGTTCGGCGGTGGCGCGCTGGCTTGGCTCCCCAATCGGGAGCGCTGCGTGATCGAAGCGTGGCCGAAGACCTATGGGCGGTACGACAAGAGTGGATACGAGCGGTTTCACGGCGCGGATATCCGGGATCTTCCCGATTCCAAATATCTGATGCCGACGACCCGCTCGTACTTCACCACGGCGCACCAGCAAGCCCCGAACCTGGAACTCGTCGAGGCGGTTCTCACCCTCGAAAACGGTTCCAGGTACTGGGGTCGCTACGAGCGCCTGCTACTCCCCTGGCGCACCCGCGGCTCGGACGTATTCATAACGTCCGTGCCCCGCCTCCGGCTGGTTAGCCCCTGTTGAGGAGCCGCGTTCGGCCACCCGGCCGGTGATGTAGTCGCGGGATTCCCAAATCAGGATGCAGTCGAAGCTGCGCCAACTGCCGACGATCCGCATCCCCGGCTGCGACATCGGGTGGCCGTATAGCGTGAGCAGCGCCCGCGCTCGCGCGCCGGTTTCGACTTGGCCGGTGAGGAAATCCGGGTTCCACATCGCCAGGGTGACGCTCCGCATCAGCGCCATCGTGAGAACCGGCACCCGGCGGCTGCGGAACTTCGGGTGGCACCACAGACCGCCGGAATCCACCACCCGGCCGGTGATTTTTTCGGCCATCGGTGCGGCGGCGATCCACTGCTCGCCGGGCTGCATCATGCTGGCCGGGTCGCGGTAGGCGAGGCGGCCGGATTCCCACTCGTCGCGCAGGCTGGTGTGCGACCAGTCGAAGCGGCGGAGCGCCATCGTCACCACCGGCTCGCCGCCGTATTGCCCTTCGAGGTAGATGCAGTCCTCCTCCGGAATGTCGGAGAATGCGGGGTCGTAGATCGGCGCCAGCGGAGCCCAGGAATCCTGGTTGTGCGCGTTCACCTCCACCAGCCGGTCGAAGGATCGGCCCATGTGCCAGGATATCCCCACCTGTCGCGCCGATTCGGCGATCCAGAGCCAGTAGCGGCCCAGTTCGATCTTGGGGCCGTAGTTCGCTTCAATCGCATCGAGAAAAGGGAGAAGACTCTCACTCATCGTTCGTAACCTCCATTGGTTGTCGGGCCAAGTGCCCGCACGCAGAGATTACGTGGAAGTCGTGACAGTCGAACGATTGAGTTTGATCGGCGAGGCGAAAAGCGGAAAAACCAGGAAAAGGAGGAAAATATCCCCCAGAAAGACGCTTACAGCCCCGAAAACCGCGTCACTACATACAGGCGCATGCAGGCAAAACATTCTCAGTAATGCTGCATTTAATGCAGTAACACTTATCAAGGTTTATACATATATTTACTTATTACATATCTATTTTTGCAACAATATCATCCTTATTGGCTCTGTGCGCACAACTCGAACTTGGCGCCAAGATCACCTAAACGTCGATTTGAAGGGCAGTTCGCCCTCCTCCAAGGCCACATACCTCTACGCCCGATTCTGACGGATGGGCGCCTTAAAAGGGGACCTAACCAACAGAAGAGGAGACTGACATGCGAAGCCGCCACGGAGTGACATCCCTCAAAGGCCTTGATCTTGCGGAATTGAACGCTCGGCAGGGGAATGCTCGTGAACGGGCGCAGGCCTTTGCTCGGATTGCGCTCGATGCCGCCCGGCAAGAGGACGGACCACGGATGGCGCGGTGCCTGGAAATCGCCCAGCGCGAACGACGCAGCCTCCGTCTTGCCGATCAGGTCGTGGTGCTTGATTGCCTTGCCCGAGCCGCTCATACGGCGAATGCCACGGCGTTCGCCTGGCTACTGCTGAACACTGCCCTCGAATGCGCGCGACGCATCAGGCACCGAGACCGGCGGGTCGCTGCACAGGCTATCTGCGACGACCTGGCCTCGCTTCTGGATGAGGTGTCGAAAGAGCATTGCGCGGCCCCGCGAACCTCTCGAACTCGACTGGC
Source organism: Alphaproteobacteria bacterium (assembly GCA_030604885.1). Lineage (GTDB taxonomy): Bacteria > Pseudomonadota > Alphaproteobacteria > Rhodospirillales > Rhodospirillaceae > Oleispirillum. The sequence goes on along the minus strand of JAUVUZ010000010.1, from coordinate 98,503 downwards.
AATTTCCACTCTGCCCGACACCCGAATGCGTTCATGTGCTTGACCTGGGACCTCGGTGCGTGATGCAGTTTCCACGTCCACCTGCTCCCGGAGTCCTCCTATGAAAGACCAGGACGTCCCGCGCCTTGGGAAGGCCGTCGAATTGTTACGTCTCGCGCGCCTACTGCAAGGTTCCTATTGCGGTTGGGGAATTGCCGAGATCTGCGAGCGTTTCGAGGTGGGTCGACGAACTGCCGAGCGGATGCTCAAGGCGATTCAGCAAATCTACCCTGACTGCGTGGAAAGCTGGGACGATGATGGGCGCAAGCGCTGGCGGATTCCCGCCAGCCACACGGGCAACGGTGACCCGTTCCAAGCCCATGAAGTCGCCGCGATCGAGTTCGCCGCCACGATGATGGAACGGCATGGGAGCAGCGACGCCGCCAGGGCTCTGAACGACACCGCGATCAAGATCCGCGCGGCGCTGCCGGGCTCGGCGCTCCGCCGCATCGAACCGGACCATGAACTTCTGGCTTTGTCGGAGATGCTGATCCAACGCCCTGGTCCGCGCCCGAAGATCGCGGACGGCCTAGTCGGGATCTTGCGCAACGCAATCCTGGCCAGCCGGATGGTTTCCTTCAGGTACGATAGCCGGATCAAGGGCGACGTAACGCAACGGACGGTCGAACCCTACGGGTTCATTTACGGCGTCCGACCCTATCTTCTCGCCAAGACGGCAGATGCCACTTCACCAGGATTCCGTCTGTTTTCGCTCGCAGAGATATCCGAAGTGGAGATGGAGCGAGATAGCTTCGTGCGGGACGAGACGTTCTCGCTCGACGCGTATGTTTCTCGGTCGTTTGGCGCCTACCAGGAACCCGAATACGATGTGGTTTGGCACATCAGGCCCGAGGCTGCGGCGGAAGCGCGAGCGTGGCTGTTCCATCCTACCCAGACGACCGAGGAGCAACCGGATGGTTCGCTGATCGTGCGCTTCCGCGCGGGTGGTCTTCGAGAGATGTGCTGGCACCTGTTCACCTGGGGTGGTGCCATCGAGGTTTTGGCGCCAATCGAACTTCAAGACGAAATGCTGCGGCAACTCCGAAGCTTCCGGTCCGGAAGCCTCTCGCCCTGAGCCTAGCTCTGTCTACTGGGGTTCCTCAGCTCATGGAGGGGGCAATCGGAAAGCGAGCCTCTTTCCAATCGAAATCTCAAGTTAACTTTCATTATGTCAAACGCCCGCATTCACTGGCGTGATGGAAGTTAATAATCAACGTATCCCACTGATACGTCAGCAGTCATTTCTGGGTATATGGTATTATATAATATAATCACAACAGAATAACATAAATTAAAACAAATCATACAGACATATTATGTATCAAATTTATTAGGATAATGCCATGGCATCCACCCACCAGTTTCAGTCCCATCTCACCAGCCTATCACCAGCCCTCGACACCCAGATCTATCGTGAAGACATCCACACCAGCATGCTGAACCGTCTCAACTACATGATCAACCAGCATTGCAAAGTCCTCGTCGTTCGGTTCGATGTTCGCTTTCCCGTTGACTACCTCCACGACGGAAGAAACCGAGAGGTCTCCGAACTGTTGAAGCGGATGAAGGGATACCGCTCCGGTTTCTCTGATGATGTCGACGTCCACTACGTTTGGGTGCGCGAGCAGGTGAGCAGCCCTGTCCCACATTATCACGTCATCCTCTTCATCGACGGCTCGAAGATCCAGAACCCTCACGGCATTCTTCATTCCATCGATTGCATCTGGCAGGGCGTTATCGGCGTGGTTCAGCCGGGCTTGGTTCATTTCTGCTGCCAGGATGGGGGTCTCGGGCACCTCATGCTCGTTCGTCCGTCCTCAGCGCAACAGGGGCCAGCGTTGGAAGCACAGGTGTGGCAGTTCGACATGGCCTACCGCGACGTCCTCCGGCGAATGACGTACCTCGCAAAGGCCTTCAGCAAAGGGAACGCTCCGTATCGGGTTCGCGAGTACGGCTACTCCCAGGGATGCTGAGCAGATGGGGATCTTGATCCGAAGGGGTTGAGGCTCCATACTTAGCATCGAATTCAATGCGCAGAATGCTCGGACATGGATATCCCCAACGACATCATCCCACTTACCGACTTCAAACGGCACTCCAAGGAGGTCTCAGAACGCCTCCAAGCAACTGGGCGCCCGATGGTCCTAACCGTTAACGGCGTCGCATCTCTTGTGGTGCTGGATGCTCAGGCCTGGCAGCAAACGCAGGATCACATCGAACGTCTGGAGACGTTGCTCGGGCTCCGGCGCAGTCTGGACCAGGCACTCGCCGGCGAGACATCCGATGCTCGCACCTTTTTCGATGCGATTGATCGCAATCCAAAATGAGCCGCCATCCCCGCCTGCCTATCCACCAAGTGGTGATGGAGGTTTGCCGCAAGCGGACGATCCGCCGCACTCCGGAGCGGTGTCCGGTAGCGCCTTCTGCCCAAGCGCCCGCCACCCTGACCCCGCATGCGCAGGATCGACTGCGTGCCGCATATCTGATCGCATCGACAGAAAATCGGCCTGCCGCAGATCTCTGGCTTCGCACCATGCGGGACAAAATCGCCGGATTGGCCGGCGGCGACCATCAGGTTGCGCCCGAGAGCCGGCTGTTCGGGATCGAGCTTCGTGAACTGGTGCTCAGCGAGCTCGCCTTGCGCATCCTGTTCCGCATCGAAAAAGCATCGGTCCAGGTCCTGGACATACAGCGCTACGGTGCTGACCGCGGCGCCGAATAAGCTTCAACCAAACGGTGCTGACGGTGTTGACAGCGTTGACAGTCACCGCTGTCAACACCCTCCAGGGTGGCATAGGCGCCCAACATCATCGAAGTGGTGCCGTATCATCGCCCGAAGCGCGACGTTTCAGGACCGAGGGGCCAGCCTCCACACTCTGCGCTTCCTCCGGCGATCGCTCCCGACCTCAGGCTCTGTCGACCGTGCCCCGGGATCTGACCTGAAAGAGCACCTCGGCCTGCCCGACAGAGACCTCGAGATCCTCGTCGCTCATCGTCCTCGCCAGCACCCGAAGGCGCGCCTCTAGCTCGATGCGCTGACGGGTGGCGCCCCCGTCTTTCTCGAAGAACTCCGCGAGCGGCACCTCAAGGGAGAGAGCCAGGCGCTCAAGGGTATCCAGGGAGGGCAGGCTCTGGCCGCGCTCAATGTTGGACACGGCTTCAGGTGTCCGGTTGATGGCTTCCGCCACCTGTTCCTGGGTCATCTTCCGGGCCAGCCGGAACGTCCGGATCCGCAGACCCAGGCTGTGCTTCATGTCGGTCGCCATGCCTCGAACTCTGAATTGAGGAAAGGCGATTGACCATGAAGCGAACTTCGTAAACACTCACCGATGACGACATATCCGTTAGGTTTTGCGGGCTGCGCGTGAGACCGGAACTCTGATCCGCTGAGTCCACGACCGGAGTGTCGGGCTAGATCTGTTGTGAGAGGCAAAGGGGGAGCGGTTATGGAAGACAGTGCGTTCGACGCCGATGAAATCCGGCGCATCAAAAATGAAGCGACGGAGGAAACCAGAGCTATCGTCCTCCGGATCGAGAAGGACTACCCCGGCATCACCGAGGGGATGGCGACGGCGCTCGGAGCCAGCGCGGGCGGCGCCGGTTCCCTTGTTGCGCTTTCAACGCTCGGTGTCTCCGGGCTTTCCGCTGCCGGTATCACCTCGGGACTCGCTGCGGCCGGAGCCGTAGTCGGAGGGGGCATGGTTGCGGGCATCGGCGTATTGGCCGCTCCGGTCGCGGTCTTGGGTGTCGCGGGTTACGCAGTCGCCAAACACTACAAAAACGCAAAACTTGCCGCCGCCCTGGGCGAAGCCATCCGTAAGCTCTACGCCATCCAGGAGCGTCTGCTGGCCAACGCCGAGTACTTCCGGGAGGAAATCGCAGGCATCAAGGTCGCCATCGAGATGCTCTCAAGCAAGAAGCCGGCATGAGCCATGCCCTATTCTCGAGAGGTCAAGGGCATCAAACTGCTTCAGGAGCGGGGTGCCGCCATCGAAACAGCCCATGGGGAACTCGGGACCAGCCTTCGCGACATCAAAGCACAGCTCGCCGCACTGGAGGGTTCTGCGGAAATCCTCAGCAGCCCCGCCTATCAGACGGAAAAAGCACCTGTGCTCGCCGAGGAGCAAGAAGCAGCCCGGACTCCACTAGCCGAGGTGCCGCTGGCCGACATCTACGCCGAAGCCGAGACTCGCTACGCCTCACCGCTCGGCCTGACCGACATCCTGTCTGTCGACGACTTTCGGCGTATCGATCACCGGATTGAGGCCCACGTCCGGGACTTCGATCGGCGCTACGGGCTCGACGCCTGGGACTACGCGATCGCCGGCGGATGCGGCCTGTTCGCGGCGATGCTCGACGTCCTCTGCGTCAAGGCTCCGCCGAAGCCTACCGTCGCTTTCGCCACGAAGGTAAACGGCATTTTCAACAGAACCGTTCAGGAGGCATTCAACAAGCTGCTGCCGCCTGACCTCAGTCACGCTCTGAGCAAGGGGTACCCGATTGGCGCACCCGATACTTCGGTGGTGACCGATCTCATCGGTGCTCCCGCGAAAGCGCTCAATCCCACCAACCATCGCCTGCGCTCTCTGGCGCACGATCCGCTGCTCGGCTTCATTTTCGGCGTGCTCGACATGATGCGTGGCACCTGCACCACGGTGGTCGATGGGCGGATCCTTAGCCTTCCGAGCACCAAGCCATCGGTGGACGGTAACGTCTTCCAGCTTCTCGGCCGGATGCTCGGGCACCTGCTCTCCGACGTGAACGCGCCCTCTGCCAACGGCAACCGCGGCATGGGCCTGCCCGCCCCGTTCATGGGGCTGTTGCGGATGTTCGATGGTATTCCCGTCGGGGGTTCGACGTTCGACAAGCAGGTCGAGTGGATGTTCATGAACGGTTACGACTTCCGCCAGTTCGTCACGGCCGCGATTCCGACGACGATCATGGAGGTGCTGCTGCGGGCCTTCTACGTCGGCAAGCAGGTGAAGCTGCACGACGCACCGTTCGGCGAGAGCCTGATGGACACCATGCCGGGACGACTGAACGCGCGGTTCCGGATGATCTTGGCGATGGCCTACGGCACCTTCGGCACGGTCAACGCGGGCAAGGTCTACGTCACCGGCAACATCCTCAACGCCAACTACGCCGCGTGGCTGGGCCTGGTCTGGAACGGCTTCCACGCGCTGAAATGGGCCATGCTGGACCGGCATTTGAAGCTCTGGTCGGAGGTCGAGGCCAGGGAGATCGCGGAACTCGAGGACCTGGTCGCTCGCTTGCCCGAGCTCGAGGCTCGGGCCGAACGGCTGCCAGGATAATTCAGGGGAGACATCCATGCTCATCTACCGACCCAACCCACTGATGCAACTGCTCGGCATTGTCATCGCCTCGGTTGCGGCTGGAGTCATACAGCGACGCCGGATTAGCCGCCGGGAAGATTAGCGGTTGGATAGCGGACAAGGGGAAACAGGATGAAGAGGCTCGGACTGATTGGGGTGTTGCTGGCGCTCGCGAGCGCACCCGCGATAGCCGGCGAGGTGAAATTGAGTGCGTCGAAATACAACGTCAATGCGATCGACGGGCAGGCGCAGTTTATCGAGATCATGAACAAGGGGGACGACCCGATCGAGATCAGAGCGGTGGAGGTGAACCGGGGGAACTGCAAGTCGTGGCCGAAACCCGTGAGTCTGTCAAAACCCACCAAGCTGCCCATTACGATCGGTTTTGGGCAGAAGTACACGCACGTGACGCTGGTCACGTGCGAGGTGATCGAGCTCTCGATCTCAACCAACCGCGGTGGCTATGTCCTCAGCTGGTGACGATCGCCCGATGTCATCGACCTCTGCCTAACCAGGGAGAACCAATCATGCGAGTCCGTGGGTTTATCCCCCTCGCCTTTGCTGCCGGCTTCGGGCTGGCCACACCCAACGCGTACGCCGCCGACGCCATCACCGTTGAAGAGTACGTCGAGCTCAAAGAGGCACGGGACCTATCGATCCTGGTGCCGTACCTCCAAGGTGCTGCCGACGCGATGTGGTCGGCAAATTCCGCACTTGCCGGGGCCGGAAAGCCGCCGCTTTATTGCACCACCGAAGATCGCCCCCTCTCCGCAACCCGCCTGATGGAACTCACCAACAAGTTGCTGGCGAACCCCGGGCGACAGGGGCGGCCGGCATCACCGGACTTGAGCATCACCACCGTGGCGGCAAATGCGGTGGTGTTGTCCTACCCCTGCAAGTAGCGTTCCCCCAGCTCAGATCAACTAACGAAGGCGGTGACCGGTAAAGCGACCCGGTCACCGCCACAGCACGATTGGTTGGGCTCCGTGATCCCTACATCAAGTATGTGGCAGGGTGGACTAGGTAAAGCATCCTCCCGCTTCCGGTAAGGTGGTGCCGGACATAATTCGCTCGCTCAAGTTCGTCGAGACCGGCACGGATCTGAGCCGCAGCGCAGCGTCCACTGCCGACGCCACGGTGCGCATCTCGATCGGTAAAGCGCTTCGGGCGGTCCCGCTTGATCCATCTCAGGATCTTGGGCGCGAAGATTACTCCGTCACGAGCGCCTGGATCATACACGGCCTCGGCGTGCTGCCGAAAGAACTCGGCGAAGGCGATGCCGTCCAGCATCGTTCCGAGATCGATGGCACGTTCCTCGGGGTCCCGATGTTTGAGAAGATGTAGCGCGCCGGCAAGATTTTTGGCGTGCCACGGCAGGCGATCAAGGAAGTGGCGCATTCCCTTCGCGATGCCATCCTCTCCCTTTAGCCGGCGCGAGAACTCGTCGACAGCACTGGTTGCCTCTGACCCGAACTCCAGCGTGTGGCGCGGACGCGCCTCCTCCCCGATCCGAATGCGTTCACCTTTGCCCAATAGGGAGTGGACCTTGTGCCGGAGCCACGTCCCATCCACTTCCTGCCCGGGCTTAGCAAAACCGCCGGGGTCGATGGACGGCAGAACTGGCAAGAACCGTGCGGCAACGCCCTGGTCAACGAGCTCTTCGTTTCCAAAAAGGAGATCGAGCTTCGATGGCTGAACCAGCAACAGGACTGCTAGGCAAGGGTGCGGGATGGCCACGATACCGCTTCCCCGAGTGGATGTTGAAAAGGCTTCACCCGTCGCGCCTTTCACGAAAATATCCGAGTTGCTCGGCCGGATCTGCCGAAGAATTCCTCCTTCGTCGCCGAAGATCGTGGCCACACCGCCCTGCACCGCCATCTCGTGCGGTAACTGCTCCATGGTCACCCGATCCAATAGCAGTCGCGGAACGGGTTGGATTGCTGCCTCCAGGCGAGATTCCAGGCACGCCACCTCGGCGAGCTGGGACTCAAACGCTTCCATCACCGCCTCCGGATTTCCGATTTTTCGATAGGACTTCCGGATCTGCGTCATCACCGCCTGCTTCACAGCCTTGAGGGCGAGACGAGATGCCTCGGGGCTAGTGCTTTTGCGCGACAGCATTTCCTCTTGCTGCAAACGGAACTCAAACTCCGTAAAGGGCTTCGTCAGGAAGCCCAACATCGTCGATTTTCCCCACCCCGAGGGAGCGGAAATGATCAGGTAGTCGGTCAGCATCTGCTGGAGGCCACGCGCATCGCGGAGGCACCAGTTCCCGCGAGCGCCAGCCATGGCTATTCCTATAAGCCCCGCGCAGGCAACCTGGAGACGGCCGAGATCGCCCCCAGCAATCTGCCGCGCAAGCCTCGCCACCTCCGACGGGAGACGATCCACAGGGGGGATTGCTGCGCTCGATATGGAGTCCCGAAGATTCAACAGAGGCTGCACCGATAGGTCGTTCCGCAGCACCTGGAATGCCTGCTCGTCGCTGAACTCGACTTGATGGCGGCGCAAGCGTTTCTGGGCTTCGATGTGCCCACTCAAGGCGTTGTTCCGCGCCGTCTCCGCTTTCAGACAGGAAATGGGATCGACCTGAGGCATCAGCATCTCGACGGGCCGTTTTTCCTGATCAGTCTCGCAAGTACGGAGTACGGGTGGTGTTTTCGAGGAGAGAGGCTCCTCATTCTCGACGAACGCAGAAGGAACAGAGGGCGGGACGGTCTGGTTAGATATCCCCGCCGGGGATATTGGCACCATATAGATCGGTGCGTCCGCATGAGGTGCCGGGGCGGCATTTACAATGGTAATTGAGCCCTCAGACTGAAGCGCAGAGGTAATTAATTCCTGGAATTTACTCATTCTAACATTCTTTCTCTTGAGGGATGGACGGAGACCTCTCCGACGGAGAGGCTCCATCCATTGCCTTTCGACTACACGCCCACCGAGGGAACGCTTTTGACGACCGCCACCACCTCGGTCGGAACGAGGGCGAACGAAAGCCGCAACTCGACCTCGCGCCCCGTCGGCCACGCTGCCGAGGGAATTGCCAGCACCTCTGTAAGGTGATCCCGCAGATTGGCTAATGCCGGACCTATGTCGGGCGGTGGGGCGACCTTCATTGAGACGGCGGGCGACCGGGCGGGCAGCAGGATTTCCACGTGATCATCAGCGATCTCGTGCGGATTCATCTTCTGGTCCTCGCTCATCGCGCACCTCCGCCCTGCTGCAGGCGGTCGAGAAAGGCATCGATGTCCTTCGCGAGGAAGAGCGTTTTGCGGCCGAGCTTCGTCGCCCGGATTTCCCCATCCTTGATGAGGCCATAGAGCGTGGTGCGGCCGATTGATAGAATGCGTACAGCCTCGGCTACGGTGATAGCTTTCGGGGCGACCTGCGTGTTTGAACCTTGGAGCATTTGCTTCTCCCGTTTGAGGTTTAACCAGCCTCTTGATAGGCCGTTTTCAATCGGGGAAAATTGGTAATAACTCTCCAAGCTTCGGATCAGGCGTAAGCGGAAAACCCGGGGCTATCTTCGCCCGCACTAGGTGCGATTCCTCTTCCCTAGCAACGAGAGTTGAAGTTGCGCCCCGGACAGAAGATAGAAAACAGGGGTCATCCGCGCTTCATGCCAACAAGAAATTGATAATTTCCTGATTAAATTGCTTAACATCACGCGCTAATTGATCGGTTGATTGCCCAATAAGCCGGAGGAAATCATGTCAGACCCTGCATACGATACTATTTTGTACTACGATAAATCATTTACAGTTCATGATGATGAATTCAGGAAAATTTGCCATATACTAAAGCTGAGCCCCGACAACGCCCTGACCCAAGAAATTAAGAAAAATCTGATTTCTAGAATTGAGTTCGATTGCCAACACTATCTTTCTAGTTTCTATAGGCACAAAAAAATCAATATCTCAAATCTGATTAAGGATAGAATACGTGGTATTGCTAATAATATGGACGCCCTCCTCATAAGCATAGTTGATCACGCACCTGTGGAACTACTTAAATCAGAAGCCGTAAAAATTAGCAGTAGAGTGGAATTTGACAAAAGGATTTGCAAAAAAGACGTACACCACGCGTTTAGATTCAAATACAGCAATTTGTTTAGATATGATGGATTTTACGGCGTTTCGTCATCAAAGATCGACATGTCTCCGGATGATTCACGTTACGCTTCACCTATTGATGCGCGGATGAATGAAAAAATCCAAATGTGGGCGACCTCTATCTGCAAGGAAGGCATAGTGTCAGAGATTGATTATGTAAGGGGTGGGGGCATAATCGATGACGCAAAGGAAGAATCCGAAAACATTGCATACGAATTACTCCTAGACCATATGGAAAATGTTCTTGGGTTGTCATTCATAGAGTTCTACGAGAGCATCAGGTTGGCTAGGTTGTCTATTGATATATTGTCGTCATATTTTGATGAGGGAGGGCCAAAAGGAGATTCTCTTCTGGATCATTTAATTAAGGGGCTATCGGCCACATTTAGCTTGTTAAAGAACGAGACAGACCCTTCAAAAGCAAAGAAAATGAACGGCGTATACAGTGAGTCATGCAGGGAATTTATACTTTTTTGCACGGGTAAAATTATCAAATTCCTGGAAGGGACGGGAGTTTCCCCATCGCAACCTATATTGGATTTGCCAACCCGATTTTCGGCAAAGAATGGAGACAGGCAGGATTATAGACTAAAAAAAGCCGTTAATGCAAAGAAACGGTGGGAAGGGTAGGCGTTGTTCCGCAAACACATTTTTTCAAGTGTTTCGATATGTAATCCCGTTTACGATATCACTGTCATCAGTTTAATCTTCGCGCAAGAGTTGCTCGCGCTAGGTCTTACGTATTTAGGCAAGGCCTCCTAACGTTTCTCGAATAATCACTCCGGAGATAAACTGCCTCCGCCTTACTTCCGATGGCATGGGCAAGAGCCATCTCAGCAATCTCTGACGGATGGCTCGCTTGTTCGGCGCCTGATCGCGAAAAGTGGGGCCTGTTCTCGAGGGTTCCAACCGGCGTTATGACTGGGTGTTTTTACTTTTTGTCGTGCTGCGTGTTCGCAGCGCGTCAAGGTAGTCCGACCATGCCTGCATCACTTTGCGGCGTTCGGGAAGAAACTCAGCGAAGTCGCACGAAGCGCGGACGCTGTTGCGTTCGGTATGGGCGAGTTGGCGTTCGATGGCGTCGCGATTCCATCCTTGCTCGTTTAGTAGCGTCGAGGCCATCGAGCGGAAGCCGTGGCCAGTCATCTCCTCCTGGAGAAGCCGAGGCGCCTTAAGGCCGCGTTGATGGTCTTTTCCGACATTGGGCGAGAGGTGGGGCGCTCCGAGCGGAAGAGGAACATGCCCTTGCCAGCGATTCGTTCGCAGCCGACCGCGGAAATTCGCCAACAATTTTTCCGCATTTTTTCCGCTAAGATCGCCGAAGCGGGGCACCGACTTCATCTAAGCTTCATCTAAGGCATTGAAATTCTTGGAGCGGGTGAAGGGAATCGAACCCTCGTCGTAAGCTTGGGAAGCTTCTGCTCTACCATTGAGCTACACCCGCGCACGGCCCCTTGGGGCGGTGTGGAGGCGCGGAGTTTAGGGCAGGGCGGAAGTCCTGGCAAGGGGGGTTTTGGGGGCTTGACCGGGGGTGTCGGGTGGGGCAGCATGTGGGGGTGGCGATTTGGCGACCAGCTTGCGGCCACGTTAAACATTCCGCTAAACGGTCGAAGGCGCGCATCCGGCGGCCCCGACCTCGTTGGCGGGGCTTTTTCGTTATTCGGAGCGCACCCATGACGACCCCCGATCCCGAGACCCTCGACCTCTCCACCCGCCTGATCCGCGCCGGTCAGGTGCGCAGCCCCCACAAGGAGACCGCCGAGGCGATCTACATGAACTCGGGCTACGTCTACGACAGCGCCGAGGAGGCGGAGGCCGCCTTCGACGGCAGCGCGCCCCGGTTCGTCTACTCCCGCGTCGGCTCGCCCACGGTGAAGATGTTCGAGGACCGCCTCGCCGCCGCCGAGGGCGCGAGGATCTGCCACGCCACCGCCTCGGGCATGGCGGCGGTGCAGGCGGCGCTCACCGGGCTGGTGAAGGCGGGGGACCGGATCGTCTCCGGCCGCGCGCTGTTCACCTCGTGCCGCTGGATCCTCAGCGATTTCCTGCCGCGCTTCGGCGTGACGGTGGAGTTCGTCGACGCCGTCGACCTCTCCGCGTGGGAGGCGGCGCTCGCCCGCCCGGCCACCCTGGTGCTGCTGGAAAGCCCCACCAACCCGACGATGGAGGTGATCGACATCGCCGCGGTCGCCGCCCTCGCCCACGCCGCCGGGGCCAAGGTGGTCGTCGACAACGTGTTCGCGACGCCGCTGCTGCAGCACCCGTTCGAGCTGGGCGCCGATCTGGTGGTCTATTCCGCCACCAAGCACATCGACGGCCAGGGGCGATGTCTCGGCGGCGCGATCCTCTGCAACGATCCGGAGTGGGCGGAGCAGACCTACGGCGTGTTCCTGCGCCACACCGGCCCGACGCTCTCCCCCTTCAACGCCTGGACCCTGCTGAAGGGCCTCGAAACCCTGGAGCTGCGGGTGGAGCGGGCGTGCGCCACCGCCCAGGCGGTGGCCGAGTTCCTGGACTCCCGGCCCGAGGTGGCGCGCGTGCTCTACCCGGGCTTGAAGTCCCACCCGCAGCACGCGCTGGCGATGCGGCAGATGAACGGCTCGGGCGGGCCGATGCTGAGCTTCGCCCTGAAGGGCGGCAAGGCGGCGGCGTTCGCGATGATGAACCGCCTGGGGCTGATCGACATTTCCAACAACCTCGGCGACGCCAAGAGCCTGATCGCCCACCCCTGCACCTCGACCCACCAGAGCCGCCCGGAGGCGGAGCGCCTGGAATGCGGCATCACCCCCGATCTGGTGCGCCTGTCCATCGGCCTCGAAAGCGCGAAGGACCTGATCGCCGACCTGGGGCAGGCGCTGGACGGCTGAATCGGCTTGCAACCGCACGCCGATCCGCCAACATGAGGGGCTGGCGCGGGGGTCCGCCCGCGCCCGCCGACCGAGGAGCAAGGTATCGTGAACACGGTTTCCAAAACCGCCAAACCCGAGATCGCCGCCCATCCGGCGGCAGCGCGGCCGACCCGCGAGGAAGCGGAGGACGCGATCCGCACCCTGCTGCGCTGGGCGGGCGACGACCCGACCCGCGAGGGGCTGATCGACACCCCCGCCCGGGTGGCGCGCGCCTACGAGGAGTTTTTCGCGGGCTACGCCGTCGACCCGGACGAATACCTCCGCCGCACCTTCGAGGAGGTGGAGGGCTACGACGAGATGGTGATGCTGCGCGACATCCGCGTCGAGAGCTACTGCGAGCACCACATGGTGCCGATCATCGGCCGGGCGCACGTGGCCTACATGCCGAAAAAGCGCGTGGTCGGCATCAGCAAGCTCGCCCGCGTCGTCGAGGCCTACGCCAAGCGCCTGCAGATTCAGGAAAAGCTCACGGTGCAGATCGCCGACACCATCAACAAGGTGCTGGAGCCGTCCGGCGTCGCGGTGGTGATCGAGGCGAGCCACCAGTGCATGACCACCCGCGGCGTCCACAAGCCCGGGGTGTCGATGATCACCAGCCACATGCTCGGGGTGTTCCGCAGCAATTCGGACACCCGCAAGGAGTTCATGTCGCTGCTCGCGTCCTCGGGCGGCAACCCCCTTCACCCCTGAGGACCCGCCCATGCGCCCCGACGAAGACACCCTCGCCCGCCGCGCCCGCGCCTTCGACCAACTGGCCGAGATCGACCTGTCGCTGGAGGCGATCGGCATCCGCACCGCGTGGTTCGCCCCGCCCGGGGAGATCGGCGCGCTGATCGCGCAACTGCGGCCCGAGGCGGGCAGCCGCCCGCTGATCCGCATCGGCGGAAACGGCGACGGCGGCTATCTCGTGCCCGACGACCTGGAGGGCGTCACCTCGTGCTTCTCGCCCGGGGTGTCGGATTGCTCGGATTTCGAATCCGAGCTGGCGCGCCGGGGCATCCGCTCGTTCCTCGCCGACGCCTCGGTGGACGGCCCGGCCGAGGCCAACCCGCTATTCGACTTCGAGAAACGGTTCCTGGGCGACGCCACCGACGCCACCCACATGCGCCTCGCCGACTGGGTCTCCGCCAAGGCCGACCCGGCGGAAACCGAGATGATCCTGCAAATGGACATCGAGGGCGCCGAGTATCCGGTGCTGCTCGACACGCCGGACGAGGTGCTGCGGCGCTTCCGCATCCTCGCCATCGAGTTCCACGGCCTCGGCGCGATGATGGACAGCGACGGCATCCGCTTCTTCCGCCATCTGTTCGGGCGCCTGCTGCGGCATTTCGCGGTGGTCCACATCCACCCCAACAACATCGGCCGGGTGGCGCGCTTCGGCGTGCACGAGGTGCCCGACATCATGGAATTCACCTTCCACCGCCGCGACCGCCACGTCTCCGCCGGGCGCGCCGGGCCGTTCCCCCACCCCCTCGACGTGCGCAACGTGGCCGACTACGACGACGTGGTGCTGCCCCCCTGCTGGCGCCTGTGAACGCCCGAGCCGCCCGCCCAATCCCTTGATCGAGGCGCCGCCCCACCGCCGACCGGAAACCCGAACGACATGACCGACGCGCAGATTCTCCCCGAACTCAAGCAGTTGCGCGCCAGCATCGACAACATCGACGCGGCGCTGATCTACCTGCTCTCCGAACGCTTCAAGTGCACCAAGCGGGTCGGCGTGCTCAAGGCCGAGCACGCCCTGCCGGCCTCGGACCCGGGCCGGGAGAAGGAGCAGATCGCGCGCCTGCGCACCCTCGCCCACGATGCCGATCTCGACCCGGAGTTCGCCGAGAAGTTCCTCAACTTCGTGATCCGCGAGGTGATCCGCCACCACGAGGCGGCGCAGAAGGGCTGATCCCCTCGCCTCAGACGTACGCGGTGGGCGAGACGATGTCGCCGCTCCAGGAGTAGATCGCCAGCAGCGGCGCGGCAAAGGCGCGCATCGCGTGCAGCGCGCCGGAGGGGTGGAGGATGAAATCCCCGGGGCGGCGCAGGCGGGTCTCGCCCTCCAGGGTCCATTCGGACTCCCCGGCCACCACCGCGTAAAGCTCCACCGCCGGGTGGCGGTGCAACGGGTAGAACGTTCCCCGGGTGATGAAGGTGAGGCCGAAGCCGACGGCGTCCGAACGGATCGGCGCGGCGGGGCCGACCAGTTCCGCCCACGCCATGCGGGTCTCGAGGCCGGGCGCGTCCGGGCGCGGTGCGTAGGAATAGCGCCACGGCAGCCGCGCCGCGAGCGGCGGCAGCTCCGCCGCCCAACCCGCGCCCGCCGCCCGGGCGGCCTCCGGCACCTCGGCCAGCAGCGGGTGCGCGCTGTCCGTCAACGGCACCGCGAGCGACGCGCCGGGGCCGGGCAGCGCCGCCAGCACCCGCGCGCTTTCCGCCGAGGCCGCTGCGGTTGCGGCCGTGGCGAAGTGAGCGCGCATCAGCGCCAGCAGGGGGTCGAGGGGGTTTTCCGTCGTCACGGCCGCTCCGAATGCAGCACCGCGTAGGTGTGGCCGATGCGGGTGCCCGCGCGATGCAGCGCCAGGGCGGCGTCGGCGTCGAGAGCGCGCGGCGCGAGGGATGCCTCGATCTCGAGGGCGCGCGGCGCGGCCGCCTCCGGATCAAGCCCGGCGAAGGCCGCCTCCAGGTCTTCGATGCGGTAGAAATGGAACGGCCCCATGCCGCGCCGCTGCCATTCGGCATGGCCATTGAGCATTTCCACCGCCTCGGCCTGGATCTTCCAGCCGTAGGTGAGGAACGACGGCCGGTAGCCCGCCCGCGCCGACATGTCGAGGAAGCTTTGCAGCGGCACCCGCGCCCCCAGCATCGACAGCACCACCCCGCCCGGCGCGAGGTAGCCCTTCGCCTGCACCAGCGCCAGATAGTGCAGCGTCAGCAGCGCCGCCTGCACCTCGGCGGGCACAGCCTCGGGACGTGGGCCGAAGAAGCTCGAACTCGCCCGCTCCCCCGCCAGCGCGACGCTGGCGTTGGTCGGCACGTTGGGGAGGTTTTCGTAGATCACGTCGAACAGCGGCGCCACGTCGGCGAGCGGCGACAGCAGGTCGCCGACGCCGGAGAGCAGGCGGACGCCCCCGGCGTCCTTGAGATTGCCGAGGATGTTGGCGCGCGCCGAGGAGACGATCTCGTCGTGGACGTCGGTCACCCCCACCAGCTCGGGCGCGAACACCTCGATCGCGCCGAGGGCGTCGAGGCCGGTGCCGGTGCCGATCGAGCAGAAGCCCCGGGTTTCGCCGCGCCGCCGCTTCACCAGCTTGAACGCGGGCAGCGCGACGCTCGCCACCCAGTCGGCGGCGAGGTCGTCGAGATAGGGCGGGAAGCTCTTGGGCGTCACGTCGATGGCGAGGGCGGCGCGCACCCGTTCGGGCGCGGCGAGGCCGAAGTAGCGGGCGGCGTCGATGGATACGGTGCGGGACATCGGGTTCTCCGGGTTCAGCGGCGGTGGTCGACGCGGCGCGACAGCCACTCGCCGCCGAACTGCACGGTGGTGACCAGGGCGACGAGGATGACGATGATCTGGAACAGCACCTCGGTCTCGTAGCGCTCGTAGCCGTAGCGGATCGCGAGGTCGCCGAGGCCGCCCGCCCCCACCGCGCCGGCCATCGCCGAGGAGTTGATCATCGCGATCACGCACACCGTCATGCCGCCGACGATGCCGGGCAGCGCCTCGGGCAGCATCACGTGGCGGACGATGTGCCAGCGGCGGAAGCCCATGGCGTGGGCCGCCTCGATCAGGCCGTGGTCGACCTCGTTGAGGCTGACCTGGGCGATGCGGGTGTAGAAGGCGATCAGGTGGATGCTCAACGGCACGATCGCCGCCCAGGTGCCGAGGGTGGTGCCGACGATCAGGCGGGTGAAGGGCAGCAGCGCCACCAGCAGGATGATGAAGGGAATCGCGCGGAACACGTTCACCACCACCGACACCGCCTTGTTGAAGCGGGGGCGCGGATAAAGCCCGCCCGGCGCGGTGGCGACCAGGGTGACGGCCAGCACCAGGCCGACGAAGATCGAGATCGCCACCGAGATCGAGACCATCGTCAGGGTCTCGGAAAAGGCGCGGAGGTAGCGGTCAAACATCGTGGGCGACATAGCCGAGCACCTTCAGGGAATCGGGGGAAAACCGGGCGCCGACGGCGGAACGCATCGCCGCCACCGGCACCGAGACGATCAGGTCGCCCTGGGCGTGGCCCTGGATGCGGTCGACGCCGCCGTGCAACAGCTTGGCATCCGGCGCCAGCGCCAGCAGGGCGGCGAGGGAGACGCCCTCGGGGTGGCTCTCGCCGGTGAAGCGCAACGCCAGCACCGCGTGCCCGCCGTGGGGCGGCGGCTCGGGGCGCAGGCGGGCGGCGAGGTCGGCGGGCAGGCCGTGGCGCAGCGGCGAGAGCAGCGCGCGGGTGGCGTCGCCCTTGGGATCGCCGAACACCTTCCACACCGGCCCCTGTTCGACGATGTCGCCGCCGTCCAGCACCAGCACCTCGTCGCAGATCGCGCGGATCACCGCCATGTCGTGGGTGATCAGCACCACCGTGAGGCCGAGCTTGGCGTTGATGTCGCGCAAAAGGTCGAGGATCGAGGCGGTGGTCTCGGGGTCGAGGGCCGAGGTCGCCTCGTCGCACAGCAGGATTTCCGGGTCGTGCACCAGCGCCCGGGCGATGCCGACGCGCTGCTTCTGCCCGCCCGAGAGCTTGGCGGGGTAGACCTCCGCCTTGTCGGAAAGGCCGACCAGATCCAGCAGCGCGTCCACCCGGCGGCGCACCTCGGCGGCGGGAACCCCGGCCACCTCGAGCGGCAGGCCGACGTTCTCGCGCACCGTCTTCGCCGCCAGCAGGTTGAAGTGCTGGAAGATCATGCCGATGCGGCGGCGCAGCCGCATCAGCTCGGCCTCGGAGAGGGCGGCGACGTCGACGCCGTCCACCCGCACCCGGCCCTCGGTGGGGCGCTCCAGCATGTTGATGGCGCGCAGCAGGGTGGATTTCCCCGCGCCGGAGCGGCCGATGATGCCGAACACCCCGCCCCGGCGGATTTCGAAGGACACGCCGTTCAGCGCCCGCACGCCTCCGGCGTAGGTCTTGCCGATGCCTTCGAAGACGATGTGCGCCTCGGCCGGGGCGGCCTCGGGGGTTTCGTCGAAGGCGGCGGGAACGGCTGCGGATTTGCGGATCATCTCGGCCTCCTCGCGGCTCACCTCAGAACACCGGGATCAGCACGCCCTGGAGGTGGGTTTCGATGTACTGCCGCACCTCGGGCGACTGGAACGACTGCACCAGCGGCTTCACCCACGGCGCGTCCTTGTCCTGCTCGCGGACGACGATGATGTTGACGTTGGGGTTGTTCTCGAACTTCTCCTGGGCGATGCCGTCGCGCGCGGCGTTCAGCCCCACCTGGGAGCCGAACGAGGAGATCACCGCCGCCGCGTCGACATCCTGGTAGGAGCGCGCCAGCACCACCGACTTCGCCTCGACGATCTCGATCTTGCGCGGGTTGTCCTTGATGTCCTTGAGGCCGACGGTCTCGTTGTAGGTGTCGACGCCGTCGCGCAGGGTGATCAGCCCCTCGTCGCGCAGGATGATCAGGGCGCGGCTCTCGTTGCTCGGGTCGTCCGGCACGCCGACCTTGGCGCCCACCGGCAGGTCCTTCAGCGATTTGTATTTCTTGGAGTAGAACGCGACCGGCGAGAGGTAGGTGGTGCCGACGACGGCGAGCTTGTAGCCGCGCTGCTTCACCTGGTCGCGATAGAACGGCACGTGCTGGAAGGCGTTGGCGTGGATTTCGCCGGTGTTGACCGCCTCGTTGGGGCTGAGCGTGCCCGCGAATACCACCGGCTCGATCTTGAGGCCGTACCGCTCGCCGACCTTGGCGGCCACCGCCCAGATGTCCTCGCCGATGCCGCCGCGGATGCCCACCTTGAGGTGCACCGGCTCCGCCGCCTGGGCCGCGCCCGCCGTCAGCAGCGCCGCGACCGCGAAAATCCGTCCGAAAGTCTTCAACATCTGTTCGCTCCGATCCTCCGCCGACGATGGTGCGACGCCGGACGGTGCGGAGGCTCCCGAACGCGCGCAGTCAGAACCCGGTGCTCAAGGGGCGACGACATCGCCCGGTTGCCTCGATCCGCCGCATGGCAGCCTCCTTCAGGGAACGGACGCCCATTCAGCCCCACGCCGAACGGAACGTCAAGTGATTCTTGATGATATACATTTTTTGTGCGTTAATTTTCGTCATGATATTTAACTATATGAAAATAATCTATATTTCCATGGACTCCCACCGTGGGATCCTGGGTGGTGGCCGCCGGGACCTCGGCGCATTCTGTCATTTTTGATGTGATTTATCCGAATCTCACGAATCCATGTGTATTTTCTGCGGCGGCGATGGTAAGCAGGAGTCTCCCATCGCACGAGGCCGACCATGCGCACCGCCGCCCACCCCCGCCCCGCCGATCCGCTGCTCGACGCCCTGCGCGCCATCGTCGGCCCCGCCCACGCCGTGCCGGGCGAGGACGCCCCCGGCGCGCTGGTGGACATCCTGCAACGCCACACCGGCCGCGCCCGCGCGGTGGTGCGCCCGGCGAACGCGGAGGAGGTGGCGACGGTGGTGCGGCTGCTGGCGGCGGAGCGGGTGCCGATCGTGCCCCAGGGCGGCCACACCGGCCTCGCGGGCGGCGGCACGCCGGACGCCAGCGGCACCGCGGTGGTGCTGTCGCTCTCCCGTCTCGACCGCATCCGCGAGATCGACCTCGACAACGACACCGTCACCGTCGAGGCGGGCGCGATCCTCGACACCGTGCGCGAGGCGGCGCACGCGAAAGGCCGGTGGTTTCCCTTGAGCCTCCCCTCGGGCGGCAGTTGCACGATCGGCGGCAACCTCGCCACCAACGCGGGCGGCACCCAGGTGGTGCGCTTCGGCAACACCCGGGCGCTGACCCTCGGCATCGAGGTGGTGACGGCGGAAGGGGAAATCTGGAACGGGCTGCGGGGATTGCGGAAGGACAACGCGGGCTACGACCTGCGCGATCTCTACATCGGCAGCGAGGGCACCCTCGGCATCGTCACCGCCGCGACGATCAAGCTCTTTCCCCTGCCCGCCGCGCAGCAGACCGCGCTTCTCAAGGTTTCCGGCATCGCCACGGTGATCGCGCTGCTGCGCCACGCCCGCCGGGGCTTCGGCGCGGCGCTCACCGGCTTCGAGATCGTCTCGGCCGCGACCTGGCGGCTGGTCGCGGCGAAGGCCCCCGAGTACCGCCTGCCGTTCGCCCCCGAGGACGGCGACGATCTCTGGTACGTGCTGATCGAGATCGCCGACGAGGAGAGCGAAGCCCACGGCCGCGAACGCCTGGAAGCGGTGATCGGCGCCGCGCTCGAAGCCGAACTCGCCGACGATGCGGTGGTGGCCGAAAGCCTGGCGCAGCGCGAGGCGTTCTGGGCGGTGCGGGAGCACGGCCTGGGCGAGGCGCAGAAGCGCGACGGCTGGAACGCCAAGCACGACGTCTCGCTGCCGATCTCGCGCATCCCGGATTTCGTCGCCGACACCGGCGCGGCGCTGCGGCGGGAATTCCCCGGCGTGCGGGTGTTCGTCCACGGCCACGCGGGCGACGGCAACCTCCACTACCACGTCGCCCGCCCCGAGGGCACCGGCCCCGACTACTGGGACGCCCACGAACGGCCGCTGCGCGCCCTGGTCCACCGCGCGGTCACGGCGCGGGGCGGCTCGATCTGCGCCGAGCACGGCGTCGGCCAGCTCAAGGTCCACGCCCTGCCCGACTCCAAGCCGCCGCTGGAACTGGCGCTGATGCGCCGGATCAAGGCGGCGCTCGACCCGAACGGCCTCCTCAACCCCGGAAAGGTGCTCGCGCCATGATCCACCCGGTTTCCGAATTCCGCCCGTCGGCGCGCGTCGCCCGGGTGCGCATCTCCCCCAACGCCGCCGCCAACGCCCGCGCCAAGGCGCTGCGCGAGGCCGGGCGCGACATCGTCAACCTCACCATCGGCGAGCCGGATTTCGACACGCCGCCCCACATCAAGGCCGCGGCGCTCGCCGCCCTCGCCCACGGCGACACCAAATATCCGCCCACCGAGGGCACCCCGGCGCTGCGCGCGGCGGTGGCGGCGAGATTCTCGGCCGACACCGGCCTCGCCTACGCACCCGCCGAGGTGCTCGTCGGCAACGGCGCCAAGCAGCTGATCGCCAACGCCTTTTCCGCCACCGTCGACGCGGGCGACGAGATCGTCGTCCCGGCGCCCTATTGGCCGTCGTTCCCCGACGCGGTGGCCTACACCGGCGGGCGCACGGTGATCCTCCCCACCGCCGAGGCGCGCGGCTTCAAGCTCGACCCCGCCGCCCTCGACGCCGCCCTCGGACCCCGCACCCGCTGGTTGGTGCTGAACGCCCCGGCCAACCCCAGCGGCGCGGATTACGACGCGGCCGAGTTGGCGGCGATCGCGGCGGTGCTGCGCCGCCACCCGGGCGCGCTGGTGCTGCTGGACGAAGTCTACGACCGCATCCGCTACGGCGCGGCGCCGCCGCACCTGCTGCGGGTGGCGCCGGATTTGCGCCACCGCGTGCTCGCCGTCAACGCCGCCTCGAAAACCTACGCCATGACCGGCTGGCGGCTGGGCTATGCCGCCGGGCCGGAGGCGCTGATCCGGGCGATGGCGGTGGTGCAGTCGCAGTTCACCGCCGGGGTCTCGACGGTGGCGCAGGCCGCCGGCCTCGCCGCCCTCACCGGCCCGCAGGATTTCGTCGCCGAGGCGCTCGCCGCCTACGCCGAACGCCGCAAGCTGGTGGTGGAGGGGATCGCGGCGATCCCCGGCCTCACCCTCGCCGCACCCGCCGGGGCGTTCTTCGCCTTCCCCGGCTGCGCCGCGCTGATCGGCACGCTGCGGCCCGACGGCAGGATCATCGCCAGCGATGCCGACTTCACCGAATACCTGCTGGAAGACGCGGGCGTGGCGGCGATGCCGGGCGCGGCGTTCGGCCTTTCGCCCTACTTCCGCATCTCCTTCGCCGCCGACGCCGCGACCGTGACCGAGGCGCTGCGCCGCATCGCCCGCGCCGTCGCCGCCCTCGCCCCCGCCCCGGCCCTCGCCGCGGCGGGCGCCCGCTGACGCCGAACGCGGAACCGCCGGAAAGCGGAGGCTTTCCGGCGGTTTTGCCGATCTCTCGAAGTGGCTGGGGGACTAGGATTCGACCTAGACTGACGGAATCAGAGGCGGTTTTTATCTCTTATGTCTCAATATATTGCACAGAAAAATTGCAAAACTGCCTCCGAAGAATCAATGAGTTAAACTGAATTTGCATAACTTTCTGATGCCCTCACCAACCGGGAAGCCCCCTCGAAGCCCTGTCCTCGTCGAAAATTCTACCCTTGTGCAATTGGCACGATCTGCATCTGCCCCTCAATCGCATCAATGACGCCTGCGCTAAGAGGCAGATTAGCCTTCTCTTTACCCCACTGCTCGCGGAACCGCTCGACCGTCTCGCGTGCAGCGTCGAGCACCAGCCGATCCGGCAAATGCGCCTTGGCGGCAAGATGAGATAGTTCATCCTCAGAGTATCCGTCGAATCGCCTCGTACGGCTAAAATTTAATGCCGCACCGTCATCCGAGATATACGAAATTGTCGAGACAAAATCATAGGCCGGAGCCAAGGCGGCATGCCGCCGATCCGGGTAGATCAACGACCAATTTTTGAGGTGCATGTCGGCGTTGCCGATAAGCGTATTGAAGGTCAGGCGGCGCACAAATTCTACGATATCGGCCTCGCGGCCTTCTGCCCCTATGACGGCAGCGATATTCCGTGCGCTAGCGCGTTTATATTTATCTCTCGGATAAACGCCGAATACCTGGGCAAAATCCTCGATATGGATAGCCTCGCCATCCGGCGAACGGTCAAAACGCTCGACCACGAACGCCCGCCCGTTCAGCGCCCCGATACCGTCTGGAAGATTTCTTATTTCCTCTAAATCGGCCAGATGAAATGCTGGTACGTTGATGCCTACAAGCCGGGCAAGCGTCATCATCGAAAATTCGTTCTCAGGCACCCCCTCAAACTCTCGGGACGGCAATTTGACGATCCACGATCCACCCACCCCCTTGGCTGGAATTGTTAGGCCTCCACGCGCTTCGTTGATCGCGGAAAACTTAAGCTGCACACCAGCCAACGAGAAATGAAGGGCATTTTCACGCCGATCATCCTGGCCCTCGCCACCATCATGATCGCTATCTGCGACACCTTCGGGCCACGCTTCACCATCAGCGGGCCTGATCGTAACCGCCCCAGGCAGATCACGTCCCAGGGCCCAAAGCACGAAAAAGTCACGCTCCGAGTCTACCCCCGCCCGCTCCGCGAGATAGGTGCGCATGTGCCCTTCGGGGAGCAGATTTGCGAAGAAGGGTATAACCTGCTTCTGCGTTGGCTTGAAATCGGTGATCAGTCCGCCGAACTGATCCTTAAATCCAAGGCTAAGGACTGGCCGGTTATCGTCAGCGATATAAGCGTCTTTAAAGGCAAATAAAATCCGATCCCCTTCGACGCGAGTTAGCGTGCCGATAGGTTCGCCATAAATCAGGACATCGAGGACTGATACATTAGCCATCATCATCCTCATCCAGGCTGTAGGCGGGGCGCACAGTTTCTCGCCTATCAGCACCCACTCCATGCACAATAGAATTTCTGATATTCTTTATCTCTTTCAATCCGCCGAAAAACTCAATCATTGATTTTTTATCAAGACTAAATTCCGCATCTTTATGCGAATAAATTTTCACATTACCTGTTCCAGATAAATACGGCTTGATGTTTTTTATAGATAATGCTGAATTTCGAATTTTTTTCAATTCAGAATTCGATAGCCTGAAATCCTTCAGATCCCGAAAAATACGGACATAATTCTCAGCCTCGTTGCGAGATATCACCTGTTCCGGCAATTTACTAACAAAATTCTGTAGCTGACTCAGTTCGCGATTTGCTCGCCGCTGCACGTCACCTTCATCAGCCCCACCACTACTGCGCACAATCGCCTGGAGCGCAGGAAGCGTTTTACGGGGAACAATCGCGACCTCTAGATCGAGGACGCGTGCAAGCTCGACGAGGCTAGAAAGCCTAAGATCAACCGCCCCACTCTCAATTTTCGAGATGTGGCTTTGGGGCACGCCTGACTTAGCGCTCAGATCACGTTGACTCATACCCCTCGCTTCACGGGCGGAGCGCAAGGTTTCTGCCATGTGTTCAAGAACGTAGCTCATCTGAAGCCCTATTCTAGATCAAATCCCCACTCTTAATACACATTAGCATATAACACCCAGAACCGCTTTTCCAGATATAATCTAGTTTTATATATCGTTACGATAAAAAGATATGTTTTTGCGTATCATGCCCACTTTAAGTCGGCCAATAGCTTTACCCTCTCGGGCGAAGGGGAGGGAGCAAAAGCTACCCCGAAGCCATCTCCCGCAAAAACACCGAAGCCTGAATTGCAAAATCGGCAGAAAAAAACCCCGCAAAGCGGGGCTTTTCCATTTAAAATCAATTGGCTGGGGGACTAGGATTCGAACCTAGACTGACGGAGTCAGAGTCCGTAGTTCTACCGTTAAACTATCCCCCACCAGGGGCACGGCGGTTGCGGGCGCAACCTCGTGAGGGCGGCTGTATAGCATGGTCGCCCGCGCATGTGTAGCCTTTTTTCGCGTTTTCCACGGCTTCCGGAAATCCGCGCTTCGGGCTTCGGCGCATTGCATTTTTTGCCCGCGCCCACACCTTTGTGCTAACCCTGACCGCATCGTTCCTCTCGTCATCGGATCGCCCCATGACCGTTCTCGTCACCGGATCCGCCGGATTCATCGGCTTCCACACCGCCGCGCGCCTGCTGCGCGAGGGGAAGACCGTGGTCGGCTTCGACAACCACAACCCCTACTACGATCCCTCCCTCAAGGAGGCGCGGGCGCAGCTGCTGAAGCAGTTCCCCGGCTACACCCACGTGGTGGGCGACCTCGCCGACAAGGCGGCCCTCGACGCGGTGTTCGCCGCCCACGCCCCCGACACCGTGATCAACCTCGCCGCCCAGGCGGGGGTGCGCTATTCGGTCGAGAACCCGGCGGCCTACGTGTCGAGCAACCTGGTGGGCTTCGCCAACCTGCTGGAGTGCTGCCGCGCCGCCCGGGTGGCGCACTTGGTCTACGCCTCCACCAGTTCGGTGTTCGGCGCCAACGCGGCGATGCCGTTCACCGAGACCCAGGGCACCGCCCACCCCATGAGCCTCTATGCCGCCACCAAGAAGTCCAACGAGGTGATGGCGCATTCCTACAGCCACCTGTTCGGCCTGCCCACCACCGGCCTGCGGTTCTTCACCGTCTACGGCCCGTGGGGACGGCCCGACATGGCGCTGTTCAAATTCACCAAGGCGATCCTCGCCGACGAACCCATCGACGTGTTCAACCGCGGCGAAATGACGCGGGACTTCACCTACGTCGACGACATCGTCGAGGGCGTGGTGCGGGTCGCC
Source organism: Alphaproteobacteria bacterium (assembly GCA_030604885.1). Classification (GTDB taxonomy): domain Bacteria; phylum Pseudomonadota; class Alphaproteobacteria; order Rhodospirillales; family Rhodospirillaceae; genus Oleispirillum. Next base: position 73,569 of record JAUVUZ010000010.1, on the reverse strand, counting down.
GCCCAGCCCGCCGCGCCGGACCCGGAGTGGCGGGCCGACGCCGACACCCCCGACCCCTCGGCCAGCGGCATCGCCCCCTACCGCATCTACAACATCGGCGGCGGCGCGCCGGTGCCGTTGATGGAGTACATCCGCACCCTCGAATCCTGCCTCGGCCGCACCGCCCGGCTCAACCTGCTGCCGATGCAGCCGGGCGACGTGCCCGCCACCGCGGCGGATACCTCGGCGCTCAAGCGGGCGGTGGGCTACGCACCCTCGACCCCGGTGTCGGTGGGGGTGGCGCGCTTCGTCGAGTGGTATCGCGACCACTTTCGCGTCTAGAATCATGACGCGGGGGTGCCCGGGGGCTTTTTTCGCGGGGCGGAAAGGCCTATCTTGGGATGAGCGAAAGCGGGAGGAGAGCGGTCGTGCGCGTTGCCTTGCAGGTCCTGGGATTTCTGGTTCTGGCGGTGGTCGCCCTCGCCGCGGTGATCGGCACCGTGCTGTTCCAGCTTTCGTTCGTGATCTATCTCGCCCTGGCGCTCACCGCCGCCTGCATGGTCGGGATCCTCACCCTGTGCTTCGGCCGGGTCGAGGAAAAACCCTAGCCTCCCACCACATCCCCCGGGTCGACGCCGTGGTCGCCGCTGGCGCGGGCGCGCGCCTTGGCGCGATACATCGACTTGTCGGCGACGCGGATCAGCGCCTCCGGATGCACCGCGTGCCCCGCCGCCGCCTGCGCCAGGCCGATGCTGACGGTGAGGGGAATGCCGCCCGCGTCGCGCCGCATCCAGCAGGTGGCGAGGCGATCGAGGAAGGCGCGCCCTTCCGATAGCTCGGTGGACGGCAGGATGATGCAGAACTCGTCGCCGCCCAGGCGGTAGGCGAGGTCGGAGGCGCGGCAGGCGCGGTTGAGGCAGGCCGCCACCTCGCACAGGGCGGCGTCGCCCGCCTGGTGGCCGTGGGTGTCGTTGAGCTGCTTGAAGCGGTTGAGGTCGAGGAACACCAGGGTGAGCGGCAGGGTTTCGCGCTCGGCGCGGGCCAGCTCGCGCCGCAGGTCCTCGTGGAAGGCGCGGTAGTTGCCGAGGTGGGTGAGCGCGTCGCGGCGGGATTGCTCGTGCAGTTGCCGGGTGCGCTCGTCGATCACCTTCTCCAGGCTGTCGGCGTAGCGTTGGAGGTTGTATTTCGCCGCCTCCACCTCGATCGACACCGCCAGCAGATAGGTTTCCATCACCAGGTGCAGGTCGAACAGCATCGCCCGGCGCAGCGCGTCGAGGCGCGGCCCCGGGTCGGTGGCGCAGGCGGCGGCGACGTGCGGCCGCAACGTCTCCTCCAGCGCCAGCACCGATGCGGCGTAGAGCTTGAGCGGCACGCCGATGCGGCTGTGGACGACGCCGACGCGCAGCCGCGAGTCGCAATAGGCGGCGTCGAATTCGCCCTGGAACAGCGCGCCGACGTAGCCGTTGAGGGTCTCGTGGAGGCGGCGCAGGGTGTCGCTGTCGCCGATGATCTTGGCGATCTCGGGGATTTGCGTCTGGACCCGGTAGAACGCCTCGACGATCTCGCCCAGGCGCGGCTGCATGTAGGGGCGGCAAGCGCGCAGCTCCGCCGCCTCCGCCTCGCCCAGGCCGAACAGCTCGCGCCGCCGCAACCGCTCGAAGTCGGTGAGACGCAACTGCTGCGCCAGGCTCTGCTGAAGGTCGCCGATCCCCTTCCCGGGCGGCGCGCTGCCGAGATCCTGCATCCCCTGAAACCCTTCCCCACGTCGCCGCCATCCCCAGCGGGGGTCCCCACCCCGGCGCCCCCGCGCCGCGACACATGGTGCTCAGCTACCACATTTATCGAAACGTCGCCCAATCATAAATTCGAAATGACCCCAATTCTCTTCCGTGTATGCACCCAGCGCACGAAAAAGGCGCGCCGAAACCGCTCCGGCGCGCCTGCGTTGCGGGTCGGACCCTCAAGGAACCCAGCGCAGCACCGGCTTGCGGGCGGCGAGGGTTTCGTCGAGTCGGCGGCGCGGCGTGAGCCGCGGCGCGGCGTGGAAGAACTCCGCCTCCCCCGCCTTGGCCTTGGCGGCGAGGGCGAGCACGGTGTCGGCGAACAGGTCGAGGGTCTGCTTGCTTTCGGTCTCGGTGGGTTCCATCAGCAACGCGCCGTGGACCACCAGCGGGAAGTACATGGTCATCGGGTGGAAGCCCTCGTCGATCAGCGCCTTGGCGAAATCGAGGGTGGTCACCCCGGTGTCCTTGAGGAAGCCGTCGTCGAACAGCGCCTCGTGCATGCACGGCCCGGGGAACGGCGCGGTGAGGGTATCCTTGAGCCGCGCCAGCAGATAGTTGGCGTTCAGCACCGCGTCGCCCGAGGCCTGGCGTAGGCCGTCCTTGCCCAGCGCCATGGCGTAGGCGAGGGCGCGGATCATCACCCCGAACTGGCCGTGGAAGCCCTTCATCCGCCCGAACGGCGACCGCTCCGGCCCCGCCTCGGCGGCGGTTTCCACCAGCTCGTAGCCGTCGCCCGTCTTGCGCACGAACGGCAGCGGCGCGAACTTCGCCAGCGCCTCCGAGAGCACCGTCGGCCCCGCGCCCGGCCCGCCGCCGCCGTGGGGCGTCGAGAAGGTCTTGTGCAGGTTGATGTGCATGGCGTCGACGCCGAGGTCGGCGATCTTCACCCGCCCGACGATGGCGTTGAAGTTGGCGCCGTCCATGTAGAAGAACGCCCCGGCGCGGTGGACGAGATCGGCGATCTCGCGCACCTCGCGCTCGAACAGGCCGCAGGTGTTGGGGTTGGTGAGCATCAGCCCGGCCACGTCCGGCCCCAGGCGGGCGGCGAGCGCGGCGATGTCCACCCGGCCCTCGGCGTCGGCGGGAATGCCCACCACCGCGTAGCCGCACAGGGCGGCGGTGGCCGGGTTGGTGCCGTGGGCGCTTTCGGGCACCAGGATCACCTTGCGGGCGTCGCCCTTGGCCTCCTGCGCGGCGCGGATCGCCATCACTCCGCACAGCTCGCCGTGCGCGCCCGCGGCGGGCGACATCGCCACCCCGGCCATGCCGGTCAGCTCGGTGAGCCAGCCCGCCAGGGCGTGGACCACCGCCAGCGCGCCCTGCACGGTGGAGACCGGCTGCATCGGATGCAGGTCGCCGAGGCCCGGGGTGCGCGCCACCTTCTCGTTGAGGCGCGGGTTGTACTTCATCGTGCACGAGCCGAGGGGATAGAAGCCCGCGTCGATGGAATAGTTCTTCTGCGACAGGCGGGTGTAGTGGCGCACCACCTGCGGCTCGGAAAGGCCGGGCAGGCCGATCGGCCCCTTGCGGGCGAGGCCGCCGAGGCGGCTCGGCACGTCGAACGGCTCGGGCAGGTCGACGCCCGAGTTGCCCGCCGATCCCTGTTCGAAGATCAGCGGTTCCTCGACGGTGAGGCCGCGGTTGCCGGTGACGGTGCCGGGGGCGGCGGAGGCGGGAATCGGCAGGTCGTTCATCGCAGCACCTCCGCGAGCGCGGCGACGAGGGCGTCGATGTCCTGCTCGGTGTTGGTTTCGGTCGCCGCCAGCAGCAGCAGGTTGTCGAGTTCCGGATAGCTCGGGAACAGCCGCGCGGCGGGCACGCCGCCCAAGATGCCGCGCGCCGCCAGCGCCTCCACCACCTCGGCGGCGGGCTTCGGCAGCATCGCCGCGAACTCGTTGAAGAACGCGGGCGTCGTCACCTTCACCCCGGGAACCGTGGCGACGCCCTGCGCCAGCTTCACCGCGGTGGCGTGGTTGACGGCGGCGAGCTTGGCGAACCCCGCCTCCCCCAGCATCGCCACGTGGATCGAGAACGCCAGCGCGCACAGGCCCGAGTTGGTGCAGATGTTGGAGGTGGCCTTCTCGCGGCGGATGTGCTGCTCGCGGGTGGACAGGGTGAGCACCCAGCCGCGGCGGCCGTCCACGTCGACGGTCTGGCCGACGAGGCGGCCGGGCATGTTGCGGAGGTATTTCTCGCGCGTCGCGAACAGGCCGACGCCCGGCCCGCCGAAGCTCAGCGGCATGCCGAGGGAGGACCCGTCCACCACCACGATGTCGGCGCCCATCTCGCCCGGCGGCATCAGCGCGCCCAGGGACACCGGCTCCGCCACCGCCACCACCAGCAGCGCGCCCGCGGCGTGGCAGGCGGCGGCGAGGGCCGAATAGTCGGAGAGGCGGCCGAACACGCTCGGCGTCTGCACGATCACGCAGGCGAGATCGGGGCCGACGCGGCCGATCAGGTCCTCGACCCCGACCGGATCGGGGGCGAGGCGCTCGCACGCGACGTCGGTGAAGCGCAGCTGCGTCTCGGTGACCTCGGCGTAGTGCGGGTGCACCGAGCCGGACACCAGCACCGATTTGCGCCGCGTCACCCGCGCCGCCATCAGCGCCGCCTCGGCGCAGGCGGTGGCGCCGTCGTACATCGAGGCGTTGGCCACCTCCATGCCGGTGAGCATGCACACCTGGGTCTGGAACTCGAACAGCGCCTGGAGGGTGCCCTGCGAGATTTCCGGCTGGTAGGGGGTGTAGCTGGTGAGGAACTCGCCGCGCTGGACCAGCGCGTCCACCGCCGCCGGGCCGTGGTGGCGATAGGCCCCCGCGCCGAGGAAGCTCGGCGCGCAGCCGGGCGAGAGGTTCTTCATCGCGTGCGCGGTGAAGGCGCGCTCGATGGCGATCTCGCCCTGGTGGTCGGGCAGGTCGAAGACCGCGCCCGCGCGCACCGCCTCGGGCACGTCCACGAACAGGTCCTCGACCGAGGGGGCGCCGATCGCGCGCAGCATCTCGGCGCGATCGTCGGCGCTCAGCGGCAGGTAGCGCATTATTCCAGGCCCTCGACGAACGCGTCGTAATCCTCGCGGTTCATCAGGTCGTCCAGCTCGCTGTCGTCCGCGAGGGTGATCTTGAAGAACCAGCCGTCGCCCTCGGCGTTCTGGTTGACGAGGCCGGGCGCGTCGGCCAGCTCCTCGTTGATCTCGACGATCTCGCCGGACACCGGCGAGTAGACCTCGCTCGCCGCCTTCACCGACTCCACCACCGCCACGTCGTCGCCCTTGTCGATGCTCGCGCCGACTTCCGGCAGTTCGACGAACACCACGTCGCCCAGCTGGGTCTGGGCGTATTCGGTGATGCCGACGGTGCCGACGCCGCCCTCCACCGAGATCCATTCGTGCTCTTCGGAAAAGTAGATCTTCGCCATGTTTTCAATCCCCTCTGGCTTTCAACCCTTGAAATACCGATGCGGCGCGAACGGCATCGGCACCACCTGCGCGGCGAGCGCCTTGCCGCGCACGTCGCATGCCACCGCGGTGCCGGGTGCGGCATGGGCGGCGTCCACGTATCCCATCGCGACCGGCGCCGCGACGGTGGGGCCGAAGCCCCCCGAAGTGACCTCGCCGATGCGCGCGCCCCCGGCGTCGCGAATTTCCGCATGGGCGCGCACCGGCTGGCGCCCCTCGATCCGCAGGCCGACGCGACGCCGCGACGGACCCTCGGCGAGCTGCTTGAGGATCGCCTCCGCGCCGGGGAAGCCCCCCTCCTCGCGGCGGCGCTTGCCGATCACCCAGGCGAGGCCCGCCTCGATCGGCGAGGTGGTGGCGTCGATGTCGGCGCCGTAGAGGCACAGCCCGGCCTCGAGCCGCAGGCTGTCGCGGGCGCCGAGGCCCGCGGCCTCCACCTCCGGCTCGGCCAGCAGGCGGCGCGCCAGCGCCTCCGCGTCGTCCGCCGCCACGGAAATCTCGTAGCCGTCCTCGCCGGTGTAGCCCGAGCGCGACGCCCACACCGCGATGCCGCCGACGTCGAGGGCGCGGGCGCTCATGAACGGCATCGCCGCCGCCTCGGGCGCGAAGCGGGCGAGCACCTTCGCCGCCTCCGGCCCCTGGAGCGCCAGCAGCGCCCGGTCGGGCAGGGTCTTCACCTCGCAGCCCGCCAGGTGGCGGCCCATGTGGGCGAAATCCTGGTGCTTGCAGGCGGCGTTGACCACCACGTAGAGCCGGTCCCCGGCGTTGGTGACCATCAGGTCGTCGAGGATGCCGCCGTGGGCGTCGGTGAACAGGGTGTAGCGGATCCGCCCCTCCGCCAGGCCCCGCACGTCGCCCGGCACCAGCGCCTCGAACGCGGCGGCGGCGGCGGCGACGCCCTCGGGGTGGCGGATCTCCGCCTGCCCCATATGGGAGACGTCGAACAGCGCCGCCCGCTCGCGGGTCTGGGCGTGCTCGTGGAGGATGCCCTGGTACTGCACCGGCATCGCGTAGCCGGCGAACGGCACCATGCGCGCGCCGAGTTCGCGGTGCAGCGCGTCGAGCGGCGTGGTGAGCAGCGGTTCGGAGGTGGTGTCGCCCATCGGTTCCCTCATCCAGAGACGTCCGCGCCCGCCGTGCGGCGGCCGCGAATCGGCCACGGACCGAAACATCGGTCCTTTGGCCCCCCTCTGTCTTCGGAACCTGAAAGATTCGCCGGGACGAGGGCTTTCACACCACGCACTGGCTTACATCTTCGGTGAGGCTGGCGCCTTTTCAAGCGCGCCTGCTTTCCAGAGGTCCCCCTGACCGGCGGCGGTTCGGGTGCCTGAGAGTTTCCGGGGGCGGTTGCTCCTTCGGCGGCGGGGTTGCGCCCGCTCTCTCCCGCTGCGGCGTTCGGGGACGCACCCACTGTTACGGAGCCTCCGCGTTTGGTCAACCGTTCCCGCATCGGCCGCGCGATTTTCCTCAAAGCGCGGCGCGGGTTGCGGTATTCTGGCGGCCGACTGTTCGCTCGGGGGTGTCATGCGCGTGCGAGGCTCATGGGTGGCCGCGGCGGCGATTATGGTCGCCTGCGTCGTCTGGATCGGCTCGGGGATGGTGGGCGGCGCCCGCCAGCCGCCGCCTGCGCCCGCCGTCCGCGCCGACGCCCCGGTGCGGGTGGGCGTGGTGGAATCCCGCGCCCGCGCGGTGACGGCGCGGCTCGACCTCACCGGCACCACCCGCCCCAACCGCACCGTCGAGGTGCGCGCCGAAACCCGCGGCCGGGTGGCCGAGGTGCTGGCGGAGAAGGGCGCGGCGCTCGCCGCCGGGGCGCCGATCCTCCGTCTCGCCCCCGACGACCGCGCCGCCCGCCTCGCCCGCGCCGAGGCGCTGTTCGCCCAGCGCGACATCGAGTTCCAGGCCGCCAGCCGCCTCGCCGACAAGGACTACGCCAGCCGCGTGCGCGTCGCCACCACCCGCGCCGAGCGCGAGGCCGCCGCCGCCGAGCTGGCCTCCGCCCGCCTCGACACCGCCCGCGCCACCATCGCCGCGCCGTTCGCCGGGGTGCTGGACGCGCGGCCGGTGGAACTGGGCGCGGTGGTGGCGGTGGACGACGCGGTGGCGACCCTGGTGGAGCTGAACCCGATCCTCGTGGCGGTGGAGGTGTCGGAAACCGCCATCGGCCGGGTGTCGCCCGGCGCGGCGGCGGCGGTGCGCCTGCCCGGCGGCGCGATGGGGGAAGGGACGGTCACCTACGTCGGCCGCGTCGCCGCCCCGGCCACCCGCACCTTCCGCGTCGAGATCGCGGTGCCGAACCCGGAGCGCCGCATCGCCGCGGGCATGACCGCCGAGGTCTCGCTGCCCCTGGGCGACACCCGCGCCCACCCGGTCTCCCCGGCGGTGCTGACCCTCTCCGACGCGGGCGAGCTGGGCGTCAAGGCGGTGGACGACGCGGGCACCGTGGTCTTCCACCCCGCGCAGCCGGTGCGCGAGGACGCCGAGGGCCTGTGGCTCGGCGGCCTGCCCGACGCCCTGCGCCTGATCACCGTCGGCCAGGATTTCGTCTCCGCCGGGCAGCGCGTCGAGGCCGCCCCCGACACCCTGCTGGCGCCGCCCGCGCAGGGGCCGGGATGAACGCGCTCATCGAGGCCTGCCTCGGCCGCACCCGCACCGTTCTCCTCACCCTGGCGCTGACGCTGATCGCCGGGCTGTACGCCTACGCGACGATCCCGAAGGAATCCTCGCCCGACGTCAACATCCCGATCATGTACGTGCTGCTCACCCACCAGGGCATCTCGCCCGAGGACGCGGAGCGGATGCTGATCCGGCCGATGGAGCGGGAACTGCGCAGCATCGAGGGGATCAAGGAGATGCGCGCCACCGCCTACGAGGGCGGCGCCAACGTGATCCTCGAATTCGACGCGGGCTTCGACGCCGACCGGGCGCTCGCCGACGTGCGCGCCAAGGTGGACATCGCCAAGTCCGACCTGCCCGCCGAGACCGAGGAGCCGTCGATCCACGAGGTCAACGTCAGCCTGTTCCCGGTGCTGCTGGTGACCCTCTCGGGCGACGCGCCGGAGCGCACCCTGGTGCGCCTCGCCCGCGACCTCAAGGACGAGATCGAGGCGATCCCGGCGGTGCTCGAGGTCAACATCGGCGGCGACCGCGAGGAGCAGGTGGAGATCGTCGTCGACCCGGCGAAGGTGGAGAGCTACAACCTCGTCGCGCAGGACATCACCGGCTTCCTCTCCCGCTCCAACACCCTGGTCGCCGCCGGGGCGATCGACACCGGGCGCGGCCGCTTCGCGGTCAAGGTGCCGGGGGTGATCGAGACGGTGCAGGAGATCATGACCCTGCCGGTCAAGGCCTCGGGCGACGGCGTGGTGCGCCTCTCCGACATCGCCTCGGTGCGCAAGGCGTTCAAGGACCCCACCAGCGTCGCCCGCGTCAACGGCCGCCCGTCGGTGACCCTCGAAGTCTCGAAGCGCACCGGCGAGAACATCATCGACACCATCGACCGGGTGCGCGCGGCGGTGGAGGCCGAGCAGGCGTTCTGGCCCGCCAACGTCCGCGCCTCGTTCTCGCAGGACCAGTCCAACACCATCCGCGCGATGCTCTCGGATTTGCAGAACAACGTCATCGCCGCGATCGTGCTGGTGATGGTGGTGGTGGTGGCGGCGCTCGGGGTGCGCTCGGGCCTGCTGGTGGGGGTGGCGATTCCCGGCTCGTTCCTGGCGGGCATCCTGGTGCTGTTCGCCATGGGCATGAGCATGAACCTGGTGGTGCTGTTCAGCCTGATCCTCGCCACCGGCATGCTGGTGGACGGCGCGATCATCGTCGTCGAATACGCCGACCGCAAGATGGCCGAGGGGGTGGACCGCAAGGACGCCTACCGCCTCGCCGCGCTGCGCATGGCGTGGCCGGTGATCGCCTCCACCGCCACCACCGTGGCGGCGTTCCTGCCGATGGTGTTCTGGACCGGCATCGTCGGCGAGTTCATGAAATACCTGCCGATCACCCTGTCCGTCACCCTGTGCGCGTCGCTGCTGATGGCGCTGGTGTTCGTGCCCACCCTGGGGGCGGTGTTCGGCCGCCCGGGCGAGGCGGACCCGGAGACGCTGAAGGCGCTGTCGATCTCGGAAACCGGCGACCTCACCGCCCTCGGCGGCTGGACCGGGCGCTACACCCGCCTGCTCTCCCGCGCGCTGGACCACGCGGGCTGGGTGCTGGCGGGCGGCTTCGCCCTGCTGGTGGCGAGCTGGGCGGCCTACGGCGCGTTCGGCCGGGGCGTCGAGTTCTTCCCCGACATCGAGCCGGAGCAGGCGGTGGTCTACGTGCATGCGCGCGGCAACATGGCGGTGGCGGAGCGGGACCGCATCGTGCGCGAGGTGGAGCGCCGGGTGGCGCGCTACGGCGACGCCTTCGACACCGTCTACGCCCGCGCCGGGCAGGTGGCCGACCGCGAGGCGGCGGAAGACGTGATCGGCGCGATTTCCCTCGAATTCAAGGATTGGCAACTGCGGCGCAAGGCATCGGCGGTGTTCGCCGACATTCGCGCCGCCACCGCCGACCTGCCCGGCATCGCCGTGGAGATCCGCAAGAAGGAGGAAGGCCCGCCGGTGGGCAAGCCGGTGCGGCTGCAGCTCGCCAGCCGCGACCCCGCCCTGCTGCCCCCGGCGGCGGCGGCGGTGCGGCGCGGCATGGCGGAACTCGGCGGCTTCATCGACATGGAGGACGACCGCCCGCCGCCCGGCATCCAGTGGGAGGTGACGGTGGACCGGGGCCAGGCCGCCAAGTTCGGCGTCGACGTGACGGCGGTGGGCGACATGGTGCAGCTCGTCACCAAGGGCCTCAAGCTCACCGACTACCGCCCCGACGACGCCGACGACGAGGTGGACATCGTGGTGCGCTACCCGCCCGGCAACCGCACCGTCGAGCAGCTCGGCCGCCTGCGCATCGAAACCGCCGAGGGCAGCGTACCGATCGCCGGGTTCGTCGAGGTGGCGCCGCGCCCGCGCACCGGCGAACTCAACCGGGTGGACGCCAAGCGGGTGATGACGGTGCGCGCCGACGTGGAGCCGGGCCTGCTGGTGGACGACCAGGTGACGCGCCTGCGCGCGTGGCTGGCCGACAACCCCCTGCCTCCCGGCGTCGAGACCACCTACAAGGGCCAGGACGAGGAGCAGGCGAAAAGCCGCGCCTTCCTCGGCCGCGCCTTCCTCATCGCGCTGTTCCTGATCGCGATGATCCTGGTGACGCAGTTCAACAGCTTCTATTCGGCGGCGCTGGTGCTGCTGGCGGTGGTGATGTCCACCCTCGGCGTGATGATCGGCCTGCTGGTCACCCACCAGCCGTTCGGGGTGATCATGAGCGGCATCGGCGTGGTGTCGCTCGCGGGCATCGTCGTCAACAACAACATCGTGCTGATCGACACCTTCGACCGTCTGGCGAAGGAGATTCCCGACGCCCGCGAGGCGATCCTGCGCACCGGGGCGCAGCGCCTGCGCCCGGTGATGCTCACCACCGGCACCACCATCCTCGGCCTGCTGCCGATGATGTTCATGGTCAACATCGACTTCGTCGCCCGCGACGTCAGCGTCGGCGCGCCGTCGATGCAGTGGTGGACGCAGCTTTCCACCGGCATCGTCTTCGGCCTCGGCTTCGCCACCCTGCTGACCCTGGTGGTGACCCCCTGCGCGCTGATGCTGAAGGGCCGCCTCGCCACCCGCTTCCGGTCCTTAAGCGCCCGCCTCCGCCGCGCCTGAGCGGCGGCCGAGGGTGGCGATCAGCGCCCGCGCCTCGGGCGGCGGGCGACGTTCGACGCGGCGATAGGCGCTGCCGTCCGGGTTGCGGGTGACGAGGCCCACGTCCACCAGCCAGCGCCGCAGCAGCGCCGGGTCCTCGAAATCGTGCAGGCGGGCGAGCCAGGCGTTCACCGCCCTCTCGGCCAGCGCGGCGCGGGGCGGAAACGCCGCCCACAGCACCCACAGCGCCAGCTCCCGCTCCCGCAGCTTGGGCGGCCAGCGGGTGAGGCGCCCCTCGGCGTCGAACAGCCGCAGGGTTCGCCGCAGGCGGACGTAGTCCACCGCCGGTTCCGGCTCGGGCGCCGCATCGAGCGCCGCCCGCGCCGCCGCCTGGGCGCGCAGGTGCTGGAGGTTGCGGCAGCCGCCCGCGCGGGCGAGCATGTTGAGGAGTTCCACATGGCCGGGCGCCCGGTCGAGGGCGCGCAGCTCGCCGCCCAGGGCCTTGGCGAAGGTGGAAAGATCGTCGGTGTGAAACGGCAGAAGAGTCCGGGACATCGCTCATCCTCGCACTGCGCCGCAGAGGTCCGGTGAGGATCGGAGTCGGGGGTCGTCGGCTTGCCGGTGCGGCGCGGGGACAAGGGGTGTCGGGCGCGAACTCGGAAAACGGGCTGGCAGGTTTAGCTCCCCTCGCGGGGCGACGACGCCTGGGTGAACTGCCGACCGGCCGTCACTATAGGCCGGTCGGCGCGGGTTCACAAGCCGGCGTCGAAATCGTCGTCGGGCGGCGCGGCGGCGCGGCTTTCCGCCTCGGCGGCGGCGCGGCGCTTGTAGAGGGTGTAGCTCACCGGAATCGAGCCGAGGTAGACCAGCCCGACGCCCGAGAGGGTGAGCCACGGCTGCGACACCAGGAACGCGGCGAACACGCCGATCAGCAGCATCAGCGGCAGCACGCCGTTGACCGGCACCCGCCCCTTCTTGAACGAGAAGGTGGGAATCCGGCTGACCATCAGCGCCGACACCCCGACCAGGAACACCCCGGCCATCGCCGAGCTGGCGAACGCCTCGGCCTCGAAGTGGATCGACAGCATCAGCGGGATCAGCACCAGCAGCGCCGCCGCCGGGGCGGGCACGCCGGTGAAGTAGTTGTAGGCCCACACCGGCTGATCCGGATCGCCGATCATGGTGTTGAAGCGCGCGAGGCGCAGCGCGCAGCACACGGCGTAGAGCAGGCACAGCGCCCAGCCCACGCCCGCGCGGTCGTGCATCGCGAAGAGGTAGAGGATCAGCGCCGGGGCGACGCCGAAGCAGATGATGTCGGAGAGCGAATCGAGTTCCGCGCCGAACTTGGAGGTGCCGCGCAGCAGGCGCGCGATGCGGCCGTCGAGGCCGTCGAGCACCGCCGCGATCAGCAGCGCGATCACCGAATGCTGCCAGCGCCCCTCGATCCCGAAGCGGATCGCCGTCACCCCGGCCGAAAGCGCGAACAGGGTGATGATGTTGGGGATGATGACGTTGAACGGCAGGCTGCGGATGCGGCGGCGGCGCTCGGGCATGATCGGCATCAGCGGGTCTCCCCCACGCGCGGCAGCGGGTCGGCGGAGAGGCGCAGGTCCGCCAGCACGGTTTCGCCCGCGATCGCCTTCTGCCCTTCCGCCACCATCGGCGCGACGCCGGGCGGCAGGTAGACGTCCAACCGGCTGCCGAAGCGGATCAGGCCGAAGCGCTCGCCGCCGTCCACCCGGTCGCCGACCTTGACGAAGCAGACGATGCGGCGCGCCACCAGCCCGGCGATCTGCACCACGCCGAGGCTGCCGCCCACCATCCCCTCGCGCTCCGGCAGATCGATGCGCAGGCCGTTGCGCTCGTTGTCGACGCTCGCCTTGTCGAGGGTGGCGTTGACGAACTTGCCCGCCGAATAGGCGATCACGCCGACGGTGCCGAGGGTGGGGGCGCGGTTCACGTGGACGTCGAACACGCTCATGAACACGCTGACGCGGGTGCGCATGCCCTCGCCCAGCTCGAGCTCGGGCGGCGGCACCACCGACACCACCGACTGCACCACGCCGTCGGCCGGGGAGATCACCCAGTGCTCGCCCACCGGGGAGACGCGTTCCGGGTTGCGGAAGAAATAGAAGCACCACACCGTGAGCGCCCCGCCCACCACCCAGAGCGGCTCCCACAGCAGGCCGAGGGCCACCGTGAACGCCGCGAAGATCGCGATGAACTTGTAGCCTTCGGGGTGGATCGGCGGCGCCACGTAGCGCCGGCAGGACAGATCGACTTTGCTCATTCCGCGTATCCGCTGTTCGTGAAGGCGACACAGTATTCCGGAACCCGGGGCCGGGGCAACCGCCTTGGCGCGGGGTTCCGCCCCATGCTATGGTGGCCCCCATATCGGTCGAGGAGTCCGCAGCCATCGTGACACGTCTGGTCAAAATCGGCGAACAGGTGCTGCCGCTGCGCCTGCAATCGGTCGGCGTCGCCGACGGCGAGGTGGTGGTGGTGCCGCCCCAGCCGCCGATGACCTACCGCGGCCCGGTGGCGTTCGCGTTCCGCTATCTCGACACGGATTTCCGCGCCAGCTACCTCGAAATCGGCAAGGCCGCCCGCCTCAAGGTGGAGGGCGAGATCGCCCGCCTGCCCGACGCGTCGGACAAGGCGCGGCGCAACCGCGTGCTCGCCCTCGTCGACATCGTCCAGGAGGACGTGGGTCCCGGCCTTTCGGTGGAGGCGGACGGCGCCATCCGCTTCCGCGCCGAGGCGCCGCTGCCGACGCCGGTTTCGGCCGAGCGGCTGATGGTCGGCGTCACCCAGGTGCTCGCCTGGCACAAGCCGCTGCTGCGCCTGATCCGCGACCACGCGGCGGCCTGAGCCGCCGTTACGGTTTGCCCTTGCCCTTCGGCACAACGATCGACTGGCCCGGATAGATGCGGTCCGGATCGCGAATCTGCACGCGGTTGGCCTCGAAAATCTGGGTGTAGGCCATGCCCTCGCCGTAAATCCGGCGCGCGATCCGCCACAGGCTGTTGCCGGGCTGGACCACCACCACGATCTCCCCCGCCCCCGCCATCAGCGCCCCGTCGACGCGGAACTCCACCTCGGCCCGGCGCACCACCTGGCGCGCGTCGTCCAGTTGGTCGACCCGCGCGGTGTGGGTGCCGTCGCCGAGCTTGCGGGTGCCGAGCACCCGCCACTCGCCGCCCGCCCCCGCCTGGGCGCGGCCCAACTCGGCGTTGTCGAGGTAGACGATCACCGGCGCGCCCGCCTGGGCGTTGCCGGAAATCCCGACGCGGCCCTGCTCGTCGAAGTCGATGGCGGCGATGCTCAGCCCCACCGACGCCTCGCCCGGCCGCTGCAACACCCGCGAGACGCCGCCGGATTTCGGCATCTGCACAGCCACCACCGGACCCTTGCCGCCCTCCGGCACCACCAGCACCACGTCGCCGTCGGAGCGCAGCGGCGCCGCGTTCGCCTCGGGCGGGAACACCGCGAGGTTGAGCTTGCGGGTGCCGGGCGGCAGCGGCTTTTCGGGCAGGAACACCCATTCGCCGCGCTCGTCGGCCTTGGCGCGGCCGAGTTCGGTCTCGCCGTCGTAGATCACCACCGTCGCCCCCGGCGCGGCGCGCCCGGCGATCACGGTGTCGCCCTCGGGGCTGATGCGGACGATGTCGAAGCTGGGCGTCACCGCCGGGGCGGGCTGCGCCGCCGGGGTTTCCGTCGCGGGTTGGGGCGCCGCGTCCTCGTGGTCGCGCAGCAGCCACAGCGCCGCGCCCACGCACAGCACGCCCAACAGCAGAATTCCGTAGAGAACAGCCCGTTTCACCGTCGGCCCCGATCCTTCGTTTGCGCCGCCCGCGCGGCCTTTCGGCGCGCCCGGCGTTTCCCGCCACCCTACGTCCGAACCGCTTGATGCGCAACGGGATAGCGCGTCTCGGACGGGCCGCATTGAAACCGTGGCGGCGCGCTTCTATGTTCACCCCAAAGACTTTGTGTCGAAATGCCCGGGGCGCACCCCGGCGGGGGCAGATTCCCTGATCCGCACCACCATCCATCGGGAAACCATCGTCATGCAGAAAATCAAGGTCGCCAATCCGATCGTCGAACTCGACGGCGACGAAATGACGCGCATCCTCTGGTCGTTCATCAAGGAAAAGCTGATCCTCCCGTATCTCGACGTGGAGCTGCTCTACTACGACCTCGGCATCGAGAACCGCGACGCCACCGACGACAAGGTCACCGTCGAGGCCGCCGAGGCGATCAAAAAGCACCGCGTCGGCGTGAAGTGCGCCACCATCACCCCCGACGAGGACCGGGTGAAGGAGTTCGGCCTCAAGAAGATGTGGAAGTCGCCCAACGGCACGATCCGCAACATTCTCGACGGCACGGTGTTCCGCGAGCCGATCATCTGCAAGAACGTGCCGCGCCTGGTGCCGTCGTGGACCCAGCCGGTGGTGATCGGCCGCCACGCCTTCGGCGACCAGTACAAGGCCACCGATTTCGTGGTGCCCGGCCCGGGCAAGCTCACCGTCACCTTCACCCCGGCCGACGGCGGCAAGCCCGAAACCCGCGAGGTCTACGACTTCCCCGGCGCGGGCGTGGCGATGGGAATGTACAACGTCGACGAATCGATCCGGGGCTTCGCCCGCGCCTGCATGAACTACGCCCTCGGGCGCGGCTGGCCGCTCTACCTCTCCACCAAGAACACCATCCTCAAGGCCTACGACGGCCGCTTCAAGGACCTGTTCCAGGAGACCTTCGACACCGAGTTCAAGGCCGCCTTCGACAAGGCCGGGCTGACCTACGAGCACCGCCTGATCGACGACATGGTGGCCTGCTGCATGAAGTGGTCGGGCGGCTACGTGTGGGCCTGCAAGAACTACGACGGCGACGTGCAGTCGGACACCGTCGCCCAGGGCTTCGGCTCCCTCGGCCTGATGACCTCGGTGCTGATGACCCCCAACGGCAAGACCGTGGAATCCGAGGCCGCCCACGGCACCGTCACCCGCCACTATCGCCTGCACCAGCAGGGCAAGGAAACCTCCACCAACCCGATCGCCTCGATCTTCGCCTGGACCCGCGGCCTCAAGTTCCGCGGCGAGTTCGACGGCACGCCCGAGGTGGTGCGCTTCGCCGACACCCTCGAGAAGGTGTGCGTCGCGACCGTCGAGGCGGGCTTCATGACCAAGGATCTCGCGATCCTGATCGGCCCCGACCAGCCCTGGCTCACCACCACCCAGTTCCTCGAAAAGCTCGACGAGGGCCTGAAGGCGGCGATGGGCTGACGCCCGCGCCACGACGACACGAGGCGATGCGACGGCCGGGCGAAATGCCCGGCCGTCGTGCGTTTCAGGGGGCGGGAACGGCGATGCGGTGGATCGCGCCGTCGCCCCAGGTGCCCACCAGCAGCGACGCCCCGTCGGGCGAAACCGCCAGCCCCACCGGGCTGCGCAAGCCGTCGGCGACCACGCGGTTGCCGCCGTCGCGGCGGATTTCCCGCACCGTGGTGCCGCCGTAATCGACGGCGAAGACGCGGCCGTCGCGGGTCTGCGCCACCCCCGCGCCGGGCGCGGCGAACCCCTGCCCCGCCGCCACGCGGCCGCCGTCGGGCCGCACCACCGTCACCCCGCCCGCGATTTCGGCGACGACGTGGCCGCCGTCGGCGGTTTCCACCACCCCCACCGGCGTGGCGAAGCCGCCGAGCAGCGGCCGGGCGACGCCGTCGGCCCCCGCCGCGAGGATTTCGTTGCTGCGGCGGTTGGCGATCAGCAACCGCCCGGCGCGGTCGAACGCCAGCCCGGCCGGGGTGCCGAGGCCGCGCACCCGCACCTCGGGCCGCGCCCCGGGCAGGAAGCGGTAGACCGCGTCGCTGGAATACGAGGCGACGTGAACCGCCCCGTCCGGCGCGATCGCCAGGCCCGAGGGACTGGGCACCTCGGCGGCGACGGTGCGCCCGCCGTCGGGGGCGACGCGGCTGACCCGCCCGGCGCTCCACTCGGCCACGTAGAGGTTGCCCGCCGCGTCGAACGCCATGCCCACCGGCGCGGCGAACCCCTCCCACAGCGGCTCCGCCGCGGCGGGCGCGGCGGCGAGGCAGACCGCCGCGAGGATGCCGAGCGCGGGCCTCATTGCCCCGCCTCCGTCTCGGCGAACGCCGCCTGGGCGGCGAACAGGCCGTTGAGGGCCGCCGGGAACCCGGCGTAGACCGCCATCTGCATCAGCACCTCGACGATCTCCTCCCGCGTCAGGCCGACGTTCAGCCCCGCCTGGATGTGGACCTCGAGCTGCGGCCGGGCGTTGCCCATCGCCGCCAGCGCCGCGATCGTCGCGATCTCCCGCTCGCGCAGGCCGAGGCCGGGGCGGGCGTAGATGTCGCCGAACGGGAATTCGATCACATAGCGGGCGAAATCCGGGGCGATCGCGGCGAGGCTCGCCACCACCGCCTCCCCGGCCGCGCCGTCAACCTCCGAGAGGACGCGCAACCCGGTTTCGTAGCGCGTCGGGGCTTGGGTGTTCGTGGTCATCGTTCGTCTCCACCTGAGCGTCGCCGGCGTATCCGGCGATCTTGGCGTCGAGAACGGCGAGGCAGGCGTGAAGCTCGGCCACATGGGCGCGCACCGCGTCCCGGTGCGTTTCCAACAGACGGCGGCGCTCGTCCGCCGTCGCGGGTCCGCCCTCCCGCAGGCGCGCATACCGCAGCATGCCCGCGATCGGCATGCCGGTGGTCTTGAGGCGCCCGAGGAAGTCGATCCACGCCAGCACCGAGGCGTCGTACTCCCGGTGCCCCGAGGCGGCGCGCGCCGCCCGCGGCAGCAGGCCGATGCGCTCGTAATACCGCAGGGTGTCCACCGAAAGCCCGGTGCGCTGGGCGAGTTCGCCGATTTTCATCGTTGCTTCTCCGTCACGACGCCCTCTTCGCTACACCCTGGAGCGCGCTCCAGGTCAAGCGGAAACCGCAAACGCAAAAGGGCAGGCCGTGGCCTGCCCCTCGGTCGGCGGAAAAACGCCCGTCAGTCGGCGGCGTCGAAGGCGGCGAGGGCCTCGGGCAGGGCCTGGATCGCCCGCATGCCGGTGGCGGGCAGGCCGAGCAGCACCGCGCTTTTCACCTCGTCGCGGCTCGCTCCGGCGCGCTTCGCCTCGCGGGCGTGGAACGGCACGCCGCCGGTGAGGCCGAGCGCCGCCAGCACCGCGAGATAGGCGAGCGCGGCGGTCTTGGGGTCGAGGGCCGAGGCGCCCTCCAACCCCTGCACGCCTCCGAGCCACGCCCGGGCATGGTCCGGAGCCTCGGTCAGAAACGCCTGGAACGCGTCCGAGACTCCGGGCGCGGCCATCAGTGGACCGCCTTTTCGCCCATCGCCGCCTCGATGGCGGCGATCGCCTCGGCGGCCTTGGCGCCTTCGGGGCCGCCCGCCTGGGCCATGTCGGGGCGGCCGCCGCCGCCCTTGCCGCCGAGGGCGAGGGCACCGGCGCGCACGAGGTCGACGGCGTTGAAGCGCTCGGCGACGTCCGGGGTGGCGGCGACGACGAGGGACGCCTTGCCTTCCGCCACCGAGATCAGCGCCACCACGCCGGAGCCGATCTGGGTCTTGATCTCGTCGGCCATGCCCTTGAGGTCCTTGGCGGGCACGTCTTCCACCACCTTGCCGACGAACGCCGACCCGGCGACCGTCTTCGGCCCTTCGGCGGCGCCGCTGCCGCCCATCGCGAGCTTCTTGCGGGTGTCGGAGAGTTCGCGCTCCAGGCGCTTGCGGTCCTCGATCAACTGGGCGAGGCGGTCGGCGATTTCGCCCACCGGGGCCTTCAGGGTTTCGGCGGCCTTGTGGAGGATCGCGTCGTGCTCGGCGACGTAGTGCTCGGCGGAGGCGCCGACCACCGCCTCGATGCGGCGCACGCCCGCCGCCACCGCGCTTTCCTGCACGATCTTGAACAGGCCGATGTCGCCGGTGCGGGCGACGTGGGTACCGCCGCAGAGTTCGACCGAATAGGTGCCCTCGCCCTCGCCCATCGAGACGACGCGCACCTCGTCGCCGTACTTTTCGCCGAACAGCGCCATGGCGCCCGCCTCGATGGCGGACTCCGGGTCCATCAGGCGGGTGACGGAGGGCAGGTTGGCGCGAATGCGGTCGTTGATCTCCGCCTCCACCGCCGCTCGGTCCTCGGCCGAGAGCGGCTTCGGATGGCTGATGTCGAAGCGCAGGCGATCGGGCGCCACCAGCGACCCCTTCTGCGTGACGTGCTCGCCCAGGCGGTGGCGTAACGCCGCGTGCAGCAGATGGGTGGCCGAGTGGTGGGCGCGCAGCGCCGACCGGCGCTCGTGGTCGACGATGCAGCGCGCCGCCTCGCCCACCTTCACCGCGCCGCCTTCGAGCACGCCGACGTGGACGTGCAGCGCGCCCACCTTCTTCTGGGTGTCGGTGACGACGAGGCGTGCGCCGCCCGAAAAGCGGATCTCGCCCGCGTCGCCCATCTGGCCGCCGCTTTCGCCGTAGAAGGGCGTCTGGTTGAGCAGCACCGCGACGGCGCCGGGCTGGGCGGTCTCGACCGGCTGGCCGTCCACCACCAGGGCGGAGACGGTGCCTTCGGCGTCCTCGGTGTCGTAGCCGAGGAACTCGGTGGCGCCGACCTTGTCCTTGAGGTCGAACCACACGCTTTCGGTGGCGGCCTCGCCGGAGCCGGACCACGCCTTGCGCGCGTCCTCGCGCTGCTTCGCCATCGCGGCGGCGAAGCCCGCCTCGTCCACGGTCATGTCGCGGGCGCGCAGCGCGTCCTGGGTGAGGTCGAGGGGGAAGCCGTAGGTGTCGTAGAGGCGGAAGGCCACCTCGCCCGACAGCACGCCGCCCGCGGCGAGGCCGGAGGTTTCGTCCTCCAGCAGGCGCAGGCCGCGCTCCAGCAGCGCCTTGAAGCGGGTTTCCTCGAGCTTGAGGGTTTCCGTGATCAGCGCCTCGGCGCGGCCGAGTTCGGGATAGGCGCCGCCCATCTTCGCCACCAGGGCGCGCACCAGGCGGTGCAGCAGCGGCTCGCGGCAGCCCATCATGTGGGCGTGGCGCATGGCGCGGCGCATGATCCGGCGCAGCACGTAGCCGCGCCCCTCGTTGGACGGCAGCACGCCGTCGGCGATCAGGAAGCACGACGCGCGCAGGTGGTCGGCGACGACGCGGTGCGAGACCTTGTGCGGGCCGTCCGGGCCCACGCCCGAGGCGTGGGCCGAGGCCTCGATGAGGAAGCGCATCAGGTCGATGTCGTAGTTGTCGTGCTTGCCCTGCAGCACCGCGGCGATGCGCTCCAGACCCATGCCGGTGTCGATGGAGGGCTTGGGCAGGCGCTCGCGGCGGCCGTCGCCGTACTGCTCGTACTGCATGAACACGAGATTCCAGATCTCGATGAAGCGGTCGCCGTCCTGGTCCGGACTGCCGGGCGGGCCGCCCGCGATCTTGGGACCGTGGTCGAAGAAGATTTCCGAGCACGGGCCGCAGGGGCCGGTGTCGCCCATCGACCAGAAATTGTCGGAGGTGGGGATGCGGATGATGCGGTCGGCGGGCAAGCCCGCGACCTTGCGCCACAGGTCGAAGGCCTCGTCGTCCTCGGCGTAGACGGTGGCGAGCAGGCGGTCGGCGGGCAGGCCGAACTCCTTGGTGATCAGGGTCCAGGCGAAATCGATGGCGTCGGCCTTGAAGTAGTCGCCGAACGAGAAGTTGCCCAGCATCTCGAAGAAGGTGTGGTGGCGCGCGGTGTAGCCGACGTTGTCGAGGTCGTTGTGCTTGCCGCCCGCGCGGACGCACTTCTGCGAGGTGGCGGCGCGGTGGTAGGGGCGGTGCTCGGCGCCGGTGAAGACGTTCTTGAACTGCACCATGCCCGCGTTGGTGAACAGCAGCGTGGGATCGTTGCGCGGCACCAGGGGCGAGGAATCGACGACCTGATGGCCGCGATCCTTGAAGAAGTTCAGGAAGGTCGAGCGAATGTCGTTGGTGGTCGTCATGAAGTGTCACCGCCGCTGCCAGATGAACGTCCGCCCGCCGCGCGCGCAGGTGCGCCCGCCCGCCGGACCGAAGGGATTTATGTATAGCGCGGTGGGCGCGAAGTCAAAAACAAGTGCCTCGGCGGGAAAGGCCGCGACCTCACCCCACCTCGGTGCAGAGTTCGACCAGGAAACCGTGGGGATCGCGGACGTAGGCCACGGTCTGCCCCCAGGGTTTGCGCTCCGGCGGCCGGACCGCAACCGCGCCCGCCGCGACGGCGCGGGCGACGGCGGCGGCGACGTCGTCCATCACCAGCGCGATCTCGACGCCGGGCGGCGGCGCATCGGCGCGCAACGGACGAAACTCCAGATCCGCCCGCACCAGGTCCTCGGCGGCGAAGGCAAGCGCGGTGGTGCCGGTTTCCATTTCCGCGAACTGGCCGCTTTCATGGACGAAGCGCGCGGCCAGCCCGAACGCGTTTTCGTAGAACGCCGCCGCGGCGGGAACGTCGGGCACGTAAAGTATCGTATATCCTAGGCGCATCCTCTGTTCCCTTCGTCCGCGGCTTCGGTCTTATGGCTCTTCGACCGGCTCGGTCATGTCCACCAGCATGGTCTCGGCGATCAGACCGGCGTTGGCGCGGATCGCGCCCTCGATCTCGGCGGCGATCTCCGGGTTGTCCTTCAGGAACGACTTGGCGTTGTCGCGGCCCTGGCCGATGCGCTGGTCCTTGTAGGAGAACCACGAGCCGGATTTCTCGATCAGCCCGCCTTGGACGCCGAGGTCCAAGAGCTCGCCGGTCTTGGAGATGCCGACGCCGTAGTCGATGTCGAACTCGACGGTCTTGAACGGCGGCGCGACCTTGTTCTTGACCACGCGCACGCGGGTCTGGTTGCCGACCACCTCCTCCTTCACCTTCACCTGGCCGATGCGGCGGATGTCGAGGCGCACCGAGGCGTAGAACTTGAGCGCGTTGCCGCCGGTGGTGGTTTCCGGATTGCCGAACATCACGCCGATCTTCATGCGGATCTGGTTGATGAAGATGACGAGGGTGTTGGCGCGCGCCACCGAACCGGTGAGCTTGCGCAGCGCCTGGCTCATCAGGCGCGCCTGGAGGCCGACGTGGCTGTCGCCCATCTCGCCTTCCAGCTCGGCGCGGGGGGTGAGGGCCGCGACCGAGTCCACCACCAGCACGTCCACCGCGCCGGAGCGCACCAGGGTGTCGGTGATTTCGAGCGCCTGCTCGCCCGCGTCGGGCTGGGAGATCAGCAGCTCGTCGAGGTTGACGCCGAGCTTGCGCGCGTACGACGGATCGAGCGCGTGCTCGGCATCGACGAAGGCGCAGGTGCCGCCGCGCTTTTGCGCCTCGGCAATGACGTGGAGCGCGAGGGTGGTCTTGCCCGAGCTTTCCGGCCCGTAGATCTCGACGATGCGGCCGCGCGGCAGGCCGCCGATGCCGAGGGCGAGGTCGAGGCCCAGGGAGCCGGTGGAGACCGCCTCGATGTCGACGGCGTTTTCGTGCTGGCCGAGGCGCATGATCGAGCCTTTGCCGAAGCTCTTCTCGATCTGCGACACCGCGGCTTCGAGAGCCTTTTGTTTGTCCATGGTTTCCTTATCCACCAGGCGAAGAACGGTTTGCGTCATGGCGAGCCTCGTTTATCCCACGAATCCCCTCGGGCGTGAACCCCGAGGCTGATTTGGTCACGGTTCGTTCCGCTTGTCCAGGAAAAAGAACAAACGCGGAACTTCCGACTCAGGAGTCGCGGCGGTCGAGGGCTTCCGCCACTTTCGCCCCCAGCGCGTCGAGGGAGAACGGCTTGGCGAGGAACAGGATGTCGGGCGAATCCGCGAGGTCGTCGGAGGCGATTTCCTCCGAATAGCCGGACATCAGCACCACCCGGATGCTGGGATAGGTCTGCCGCACCAGCCGCGCCAGGGTGGCGCCGTCCATGCCCGGCATCACCATGTCGGAGACCAGCACGTCCACCTCCGGATGGTCGGCGAGCAGGGCGATGGCGCGCTCGCCGTCGCTCGCCTCCAGCACCGAATAACCCTTGGCCTTGAGCGCGCGGGAACCGAACACCCGCACCGCGTCCTCGTCCTCGACGATCAGCACCACCTTGCCCTCCGCCGGGGGCAGCGCCTTGCCGCGCGGCTCGGGCGGGTCGGCGAGACCGTGGGCGGGGGCGCCCGCGCGGGCGCGCACCTGGGCGTCGTCGAAGCGCGGCAGGTAGATGGTGAAGGTGGCGCCGTTGCCGGGGCGGCTTTCCACCGTCACCGTGCCCTCGGTCTGGCGGACGATGCCGTAGACGGTCGAAAGCCCGAGACCGGTGCCCGCCGCGGCGGTGCCCGCCTTGGTGGTGAAGAACGGCTCGAAGATGCGAGCCAAGTCTTCCTTGGCGATGCCGGTGCCGGTGTCGGCCACCTCGATGGTGACGTAATGCCCCGGGGCGACGGTTTCGGTGCCGACCTTGAGCGGCTCGGGCAGGTTGATGGCGCCGGTGCGGATGGCGAGGGTGCCGCCGCCGACCATGGCGTCGCGGGCGTTGACGGCGAGGTTGATGATCACCTGGTCGAACTGCCCGGGATCGACGCGCACGTAGCCGACATCGCGGCCGTGGATCAGCTCCAGCGCGATGGTCTCGCCCAGCAGGCGGCGCAGCAGGTGCGACAGCTCGGCGAGCGCGTCGGGCACCCGCACGAAGCGCGGCAGCAGCGGCTGGCGGCGCGAGAACGCGAGGAGCTGGCGCACCAGGTTGGCGGCGCGGTTGGCGTTCTGCTTGATCTGCATGATGTCGGTGAACGACGCGCTGCCGGGGCCGTGGCGTTGCAGCAGCAGGTCGCAGAAGCCGATCATCGCGGTGAGCAGGTTGTTGAAGTCGTGCGCGACGCCGCCCGCCAGCTGGCCCATCGCCTGCATCTTCTGCGCCTGGGCGGTCTGCATCTGCAGGGCGCGGCGGTCGGTGGTGTCGATCACGTGGATGATCTGGCGCGGCGGGGTTTCGCCGTCGTCGGCGTCGTCGGCGGGCAGCGGCCGGATGTGGAGCATGGCGGTGACGTCGCGGGCGTTGTCGAGCCGCACCTCGAGGGGCGCCACCGGCACCCCGGCGGCGGCGCGGCGGAACACCTGGGCGACCTCGGCGCGCATCGCCGGGTCGACGATCTCCTCGAGGGAGAGGCCGATCAGGTCGTCGCGCTGGCGGCCGAGCATGCCGGCGAGGGTGTCGTTGGCCTCGGCGAGCATGGGGTACGGCAGGCCGCCCACGTCCACCACCGCGATGCCCACCGGGGATTCGTCGAACACCCGGCGGGTGAGCGCGCTGCCCCCCGCCACGCTGCCCTCGCCGCCGTCGGCGTCGACGTCGCGCACCAGGGCGGCGCGGGTGAGGGTTTCGCCGTTGTCCTCGTAGAGGGTGTGGGTGAGGAGCGCGGTGAAGCCGCCGCCGCGCGGGCCGCGCAGGCGCACCAGGCCGCGCCACGCGCCGTCGATCTCGGGGCGGGTGGAGCCGTCGGCCAGCACCGCCGCGAGCGGCTGGCCGAGGAGCTTGTCGGGCGCCTGGCCGAGCCAATCGGCGAAGGTGCGGTTGACGTAGCGGAAGCACTGTTCGGAATCGAGGGCGTAGACCCCCACCGGCAGGAAATCGAGAAAGTCGCCGAGGTATTCGCGCTCGCCCTTCAGCACGTTTTCCACCGCGCGGCGCGCCGAAACGTCGGCCGCCGCCAGCAGGCGCGCGCCCTTCGGCCGGTCGAGGGCGCGGATCTCCACCCGCACCCAGTCCCGCGCGGTGCCGCTCGCGCCGGTCAGCGCCACCTCCTGGGTGGCGTCCAGGCCCGCGCGATAGGCGGCCTCCAGCCGTTCGAACGCCTCGTGGTCGGCCTCGGTCTCGGCCTCGCCGCGGCGCGCGCCCAGCACCGCGAGCGGGTCGGCGCCGCCCCAGAAGCGGCGGCCCTCGGCGTTGGCGGCGAGGGTGCGGCCCTGGGCGTCGACGATGCGCAGCGCCCGGCGGTCGCGGCCGAAGGCGGCATCGAGCGCCTCGGCGCGGGCGAGCGCGCCCTGGCCGTGGGTGGCCTCGCGCAGCACCAGCACCCCGCCGATCAGCCCGAGGCCCGCGCCGCCCGCCATCAGCGCCGCCGACACCCCGGTCTGCGACGCGCCGCCGATCACCAGGCCGAAGCCCAGCAGCACGATCAGCGCGCCCCAGGTGCTGAACCCCTTGATCATCGGCGTCACTCCTCCCTCGGCCCGAGGCTCTCGGGCGGCCTGCGCGACGTCAGCGCGTTTTCTTCTTGAGCTTCATGACGTAGCTGATCACTTCCGCGACCGGTTTGTAGTGCTCCGGCGGGATGAACTGGTCCACCTCCACCGCCGCGTAGAGGGCGCGCGCCAGCGGCGGGTTCTCCACCAGCGGCACCTTGTTCTCCTCGGCGATCTCGCGGATCTTCTTGGCGATCAGGTCGGCGCCCTTGGCCACCACCTTGGGCGCGGCCATCTCGTCCATCTTGTAGCTCAGCGCCACGGCGAAGTGGGTGGGGTTGGTGATCACCACGTCGGCGGTGGGCACCGCCGCCATCATCCGCTTGCGCACCCGCTCCATGCGGATGGCGCGGATGCGCGACTTCACCTGCGGATCGCCTTCCGACTGCTTGTGCTCGTCCTTGACCTCCTGCTTGGTCATCTTGAGCTTCTTGTGGTTCTGGTAGCGCACCCACAGCATGTCGGCGAGGGAAACCGCGAGCATCACGCCGATCACCGTGGCGACGAGGATGAGGATGAGGGTGCGGGTCTTCAGCAGCATCGCCGCGGTTTCCATGCCGGGGAGCTGGAGCAGCCAGTCGAGCCGCGGCCACACCACCACCCACAGCGCCGCGCCGATCAGCCCGAGCTTGGCGAGGCTCTTGAGCAGCTCGACCAGCCGCTTGGGCGAGAAGAACTGCTGCAATCCCTTGATGATGTTGAGCTTGTTGAGCGACGGCTTGATCCGCTTGGGCGAATAGACGAAGCCCACCTGAAGATACACCGAGAGCACCGCCAGCCCCACCAGGATCGAGATCGGGAACAGCAGCGCGAGGCCGACGTCGACCAGGGTGCCGCTCACCAACAGGCGCAGGCTCTGGAAATCGGTGGGCATGTCGTGGGGGTGGGCGATGAACGGCACCAGGGTGTCGCGGATGTCGCCCGCCACCTGGGGCGCGAACATCCCCACCGCGGTGAGCCCGCCCACCAGCATCAGGAGACTCTTGATCTCCTGGGATATGGGGACGTTGCCTTCCTCCCGCGCCTTTTCGAGGCGTTTGCCGGTGGGTTCTTCGGTTTTCGAGGCGTCGTCTTCTTCCGACATCTCTCCTCCTCACCCGCCGGCGATGAAGTTGCGCAGGCCGTTCTCGTAGTGGTTGATCGCCCACAGCATCATCGCCGGGAGCACCAGCATCAGCAGCGCCAGGGCCAGCAGGATCTGCGCGGGCAGCGCCACGAAGAACACGTTCATCTGCGGCATCAGGCGCGCGGTCACGCCCATCGCGGTTTGGAACACCAGGGAGAAGACGATGAACGGCGAGGCCAGCCGCAGGCCGATGACGAAGCTCTGCGCCAGGGTGCGGCCGAGATAATCCGCCATGTCGCCCACCGGCAGGGCGGCGCCGGGGGCGAACAGGGTATAGCTCTCGCCCACCGCCTCGAGCATCAGGATGTGGGTGCCGGTGACGAAGATCACGGTCATCGCCAGCAGGTTGAGGAAGCCGGTGACGAGCGCGCTCTGGCTTTCGGTGACCGGGTCGAACACCATCGCGTTGGCGAGGCCCGAGGTCATGCCGATGGTCGCCCCGGCGAAGTGCAGCGACGACAGCAGGGTTTGCGCCACCAGGCCGATGAACGCGCCGACGGTGATCTCGAACGCCAGCAGGCGGACGATGCCGCCCGCGGTGGCGGGCATCGGCGGCAGGGTGTCGAGCACCAGGGGCAGCAGCGCCATGCTGACGCCGAGGGCGATGAACACCCGCACCCGCACCGGCACCTGGGTGGCGGCGAAGCCCGGCAGCGCCAGGAACGCGCCGCTCATGCGCGCGAACACCAACCCGAGATGGAAGACGTCGAGCGCGAGGAGCTGTTGCAGCATCGGCTCACCGCGGCGCGATGATGAGGTCGAACATGTGCTCCGCGAACAGGCGGATTTCGTGGAACATGAACGGCAGCAGCAGGATCAGCGAGCCGAACACGATCAGGAGCTTCGGCACGAAGGTGAGCGTCATTTCCTGAATCTGGGTGAGGGTCTGGAACAGCGAGATCGCGAGACCGATGGTCATGCCGACCAGCAGCACCGGCGCGGCCACCATCACCAGCGTCCACACCGCCTCGCGCGCGACCTCCAGAACCTGCGCCTCGTTCATCGCAACTCCGCGATCAGATCGACATCTTGAGGATGTCCTGGTACGCGTTCAGCACCTTGTCGCGCACCGCCACCACCGTCTGCAACGCGGTTTCGGCGTTGGCCACCGCGTTCACCACCTCGCGCAGGTCGGCTTTGCCCTGCAGCGCGAGGAGGCTCATCTTCTCGCTTTGCCGCCCGGCGTCAACCGCTTCCTTGAGGTTGTCCTTGACCAGGTCGGTGAAGCTCTGGCCCGGCTGCACCGCCGCGGCCTGGGGGGAGAGGCCGTCGCGGCTCTCGCCGACGCTGGCGAAGCCGCCCGCGGCGTTGCGGTAGGCGTTGACGGCGGAACTGATCGGATAGGTCATCGGAGCCTCGTCACTTCAGCATGTCGACGGTTTTGGAGATCATCTGGCGGCTGATCTGCATGGCGTTGAGGTTGGCCTCGTAGCCGCGCTGAGCCTCGCGCATGTCCATCACCTCCATCAACGGGTTGACGTTGGGGAGTTGGACGTAGCCGTCGGCGTCGGCGGCCGGATGGTTGGGGTCGTAGCGTTTTTCGAAGTCGGAGCGGTCGACGCCGATCTTCTTCACCCGCACCTGCTTGGAGGCGGTGGCCTTGTCGACCTCCTCCTTGAACGACACGGTCTTGCGGCGGTAGGGCGCCTCGCCGGGCTTGGTGCCCACCGAGTCGGCGTTGGCGATGTTCTCCGACACCACGCGCAGGCGGGTGGCCTGGGCCTTCATGCCCGAGGTGGAGACGCGGGTGCTGATCTGGAGATCGTCCATACCCTAACTCCTCACGTGCGGCCGATCGCGGTGCGGATCATGCTGAGGTTCTTGAGCACCAGGTTGGAGGCGAGCTCGTAGGCCGAGCGGTTGGACGCGGCCTTTTCCATCTGCTCCTCCACGTCCACGCCGTTCTTGTCGAGGGTGTATTCGAACGGGCGGCGGACGGTCTCGACGCGATACGGCCCGGCCTGCGGCAGCGAGCCGGTGAGGTGCGCCGGGTCGGTGCGGGTGGCGGGAATCGACTGGGTCTCCCGCGCCAGGGTGCGCGAGAGCGCGCTCTTGAAATCGAGTTCCTTGACGTCGCGCGCCTCGTAGCCGGGGGTATTGGCGTTCGCCAAATTCTGCGACACCACCTTCTGGCGCTGCGCCAGCCAATCCATGCGCTCCTGCGCGATCTGGAAAAAACTCAGCTTTTGAAGGTCCATCGGCACTCTCCCGGCGCGTCGGCGCGGTTTCGGTCGCGGCCAGTATCGCCCCGGCGTTTTAACATTCGGTAAACCCCGGCGCCGAACCCTGCGATTAAGGGTTTGTTGAGGGGCCTGGGCTAGGATCCCCGACGGAGGAGACCCGATGTCCGACGACGCCCCCGACAAGCGCCCGATCGCGGTGGCGCTCGGCTACGACGGCTCGGCCGCGGCGCCCAAGGTGGTGGCGTCGGGCCGCGGCGCGGTGGCCGAACAGATTCTCGCCCTCGCCTTCGCCAACGGCGTGCGGGTGCGCGAGGACGCGGACCTGGCGGAAATCCTCTCCGCCGTCGACGTCGACACCGAGATTCCCCTCGAAGCCTTCGCCGCGGTGGCGGAGATCCTCGCCTACGTCTACCGCGCCAACGGCCGCTGGCCCGGGGACCTGGAACCTTGAGCGCCGCCCTCGACGACCTGCTGCAACGGGCGGGCGCGCTGATCCGCCGCATCGAGGACGCGCGCGCCGCCCTCGGCCGCGGCGTGGCGCACGATCTGACCCGCGCCGAGGCGGAGGTGGCGGCGTTGTGCGACCTCGCCCAGCGGGTGCGCCCGGAGGAACGGCCGCGCGCGGTCGCCGCGCTCGAACGCCTTGACGGCGAGATCGCCGCCGTGACAACTGTTCTCGCAACCGCGCGGGAGGCCCTCCCGCCGCAACCGGAGGCCGACAGCGAGTGAGCGGAGGTTCGATGCTCGACGGGGTGATGTTCGGACGCCTGATCGCCATTCTCGGGCTGGTGATCGGCCTGATCCTGCTGGCGGGCTGGGCGTTCAAACGCTTCGGCGGCGGCGGTCTGCCGCGCGCGGCGCTGCGCTCGCGCCGCCTCGCGGTGGTGGAAATCCGCCCCATCGACCCGCAGCACAAGCTGGCGCTGGTGTCGCGCGACGGCGTCGAACACCTGCTGCTGCTGGCCGCGGGCCGCAGCGCGGTGATCGAGACCGGCATCGCGCCGCCCCCGGCGGCCGAGCCGGAGCCGCGCTTCCGCGACGCCCTCGCCGAGCCGCGCGGCGACCGCCCGGTGCTGCGCGCCGACGAAGAGGCCGACGATTGGGACAAGGAGCCGCGATGACCCGCACCCTCGGCTGGTTCGCCCTGTTCGCCCTGTTCGCCCTGGCGGCGCTTCTCCCCGAGGCGGCGCTGGCGCAATCGCTGAACATCGACCTCGGCGGCGACGCGGGCGGCGGCTCCACCGCCGCGCGGGTGATCCAGCTGTTCCTGCTGATGACGGTGCTGTCGCTGGCGCCGGGCATCCTGTTGATGGTCACCTCGTTCACCCGCATCGCGGTGGTGCTGTCGATGCTGCGCCAGGCGATGGGCACCAACACCACGCCGCCCAACATGGTGATCCTGTCGCTGGCGATGTTCCTCACCTTCTTCGTGATGTCGCCCACCTTCGAGCGCTCGTGGAACGAGGGCATCAGCCCGCTGATCGAGGAGCAGATCAGCGAGGGCGAGGCGCTGGAGCGCGCCGCCCGGCCGTTCCACGAGTTCATGCTGAAGAACGTCAACGAGCGCGATCTCGCCCTGTTCGTCGACATGGCGCGGGTGCCCGAGGGCACGGCGCCCGAGGCCCTGCCCTATCAGGCGCTGATCCCGGCGTTCATGATCTCCGAGCTGCGGCGCGCCTTCGAGATCGGCTTCCTGCTCTATCTGCCGTTCATCATCATCGACATGGTGGTGGCCTCGGTGCTGATGTCGATGGGCATGATGATGCTGCCGCCGGTGATGCTGGCGCTGCCCTTCAAGCTGATCTTTTTCGTGCTGATCGACGGCTGGTACTTGATCGCCGGGTCGCTTGTGCAAAGCTTCCAACCTTAGCTTCTTCAAACCGCACGAGTTTCCCCATGGTCACCCTCCCCACCTACGCCGACGTCGAAGCAGCGGCGGCGCGCATCGCCGGCGTCGCCCACAAGACCCCGGTCCTCACCTCCCGCACCGCCGACGACGCCCTCGGCGCCTCGCTGTTCTTCAAGGCCGAGAACCTCCAGCGCATGGGCGCCTTCAAGTTCCGCGGCGGCTACAACGCGGTGGCGAGCCTCTCGCCCGCGCAGCGCAAGGCGGGCGTGGTGGCCTATTCCTCGGGCAACCATGCCCAGGCGGTGGCGCTGGCGGCCAAGCTGCTGGGCGCCCCGGCGGTGATCGTGATGCCGCACGACGCCCCGGCGGCCAAGGTGGCGGCCACCCGCGGCTACGGCGCCGAGGTGGTGCTCTACGACCGCTACACCGAGGACCGCGAGGCGATCGGCGCGCGGCTTTCGGCGGAGCGCGGCCTCGCGCTGATCCCGCCCTACAACCACGTCGACGTGATCGCGGGCCAGGGCACGGCGGTCAAGGAGCTGATCGAGGAGGTCGGGCCGCTCGACTACCTGTTCGCGCCGGTGGGCGGCGGCGGGCTGATTTCCGGCTCCGCCCTCGCCGCCCGCGCCCTCTCGCCCGATTGCCGGGTGATCGGCGTCGAGCCGGAGGCGGGCAACGACGCCCAGCGCTCCCTGGCGGAGGGGCGGATCGTCCACATCGACACCCCCAAGACCATCGCCGACGGCGCCCAGACCCAGCACATCGGCGATCTCACCTACGCGATCATGAAGCGCGAGCTGGCGGAAATCCGCACCGCCGCCGACGCCGAACTGGTGGAGGCGATGGGGTTCTTCGCCACCCGCATGAAGATCGTCGTCGAACCCACCGGCTGCCTCGGCCTCGCCGCCGCGAAGCAGATCAAGGACCGCCTCAAGGGCAAGCGCGTCGGCATCGTCCTCTCGGGCGGCAACGTCGACATGAAGCGGTTCAGCGAACTCCTGGGCGCCTGAGCCGCCCAACGCAAAAAAGGCCGGGGCGAACCCCGGCCTTTTTCCGTTGCGCCGGATCTCCGGCCCTACTTCACCGCGGCGTACTTGCCGCCCTTCCACTGGTAGACCACGAACGCCGGAACCTTGAGGTCGCCCTTGGCGTCGAACGACAGGTCGCCGATCACGGTGGGGAAGCTGCCCGCCGCCATGGCGTCGCGCAACGGCTGATACTTCACGCTTTTCGCCTGCTTGGCGGCCTGCTCGAACAGCTGCATCGCGGCGTAGGCGTAGAGCACGTAGCCCTCGGGGTCGATGTTCTTCTTGCGGAATTCCGCGACCACCGGGGCGGCGGCGGGAATCTCGCGCGGATCGGGGGAGAAGGTGAACATCACGTTGTCGGCCGCCGCGCCCGCGATCGAGGGCAGCTCCGAGTTGGTCATGGTGTCGCCCGACATCACCACCAGGTCGAGGCCCGCCTCCTTGGCCTGGCGCACGATCAGGCCGACCTCGGTGTGGTAGCCGCCGTAGGCCACCACCGAAACCCCGGCGGCCTTGAGCTTGGTGACCAGCGACGAATAGTCGCGCTCCCCGGCGGTGATGGATTCCTCGACCGCCGGCTTCAGTCCCTTGGCCTTCATCGCCTTCGCCATTTCGGTGGCGAGGCCCTTGCCGTAGGCGGACTTGTCGTCGATCACCGCCACCTTGGCCTGGCCGAACCTGGCGGCGATGTAGTCGCCCGCCACCAGGCCCTGCTGGTCGTCGCGCCCCATGATGCGGAAGATGTTCTTGAGGCCGCGCTCGGTGACCTGGGGATTGGTGGAGACCGTCGCCATCGGAATCTGCGCCTCGTTGTAGATATCCGAGGCGGGAATGGTGGAGGACGAGCACCAGTGCCCGTGCATGAAGGCGATGCCGTCGGTGACCATCTTGTTGGCCACCGCCACCGCCTGCTTCGGGTCGCAGGCGTCGTCGCCCACCACCAGCTTGAGCTTTTCGCCCAGCACGCCGCCGCGGGCGTTGATGTCGGCGATCGCCAGCTCGGCGCCCTGGCGGATCTGGTCGCCGGCGGAGGCGTATTGGCCGGTCATCGGCCCGGCGATGGCGACCGCGGTATCGGCGAGAGCGGGCGTCGCGCCGAGCGCGGCGGCGGTCAGGGCGAGACCGCCCACAATGGACTTGCGCATCCGAATTCTCCTTGGAGTGACGTGGTGGTGGAGTCGGGAACCAAGCCTCCCTTCCTGCCCGCGTCTCGCGCGCGGTTTCAGGGCACCAAAAGCTCTTGAATGTACCGCGGCAATGCGAACGCCGCCAGATGAACCTCCGGCGTGTAATAGCGCGTGGCGAGGCCGCGCGCCTCGGCCACCGCGCGCAGGCTCTCGACGCCGAGGCGGCGCAGCGAGGGGTCCTGCGACGCCCAGCCGAGGGTCATCAGGCCGCCGACGTAGGTGGGCACCGCGCAGGTGGCGAAGGTGACGTCGGCGAACGCCGAGGCGAGGCGGCGGTAGGAGAGACCGAGGCCGCGCGGCTGGCGGAACGGCACGCCCGACTGGGTGACGACGACGCCGCGCGGATTGAGGATGCGCGCGCAGTCGGCGTAGAATTTTTCGGTGAACAGCGCCTCGCCCGGCCCTTCCGGATCGGTGGAATCGACGACGATGACGTCGAACGTTTCCTGAGTTTCGGCGACGAACGCGAGGCCGTCGCCGATCCGCACCTCGACCCGCGGGTCGTCGAACGCGCCCGCCGCAAGGCCGGGCAGGAACGCCTTCGACACCGCGACGACGCGTTCGTCGATCTCGGCGAGGACCACCCGCTCCACCGGGTGCTTGAGGATTTCGCGCAGGCAGCCGCCGTCGCCGCCGCCCACCACCAGCACCGCCTTGGCGGCGCCGTGGGCGACGAGCGCCGGATGCACGATCATCTCGTGATAGACGAACTCGTCGGCGGTGGTGGTCTGCACCACGCCGTCGAGGGCGAGCAGGGTGCCGAAGCCCGGCGTCTCGTAGACGGCAAGCTCCTGATACGGCGTGGTTTCCCGGTGCAGCAGGCGCACGCCTTCGAACGCCTGCTGCCAGTCGGGATAGAGCGCCTCGACGAAGCGTGTCACCACGTCGTCATTCCGCGCTTGTGCTCGTTCAAGGTGATGTGCGCCGGGTGGAAGGCTTCCCGGAGCTTGGGGATACACTTGTAGGGATCGCACGTCCCGCACATGAACACGTCGAGCGCGGCGTAGTTGCGCTCCGGCCAGGTGTGGATCGAGATGTGGCTTTCCGCCAGCACCAGCACCCCCGAGATCCCGCCGTTGGGCGTGAAATGGTGAAGATGCGTGTGCAGGATCGTCGCCCCGGCCTCCTCGGCCGCAGCGGTCAGCGTTTGTTCGACGATCTCGAGGCGATCGAGATTGGTCGCCCCCCAAAGGTCGATGATGAGATGCGTCCCGGCGAACTTGACGCCGTCGCGCTCGACGAAATAGTCGTTGCCGTTGTCGACAACAGGCCACAAGCGAGCCCCCGCGGATCGCACCACGGGCGCACCAACCGTACCGTTTTGGGAGTCTCTCAGATCCTTTTCCGAGTTCATCCCCAGTTGGGTGGCCAGAGAAACATTTTTCATGATTCCCCACTCCTAACCAGCAGATGGACCAGAACGTTTTTTCTGGAACGCGTGTTTTGGGCCATGGGGGTCGGGAATGCAAGAAAAATCGAACCGCCCCCATGCATGGCGTATACATGGGGTGCGGCATCCATCCGTGGAAGCGTCCGGCGTCAGTTGATCGCCGAAAGTCCCGACTGCTGCATGCGAGTCTTGTACTCGCCGAGGAACGAGCGGAAGTTTTCCGCCTGCTTGATCTGTTCCTCCACCGCGGCCATGTCGATCAACCCGGCGGCGGTACGATTGGTGAGAAGATTGAAGGCGTCGTATTCCGGCGTCGCGTTCATGTAGGGCAGATAGTCGCGGCGCACCTGGGCGATGTCGCGGCGCTGGTCGGAGAGCCTGAGCGCGGTGACCCATTGCAGCACCCGCTGGCGCATCGCCGCGGACATCTGCGTGCCCTCGTCGGGCACGTGGATGGCGCGCGACAGGGCCTCCGCCGCACCCGCCCAGTTCTGCTGGCGCCACTGGATCTCGGCCTTCAGCAGGTTGGCCTCGTCGCCGTTTTCGGCGGCGAGCATCTTGAGGCCCGCCTCCGCCTGACCGAGGTCGGCCAGGGCGCGGGCGCGCAACAGCTCGCGCTGGCGGGCGAGGTCGGCGGGCAGGCCCGGCGCCTCCGACCCCTTGATCGCGGCGAGCGCCAGGGCGGGCTGCTGGTTGAGCAACTGCACCAGCGCGAGGCGCGCGCCGACGCGGGCCTTGTCCACCCCCTGGAGGCGGGTCTGCACCTGGTGGTCGAGGAGCTGCGCCGCCTGGGCGAGCAGGTCCACGCCCACCAGACGGTCGGCGAGCTTGCGGATCATCTCGTCGCCATCCGGCCCGGTGGGGGTCAGCTCGCGGAATTCCTCGAACAGCGCGATGGCGCGCACCGGCGGCATGTCGTCGGCGCGGTTGTTGAGGTACAGCTCGCGGAAGGTGGTGCGCATCAGCTCGGTGACGTCGGCGAGGCCCGGCGTCTGGCGGAAGTATCCGGCCATCTGCTTGAGCACCCGCAGGCCGTCGCCGTAGCGCTTCGCCTGAAGCTGGAACTCGGCCAAGGTCTTCAACAGCTTGTATTCGAAGTCGTCGCCCCGCCAGGCGAAGCGCAGGCGGTCGAGGCCGTCGATGGCCTCGGCGTCGGAGAGCTTGCCCATGCGGTGCATCAGCACGATGCGGTCGTAGGCGGCGCGGGCGCGGAACGGGCGCACCATCATCTCCTCGGCGCGGCGGTAATCCTCGATGGCGGAATCGAGGGCGCCCTGCCCCGCGTGCATCCGGCCGGTGAGGTAGGCGGCCTCCGCCTGCTCGGAGAGGGAGGCGTCGTCGCGCTTGGCGAGGTCGAGGAAGTTGCGCACGCCGGTGTCGTCGCCCGCGTCGGCGAGAGCCTGGGCGGCGTCCAGCGCCAGCCGGGCGCGCAGCCGCGCCGGATAGTCCTTCAGCACCGGGGCGGCGGCCCGCACCCGCAGCACCGCGTCGGCGAGGTCGCCCTTGTCGCGCGGCGGCACGATCGCGAGGGTGGCGAGCGCCCGCCAGAACTGCGCCTCGTTGGAGGCGCCGAGGGTTTCGCTGCCGAGGTCGGCGAGCGCGTCCTCGGGGCGGTGGATGAGGTAGCTGGCGCCGCCGCGCACCGCGAGGAAGCTCGGCTGCTCGGCGATCTTCGGGTCGTCGTTGGCGATCGCGCGCAGCACGCCGAGGGCCTCGGCGTCGTAGCCGTGGGCGAGGTAGAAGCGCGCCAGGTCCATGCGCGCCGGGTTGCGGCGGGTGGGATCGGCGGCGACGATCTTGTCGTAGAGCTGGCGGCGGTCGGCGACGAAGGTCGGCTCGCCGCCGCCGATCCACACGCCGAGGTCGAACACCTTGGTGATCGGGGTTTCGGAAATCGCGCCCGCCAGGGCGGCCGCCGCCGAGCCGGGGCCGGAAATCCGCAGGCCGCCGCCGCGGCGGGAAATCTCGACGCCGTTGCGGTTGGAGGTCACCTCCACGTCGTCGGCGCGCGGCACCACCACCACGCCCTGGGCGGTGGCGGGGAGGATCGCGTCGGTGTAGCGGCGCTCGGGCGCGACGCCGTAGCCCAGCGGGATCACCGGCACCACCCACATCGTGTCGCCCACCTCCGGGTCCACCACCGACACCGGCAGCCCGCCCTCGGCGAGCGGCAGGAACAGGCGCGGCCCGCCGGTGGCGGCCATCTGCGGCTGCACCTCGATGGAGCGCAAGGGGCGCAGCGGCTGCGCCATGAAGTCGACGATCCACAGCAGGCCCTCGCGGCGCAGGCTGGGGTTGATCGCGGGCGGCACCAGCACCCGCACGATGGTGGCGCGGCCGCTGGGAATCTGCTCGATGTCCTCCACCACGCCCTTGCCGAGGCGGCGCAGCAGCGGCAGGTCCACCGAGTGCGGCCGGTCGAAGACGATCCAGACGTATCCGGCGCGGCGGAACACCGCGATGCCGGTGGGCTGGTCCCACGAGAAGCTCAGGCTCACCACCTGGCCCTGCGGCTTGTCGGCGTCGGCGGGCGGCGGCGCGGCGGGCGCGGCCTTGGCGGTCTCGGGCGTTGCCGGCTTGGCGGGCTTGGCGGCCTCGGGCTTCGGCGCGTCGGGCTTCGCGGTTTCGGGCTTCGCGGCGGGCGACGGCGCGGCGGCGCCGGGCGGCACCGCGTCCACCGCCACGGCGCGGCCGCCGGTTCCGGCGCGGAAGTGCTTGGGCAGGGCGGCGGCGGGCAGCGACACCGTGAGCGGCGCGCGGCTCTCCTCGCGCACGTCCTTGAAGGCGTCGGGCAGGTCGGCGCGCAGTTGCGGCAGGTCCACCCGGCCGGGGGCGTCGAAGCGTACCGTGGCGCGGCCGTCGGCGAAGCTCACGCCGTAGCCGACGCGGCGCGGCCAGTCGAACACCAGGCGGGTGCGGTCGGCGTGGATGCCCACCCGCACCGGCACCGCGGCCTCGGCGGCCGCCTGCGGCTGCGGCTGCGCCTGAGCGGGCTGGGCGGCGCGGGAGAGGTCGAGCACCACCGAGTTGCCGAAGGTCTGGGCGGCGAGCGCGGTCGGCCCCTTGAGGTCGAAGACGACGCGGCGGCCGCCCTCCTCCCGCCGCGCGGCGCGCAGGTAGGCGGGCAGGCGTGGCACCAGGGTCGCCGGGTCGGCGTCGAGCGCCCGGTCGAACTCCACCACCAGCCGCTGGCCTTCCACCCGTGCCTGGAACTTCACCGGCTCCGGCCATTCGACGACGATGCGGCCGAAGTCGTCGTGGATGCCCGCGCGCAACTCGGCGGCTTGGGCGAGGGACGACATCAACAGCGGCAGGACCAACGCGCACAGGCGCAACAAACGAATCACGGTGCGCTTCCCTTGTCCGGCGAAATCACGATTTCCACCGCCGCCGCGCCCGAACGGGCGGCGGCGCGCAGCGGCCTTTCGACGCCACCCGCGCGCAGCGCGTTGGCGAGGCTCGCGGCACGCGCGAGCGAGAATTCCACGGCCGAGGCATAGCCCGGCGCGGCCCCCTCCCCCGTCACCGTCACCGCGATGCGGTTGTCGATGCCCGAAAGCGCCTCGGCGAGGGCGGTCACCGCGGCGCGGGCGCCCGGGGCGATCATCGGCGAGGCGGGGGCGAAGGCGCTCTCCGGCAAATGCAGCGCCAGGCGCTCGCCCTCCAGCGACACCCGCGCGGCGGCGAGGTCCGGCGCGTCGCGCAGCACCCCTTCGAGCAGGCTCGCGAGGTAGCCGAGGTCGGCCCCCGCCACGGCGGGGGCGCGGGCGACGTTCTTGAGCGCCGAGCCTTCGGGCGCGGCGACGATCGCCGGGTTGAGGGCGCGCGACAGCGACTGCGCGACGCCGCTCCAGCGCGCCTCCGGCACGCCCGAGAGGGCGAACATCAGCACGAAGAAGGTGAGCAGCAGGGACACCACGTCGGCGAAGGTGAGCATCCACGGCGTGCGGATCTCGGGCGGCGGCGCCGCGTCGAGGTCGCCGCCTTCCCACCGGGCGAGGGCGCGGGGATCGGTCATGGCGCCCCCCGCGCGTCCTCGACGCGGAAGATCAGCCGCACCGCCGCCGGGTCGCCGGGTTCGAGCGCCGCCACCGCGGTGCCGGGCGGGGCGCCCTCGGCGGCGAACGCCTCGGCGACGAGGGCGGCGCGGCGCATCGCGCGGGCGCTCGCCACCGGCAGCAGGCGCTCGGGCGCGTCGACGCCGAACGCCGCCTCGACCACGTAGCGCGTGCCGGGCGGCGGCGCCGAGAGCGAGGCCACCAACTGGGCGAAGGCACGGCGCTGCGCCGGGCGGAGGATTTCGGTGTCGTGTTCGAACAGGGCGTCGGCGTGCAGCGACAGCTGCATCACCCGGCCGGGCACCACTTCCTCGAAGCGCGCCGCCGGGATCGCGGCTTCGTAGACCCGGGTCACGGCGCCGAGGAACTGGGCGGGCGAGACGAGATCGCCGAGGTCGGAGGCGGGGCGCGGGGCGTCGCCCGCGCCGCCCTCGGCGAACCGCTGGACGAGGCCGTCGAGGATGGCGCCGCTGCGGTGCGAGCGCCCCTCGGACATCGCCACCAGGAGGATGAAGAACGCCAGCAGCACGAGGTAGAGCGACAGGAACAGCGCCGCCGTCGCGCCCGCGCGCGGCGAGGCGTCGGCGAACTCGCGATCTCCCGTGAATACGCCCGGTGTCACCCGCATCCCTCCGGTTGGTCGGCGACCCGGCGGATCAGCCGAGGCTGGCCAGCAGCCGGTCGATCTCGTCCTGGCTGGAGGCGGTTTCGGGATGCTGCGGTCCGTTGAGAAGATGCGAATCCTCGCGGCCGTCGCCGCCGCCGCCGCTGCTCACGCCCGCCGCCAGACCTTCGAGGTCGGTGCCGAACGCCTCGACCAGGACGTTCACCCGCTCCTCGATGCGCTTCAGGGTGTTGACCACCTTGGAGATGCGCTGGCCGGTGAGGTCCTGGAAGTTGCAGCCCTCGTAGATCGCCATGGTGGCGTTGGAGAGCGCCTCGCCCGCCGCCGCGTCGACGTTGGGGATCACCGCCTCGATCGATTCCACCGCGTCGAGGATCGCGTTGGCGGCGGTCTCGGTGGACTGGACGATGGCGTCCAGCTCGTCGGTGGCGGTGGGGAGGAACTCGTCCTTGATTTCCTCCGGCCGGATTTCGGCGATTTCCCGCTTGGTTTCGCGGATGATCCGCGCCAGGCCCTCGAGCTCGTTGTAGACGTGCAGGTCCTTGGCGCTGATCTCGCCGCTCATGGTGTCGAGGATCGCGCGCACCACCTCGGCGACGTCTTCCAGCGGCACCGCGTTGCCGCGGGCCGCGCGGATCAGGTCCAGCCTCTTCTGCAAGGCGATTTCGGCGTCGTCGTGGGTCATTACGCGTACTCCCCGAAGCACAGGGTTCTCAGAAGTCCCCCAGCACGCTCGACATCTTGGTCTTGAGCGTCTCGGCGTTGAACGGCTTGACGATGTAGTTGGAGACGCCCGCCTCCTTCGCCGCGATCACGTTCTCGGTCTTGCTCTCGGCGGTGACCATGATGAACGGCAGCGCCTTGAGGCCCGCGTCGGCGCGCACCTCGCGGAGAAGCTGGAGGCCGGTCATCGGCTCCATGTTCCAGTCCGAGATCACCAGGCCGTAGGTCGTGCCCGAGCGCAGCATCTGCAACGCCATGCTGCCGTCGGTGGCCTCGTCAATGTTGTCGAAGCCGAGCTGCTTCAACAGGTTGCGGATGATACGCAGCATCGTCTTGTAATCGTCGACGATGAGAATGCGCATGTTCTTGTCAACTGCCATGAAGACGTCTCCCCGAAAACCCGTTCAATCCATTCCGCCCGGCGCGGCTCTGGCCGAAGCCATGCCGGGGGATATACCCGCTGCGGTCCACAGGCCGCAAGTCCTTGGCGCCGCGCAAGCGGCAGTCGTCAACGCTTACCCCCGGCCTCGCCGACGAGATCGGCGGGCAGTCGGCTTTGCATCGCCAGTTCCGTCGTCACCGCGTTGGCCCGATCCGGCGACATGTTCGAAAGGATCGCCGCCGACACCCGCTCCTTCATCCCCTTGACCACCTGGATGAGGATCGGCATGTCCATCTGCTCGAAGATGCGGGCAGCGTCCTTGGGCTTCATCGCCGTGTAGATCTTGACCAGATTTTCGATCTTCTGATTTTCCTGATCTTCGTGTTTTTCGATCAGGCCTTCAATAGTCGTTTGAATCTCTCGCAGCTTTTGAATCTTGGCGTCGATCTGCCCCTCGGCGGCGGAGAGCACCGCGAGCCGCTGGTCGAGTTCGCGCTCGCGTTTGTCGAGTTCTGCGCGGCGGGTGGCAAGGCTTTGGAGAACCTCGATTTCCGACTGGCTGTAGGCGGCCTGGCCGGAGAGGCCGGGAAGCGGCTCGGCGGGGGCCGACGCGGGCGCCGGGGCGGCGGCGGCGGCGCTCTGGGCGAACGCGCTCGAGAACACCGGCGGCTCCGCCTGCGGCTCGGCGGGGACGTGGCCGGTGCCGATCTGCCACAGGCTGCCGACGCGGGCGCCGAACATCAACGCGCCGACGAGGATGAACAGCGGCAGGATGCGCAGCCGCGGGATGCCGAAACGGGGGGAGCGGGCCATCGTCACTCTCCTCAACGGGATGCCTGGATGGCGCGCAGAAGCTGCCGCTCGGCCACCGAACGGTCTTCCTCGCGGCCGCCGTAATCCTCCTCCGACAGCAGCGCCGAGAGCAGGGTCGGCCCGGGCGCGATGCCGCCCGAGGCGCGCGCCGCCTCGCCGGTTTCGCGCACCCGGTCCATGCCGAGCGGCTCGGGCAGGTCGGCGGCGGTGAAGGTTTCGCCCGCGCCCTTGAGGGTGCCGCGCGCCTCGCGCAGGTGGCCCTCGAGGCGGTTGGCCATGGAGTCCGCGCGCTCGGTCATGAACGCCAGGTCGTCGCGCAGGCTCTGCGCCTTTTCCATGGCTTCGCGCAGGGTTTCGCCCACCTCCTCGACCGCCCGCTTCATCTTCGGGATGCCCGCCTCGGCGCGCACCGTCGCCTCGTTGAAGGCGACGATCATCCGCCCCAGGTCGTCGCGGTTGCGACGCAGGGCGTCGAGGCGGCGGTTGAGGATCACGGCATAGACGATCGTCGGCACCAGGAGGGCGACGATCACGACATCGAGGAGCACGGTCGGCGACATACGTTGGCCCTCACGCGTTACGCTTGCGCTTGATCTTCTCGTCGAGGCAGATCGCGATGTGGTTGCCTTTGCGGCCCATGCGCCCCGCCCACATCGGCACGTCGCCG
Source organism: Alphaproteobacteria bacterium (assembly GCA_030604885.1). Taxonomy (GTDB): domain Bacteria; phylum Pseudomonadota; class Alphaproteobacteria; order Rhodospirillales; family Rhodospirillaceae; genus Oleispirillum. Next base: position 32,387 of record JAUVUZ010000010.1, on the reverse strand, counting down.
CAGCGCATCACCACCCGCGAGTCCGGCGTGGCGTTGAACATCAGGCGGGTGCCCACTTCCATGTCGAGCACCGAGTAGAGCGGCAGGTACTGCTGGTCGAGCACCGCCTCCAGCTCCACCTCGGTCTGCCACAGCTCCTCCATCAGGTGGATTTCCCAGATCGAGTCGCGGCCGAACTTCTCGCCCATGAACATCTGCAGCAGCAGCTCGCGGACGGGTTCGAGGGTGGCATACGGCAGCAGCAGCTCGAGGCGGCCGCCGCGGTCTTCCATGTCGATGCGCAACTTGGCGACGATCGCGGCGTTGGAGGGGCGCGAGATCGTGGCGAAGCGCGGGTTGGTTTCCAGCCGGTCGAAGCGGAACGCCACCGGCGACAGCGGGTCGAACGCCGCCGAGAGGTCGGCCAGCACCACGTGGATCATCCGCTCCACGAGGTTGCGCTCGATGGTGGTGTAGGGGCGGCCCTCGATGCGCATCGCGGCGGTGCCGCGGCGACCGCCCAGCAGCACGTCGACGATCGAGTAGATCAGCGAGGAATCGACGGTGAGCAGGCCGAAGTTGTCCCACTCCTCGGCCTTGAACACCGCCAGCATCGCCGGCAGCGGGATCGAGTTGAGGTAGTCGCCGAAGCGCAAGCTCACGAGATTGTCGAGCGACACCTCGACGTTGTCGGAGGTGAAGTTGCGCAAGCTGGTGGACATCATCCGCACCAGACGGTCGAACACCACCTCGAGCATCGGCAGGCGCTCGTAGGAGACCATGCCGGAATTGAGGATCGCCTGGATGCCCGAGCGGTTCTGGTCGGAATCCGCGCCGCCGTCGAAGCCGAGCAGGCTGTCGATTTCGTCCTGGTTGAGGACGCGGGCGGATTCGCGGCCCGAGACGTTGGTCATCAGGTCGGTTTCGGCGCCGTCGGCGTCGCCGCCGCCCAGCATCGCCTCCCACTCGGCGGTGGCGGCGTCGCCCTTGCCGTCGGCGGGCGGATCGTCGGCCATGGCCTCCCATTCGGCCATCAGGGCGTCCTCGTCCGCGGCGCTGCGTCCCTTGTCCTCGGCCATCCGTCTCTCCCTAGACGCCCGGTCGGGCGGTCACTGCACCAGCACGTCCTGGAACAGGACGTCGTTGATCTTCGCCGGGGCGGCGACGCGGTTGACCCGCATCATCAGCTCCTCGCGCAGGCGATACATTCCGGCGGCTCCTTGCAGGTCCTCGACCCTCAGCTCGCGCAGGTACACCTGGAAGCTGTCGACGATGCGGGGCAGCATCGCCTCGATCTTCGGGGTGTCGGTCGCGGCGGCCAGCTCCAGGCGCACCTTGATCTTGAGGTGCGAGGGGCGGCGGCCCTGGCCGGGGTTGAGGTTCACCAGCATCTCGGGCAGCTCGTAGAACACCGGCGGCGCCAGCGGCTTGGCCGGATCGGGGGCCGAGGCGGCGGCGGTTTCGCCCTTGCCGCCGCCCAGCATCGCCAGCACCGGATCGGCCAACCCGGTGAAGTAGGCGCCCGCCGCCGCGCCGACGATCAGCAGCAGCGGCAGAACCACGAGAACGATGAGCTTCTTCTTCCCGCCGGATTTGGAGGGCGCGGGCGCGCCTTCCTCGACGTCGTCTTCATAGTCTTCGGACATTCCGCCAAACCTGCCTGAACGTTCCCTGCCGACCCGTGCTCCCGGGCGCGGGCGATCCCGCCGCCTTCGGGGCAGCCTGGAAGCTAACCCGAATTGTTTAAGAAGACATGAAATCCCCGCCCCGACCCGGCGATTTTTGCCCACCCCACCCGGCAGCAAGCGGCCCCGCCGACCGCGAGGGGAACGCAGGAATCGCACGTTCCGCCGCAGGAATCAACGGTTTGGGAGAGTGGCACGGCGGGTGCATCCCAACCGCCAAGAACCGCGCACCGCCGCAAACGGCGGGCGAAGGATGGTAACGACGGGATCGACGAGATGGAAAACGCCGGCTATATCGCGCTCAGCCGCCAGACCGCCCTGTGGCGGCAGATGGACCAGATCGCGAACAACATGGCGAACCTCAACACCGCGGGGTTCAAGGGTGAGCGCGAGCTGTTCACCGACTACGTGGCGCAGGTTCGCACCGACCGGTCCCTGTTCAAGGACAAGGTGGCGTTCACCCAGGATTTCGGCATGGTCCGCGACCTCTCCGAGGGCGCGTTCGAGACCACCGGCAACGCCCTCGACGTCGCGATCAAGGGCGACGGCTACTTCGAGGTGGAGACCGAGGGCGGCCAGCGCCTCTACACCCGGGGCGGCCACTTCAAGCTCAACGCCGACGGCCAGCTCGCCACCAGCGCGGGCGAACTGGTGCTGAACGAGAACGAGCAGCCGATCTTCATAGCCCCCAACGAGACCGAGATCACCTTCTCCCGCGACGGCACGATCTCCACCGAGAACGGCCCGATCGGCCGCCTGCGGCTCGCCTCCTTCGCCGACGAGCGGGCGCTCAAGAAAGTGTCCGGCGGCCTTTACGACGCGGGCGAGCAGGCCGCGCGGCCGGTCGTCGCCCCGCACGTGGTGCAGGGCATGCTCGAAAGCTCCAACGTCAACCCGATGCTGGAGATGACCCGGATGATCGAAGTTCAGCGCGCCTACGAACACGCGCAGAAGATGATCGAGACCGAACACGACCGCGTGCGCAGCGCCATCGACGCCTACGCCAAGTCGTTCAGCTGAGGCAGGAAAGGATACCCCCATGCGTTCCCTGAGCATCGCCGCGACCGGTATGCACGCCCAGCAGACCAACGTCGAAGTCATCTCGAACAACATCGCCAACATGAACACCACGGCGTACACCCGCCGCCGTGCCGAGTTCAACGACCTGCTCTACCAAAACCTCCGCCGCCAGGGCGCGCAGAGCTCCGACACCGGCACCCTGGTGCCTGCGGGCGTGCAGCTCGGCCTCGGCGTGCGCACCGCCGCGGTCTACCGCATCACCGAGCAGGGCGGCCTCACCAACACCGAGAACACCCTCGACCTCGCGATCGAGGGCCGGGGCTACTTCCAGATCACCATGCCCTCGGGCGAGACCGCCTACACCCGCGCCGGGTCGTTCCAGCTCTCCGACACCGGGCAGATCGTCACCAACGACGGCCATCCGGTGCAGCCGGGCATCACCGTGCCCAACAACTCCACCGCCATCACCGTCAACGCCTCGGGCGAGGTGTGGGTGAAGATCGACGGCCAGACCGCCCAGACCAACGTCGGCACCCTGCAGATCTCCACCTTCATCAACGAGGCGGGGATGGAGGCGATCGGCGACAACCTGTTCATGGAAACCCCGGCCTCGGGCGCGCCCACCGTCGGCACCCCGGACACCGTGGGTTTCGGCTCGATCCTCCAGGGCTACCTCGAAACCTCGAACGTCAACGTCGTGTCCGAAATCACCGACCTCATCAGCGCCCAGCGCGCCTACGAGATGAACTCCAAGGTGATCTCCACGTCCGACGAGATGCTCAACACCGTCAACCAGATGAAGTGAGGAGGCACCGATGAACGTCCGCGTCCTCACCCTCGCCCTCGGCCTCGCCGCCCTCGCCCTGCCGGGCCTGGCGTCGGCGCAGAGCGTCGGCGTGCAGATCGCCGCCGCCTCGGCCGCCAAGGCGGAGGACAGCCTCAACGCCCTCAACCCGGTGATCACGGTACGCGGCGCGACGATCAAGGTCAGCGACGTGTTCTCCGGGCCGATCCCCAAGGGCGACCGCGCGATCCTCAACGCGCCCGCGCCGGGCGAGCGGCTGGTGCTCGACGCCGAGCTGCTCGGCCGCATCGCCCGCCTCTACGAATTGGATTGGAAGCCGCTCTCCCGCGAGATCCGCGCGGTGGTGAAGCGCGACGCCCGCACCGTGTCCGAGGCCGAGATCCTCGACGAGCTGCGCGCCGCCCTCGCCGACCAGGGCGCGCCGCGCGACATCGAACTGGTGCCCGCCGCCTCGGGCTTCGCGGTGCAGCTGCCCGCCGAGGCGACGCCGTCGCTGTCGGTCGGCCAGGTGGCCTACGACGCCCGCACCCAGCGGTTCTCGAGCGTCGTCGACGTCACCGCCTCCGAGGGCGACCGGGTGGTGTTCACCCGCCAGGTGGCGGTCTCCGGCCGCGCCTTCGAAACCGTGGCGCTGCCGGTGCTCTCCGCCACCCTCAACCGCGGCGACGTGATCTCCGCCCACGACGTCACCGTCATGCAGGTGCGGGCCGACCGCGTCGGCGACGGCGCGGTGACCGATCCCTACGCCCTGGTGGGCAAGCAGGCGCGCCGCCAGATCAAGGAAGGCGAGCCGGTGCGCGCCAACCAGCTGCAGACCCCGGTGGTGGTGTCGCGCGGCGACGAGGTGGTGATCTTCTACGCCCTCAAGACCATGAACCTGACCGCCAAGGGCAAGGCCCTCGATCCGGGCGGCCAGGGCGACGTGATCCGCATCCTCAACACCAAGAGCAACCGCACCCTGCTCGCCAAGGTGGTGCAGCCCCACCAGGTGGTGGTCGACGTGATCCCCACCCAGTCGGCAATGCGCTAAGGGAGGAGACGATGTTCCGCATGCCCGCCGTTCGCGCCGCCTCGGTCCTGCTCTCGCTGGCCCTGCTGTCCGGCTGCAACACCCTCACCCGGATCTCCGAGATCGGCGAGGAGCCGAAGCTCTCGGCGATCGAGAACCCGACGCAGAAATCCGGCTACCAGCCGGTGACGATGCCGATGCCCGACAGCGAAGAGGCGCGGCCGATGGCCAACTCGCTGTGGCGGCCGGGCGCGCGCGCCTTCTTCAAGGACCAGCGCGCCGCCAAGGTCGGCGACATCCTCACCGTGGCGGTGGCGATCACCGACAGCGCCGACCTCTCCAACACCACCTCGCAGGGGCGCGGCGGCGCGGGCGAGAGCATGGGCTTCTCGACCCTGCTCGGCCTCGAGAACAGCGTCAACAAGGTGCTGCCCAACACCGTCGACCCCACCAGCCTGGTGGGCGGCGTGACCAGCTCCCGCGATCTCACCGGCACCGGCAGCATCGCCCGCAACGAGACGATCAAGATCTCCGTCGCGGCGGTGGTGGTGCAGGTGTTGCCCAACGGCAACCTGGTGATCGCCGGCTCGCAGGAGGTGCGCGTCAACTACGAGCTGCGGCAGCTGCAGGTCTCGGGCGTGATCCGCCGCGAGGACATCAGCTCCACCAACACCATCGCCTCGCAGGACATCGCCGAACTGCGCGTCGCCTACGGCGGTCGCGGCACCATCAGCGACATGCAGACGCCGCGCTACGGCTCGCAGTTGCTCGACGTGATCCTGCCCTTCTAGGCGCACTCCGATCCATCCGCGGCGACTCCCGTCCGCCGCCACTCCGGGCCCGGCATCCTTTGCCGGGCCTTTTTTCCGCGAGCGCATAGCGCGAAAATTTGCGCTTCCTTAACCATCCCCGCGCGAAACTCTCCGGCACCGGCCGGAGAGCGCCAAGCTCCCGGCGACCGCCACGCATCGGGAGACCCGCCCATGACCACCCAGCTTTCGACCTTCGAAGAAGACGCCCTCGCGCTGACCCAGGCCGCGGTGGGCATGTCCCAGGCCCTGGAGCGGGACGACGGCGCCGCCCTCGCCGCCGCCCTCGACGAGAATCTGCGCCTGTGGACCGCGATCAAGACCCTGGTGGGCAAGCCCGAATGCGCCCTGCCCGAGGACATCCGCTCCAACCTCACCCGCCTCTCCGACTACACCGCCAAGGTCACCTTCGACCTGTCGCCGGAGCGCCGCGCGCAGAAGGTCGAGGCGCTCATCAACACCAATCTCCAGATCGCCGAGGGCCTGCTCGAAGGCCACGCCAAGGCCCTCGCCAGCTGAGGCGCGCGGCCGCGAACGAAAAAGCCCCCGCCGGGTCCGGCGGGGGCTTTTTCGTGGCGGCGGGGCCGCTCATTCGTCGCGGTGGGTGCGCTCCAGGCGCTCGTGGCGCTCCTGCGCCTCCAGCGACAGGGTGGCGATCGGGCGGGCCTCCAGGCGGCGGATGCCGATCGGCTCCTGGGTTTCCTGGCAGTAGCCGTAGGACCCGTCCTCGACCCGCAGCAGCGCCTCGTCGATCTTGGCGATCAGCTTGCGCGCCCGGTCGCGGGTGCGGAGTTCGAGGGCGCGGTCGGTCTCCGACGAGGCGCGGTCGGCGATGTCGGCCTCGTTGGCCGGACCCTCGCGCAGATGATCGAGCGTCTCTTCCGATTCGCGCAGAAGGTCGGTCCGCCAGTCGAGCAGCTTCCGGCGGAAATATTCCACCATCCGCTCGTTCATGAACTCCTCGTCCTCGGACGGCCGATAATCCGGCGGCAACATCACGGTCATACCTGCCTTATCCTCCCCAGATTCGATACCCCCCGTCGGCGGGCGAACGCCGCCCCTGTATTCGCGCGTGGCAATATAGGGATGACGGTGTTTCCGAGCAACACTTTCCGTGCGAGATCGGAGCGATGCGGATTTCAGACCCCCGCGCCGAGGTCGCGGGTGAGCTTGGCGAGTTCCACCTCGGCGCGCAGTTCGATTTCGTCGAGCAGGGCGCCGAGGCGCGGATCGATGCCCGCCTCGCGCTTGCTGCGCACCAGTTGCGCGAGATCGGCGAGGTCGCGCTTCGCCACCCGGCCGGTGAGCAGGCCGACGCGCACCCCTTCGAGCCGGTCGAGCACGTCCTCGCCGCGCCGCGCCAGGCGGCGGCGGGCGGCGGGGCCGCCGTCCGCGTCCACCGACTGGGCGGCGAGAATCGCCTCCACGCCCGAGAGCGACACCGCGCCCTCGACCGCATGGGCCTCTCCCGCGCCCTCGGCGCCGCCGAGATAATCGGCGAATCCGGCGCCCTCGACGCGCCGGCCCTTGGCGTCGGTCTTGCGTGCCCGCTGGGGGCCGGAGGTGGAACCGGTGGAACCGACCTTCATGCGTGATCCTTCATGCCGTGACGCTCGACTCTACAACCACTCCGCGCTCCGCCAAATGGGCAAATTTTGCCGCCCTCGCAAGATCCGGCAATTGTTGCCGGGCGGCGCCCGGGTTTTGCCGCCCCGCCCCGCCGCCGCCGCCGCCAAGGCCTTGAGATTCCGAGGCCCGCTCCTGGCACGGGGTTCGCAATGGAAGGGGCGGAGCGGTGTCCCTTGCGACCCGCGCCGACGGGTTCATCAGACGGAACGCAGGCCATGGCTCTCTCGTTCAAGCGGCTTTCTCTCCTCTCCGCCTTCGCGGCGCTGGCGCTCGCCCTGGCGCAGCCGGCCTTCGCCGCCTCGCGGATCAAGGACATCGCCGACGTCGAGGGCGTGCGCGACAACGTGCTGATCGGCTACGGCCTGGTGGTGGGCCTCAACGGCACCGGCGACAAGACCGACGACATCGCCTTCACCAAGGAAAGCCTGATCGCGATGCTCGAGCGCCTCGGCATCAACACCCGCGACGGCAAGCTCGACACCAAGAACGTCGCGGCGGTGATGGTGACCGCCACCCTGCCGCCGTTCTCGCGCCAGGGCACCCGCATCGACGTGTCGGTGTCGGCGATGGGCAAGTCCACCAGCCTCCAGGGCGGCACCCTTCTGGTGACGCCGCTGGTGGGCGCCGACGGCGAGGTCTACGCCGTGGCGCAGGGCCAGGTGGCGATCGGCGGCTTTTCCGCCACCGGCCAGGGCGCCAGCGTGGTGAAGAACGTGCCGACCGCCGGGCGGATCGCCTCGGGCGGCATCGTCGAACGCGAGATCCCCTTCGCCCTCAACTCCCTGCGCGACGTCAAGCTGGCGCTGCGCAACCCGGATTTCACCACCGCGCGGCGCATCGCCCAGGCGATCAACGCCTATGTCGGCGGCCGCGTCGCCAGCCCGCTCGACCCCTCGACGGTGCAGCTCCAGGTGCCCGCCAGCTACGCCGGCACCCTCACCGACCTGATCACCGACGTGGAGCAGCTGCGCGTCGAGCCGGACCAGATCGCCCGCGTCGTCATCGACGAGCACTCGGGCATCATCGTCATCGGCGCCAACGTGCGGATTTCCGAGGTGGCGATCGCCCAGGGCAACCTCACCATCCGCGTCACCGAGACGCCCCAGGTGTCGCAGCCCGCGCCGTTCTCCGCCACCGGCACGACCCAGGTGGTGCCGCGCACCGACATCGAGGTCGACGAGGACAAGAACCGCCGCCTCGCGATCGTCAACGACGGCGTGTCGCTGCAGGAGCTGGTGGACGGCCTCAACGCGCTCGGCGTCGGCCCCCGCGACATGATCGGCATCCTTCAGGCGATCAAGGCGGCGGGCGCCCTCAACGCCGAAATCGAGGTGATGTGATGGACGCCCAGCCGCTTTCGATGTTCGACGCCCGCATCGACCCGGCGACCCGCGCCCGGCCGCAGGCGGCCGCGAGCGGCAAGTCCGCCGACACCGCCGAGATCCGCGCCGCGTCGGAAAAGTTCGAGGCGATGTTCCTGAGCCAGATGTTCCAGCACATGTTCGCGGGCGTGAACACCGACCCGACCTTCGGCGGTGGCCACGCCGAGAAGATGTACCGTTCGCTGATGATCGACGAATACGGCAAGCAGGTGGCGCAGAAGGGCGGCCTCGGCATCGCCGACCACGTCTATTCCACGCTGCTCGCCGCGCAGGAGAAACGCGCATGACCACCGAAATCACCGACCTCAAGCCCCGCGACCGCCGCAACATCGACGATCTCAAGCTGGTGATGGGCAACCTCGCCAACCTGATCGAGGCGGAGAACCTCGCCCTCGTCGAGCACAACCTCGACGCGGTCAAGGCGCTCTCGGCCAACAAGTGGACGCTGACGCGCAACTACCGCAACCAGATGCAGGCGATCGCCGACGCGCCTGCGATCCTGCACGCCCTCGACACCGAGGAGCGGGCCGAGATGCGCACGCTCGGCGAGCGCCTCGACCGCGAGTGCAAGCGCAACGAACTGCTGCTCGACGCCCACATCGACGCCGCCAACCGGGTGATGCATGCGATGGTGGAAGGGGTCAAGCAGGCGTCGGAGCGCGGCGCGGTGTACGGCCGCTCGGGCGCCCTCACCGGCATCTCCGCCGACGGCCGCCCGCTGGCGGTGAGCTTCAACCGCGAACTCTAATAGTCAGGTTTTCAACCCCGCTGCCGCGAGGTCCGTTCCATGTCCATCACTCTCGCCCTCGGCGCCGCGATTTCCGGCCTGTCCACCGCCCAGCAGGGCCTGGATTCGGTCTCGCGCAACATCGCCAACGTCAACACCAAGGGCTACACCCGCAAGGTCTTCGTCCAGGAGAGCCAGATCCTCGCGGGCAAGGGCGTCGGCACCCGCGCCAAGGGGCTGTCGCGCACGGTGGACGAAAGCCTGCTGAAGGACATCCGCCGCTCCGCCGCGGTGGCGGGCGAATATTCGGTCAAGACCACCTACCACGGCCGCATCCAGGACGTGTTCGGCACCCCGGCGGACAACAGCTCGGTCGCCCACAACATCGCCAACCTCGCGGCCCAGCTCGAATCCCTCGCCCTCGACGTCTCCAGCATCACCCAGGGGTCGAACGTGGTGCGCGCGGCGGAGGACGTGGCCGACCAGATGTCGCGGATGTCGGCGGCGTTGCAGGACCTGCGCCTGGAGGCCGACCGCTCGATCGAGGCGGACGTCGAGAGCGTCAACGACCTGCTGCAGCGCATCGACACCCTCAACGCGCAGATCGTCCGCAGCCAGAACACCTTCCAGGACACCGGCGACCTCGAGGACCAGCGCGACCAGGCCCTCACCGATCTCGCGGGCTACATCGACTTCAGCTACTTCAAGCGCGATTCCGGCGAGGTGATCGTCCTCACCACCTCGGGCGCCAGCCTGCTCGACAAAAGCCCGGTCCACCTCTCCCACCAGGCGGTCACCAAGACCGACGCGGGGCTGACCTACGAGGGCGGCAACTTCAACGGCATCACCGCCAACGGCGTCGACATCACCAAGGACTTCAAGTCCGGCTCGATCGCGGCCTACGTGGAGATGCGCGACCGCACCCTCACCGCGATGCAGTCGGAGATCGACGAGTTGGCGACGCAGATGCGCCAGCAGCTCAACGCCGTGCACAACCGCGGCACCGCCTACCCCGAGGTGGCGCAGACCTTCAACGGCAGCCGCGCCTTCATCGACCCGGCGAACCAGGAAATCACCCTGGGCGCGGGCGACGTCCGCCTGGTGCTCTACAACGCCGACGGCACCCAGGCGGCGCAGTCGTCGCTGAAGACCGAGCTGGGCGGCTCCACCGGCACGATCCAGGAGGTGGTGGACGCCCTCAACGGCTTCTTCAGCGGCTACGCGGGCGCGCCGGTGAACTGGGCGTCGATCGACGCCACCGGCCATGTCAAGATCGCGATCCCCTCGACCGAGACGGTCGGCTTCGCGATGCGCGACGAGGACGCCGTCAACGCCCCCGCCGACATCACCGTGCAGTTCAACGCCGACGCCGGGGCCGACACCCTCGGCATCGTCGACGAGACGGTCAAGGGCTTCTCCAACTTCCTCGGCCTCAACGACTTCTACGTCGACGGCCGCGACCACTACCTCTACGACACCAAGGTGGTGTCGGCGTCGTGGAAGGCCTCGACCACCACCGGCCTGCGCATCGGCACGGCGGGCAACGCCAGCATCTCGGAAATCGCCATCGGCCCGCAGGACACGGTGGCGACCATCGCCGCCAAGATCAACGCCGACCCGGCCCTGGCGGCCCGCAACATTTCCGCCGCGGTGGTCAACGAGGGCTCGGGCGTGCGCCTGCGCATCCTCCAGAACGACGGCCAGGAGATGGCGGTCACCGAGACCACCAACGCGGGCGTGCTGTCGCGCCTCGGCATGGCGCCCTCCAACTCGGGCGCGGGCACCGCCCTCGCCGTGCGCAAGGACCTCGCCACCAACCCGTCGCTGCTGTCCTCGGGCGTGCTGCAACGCAACGCCGACACCGGCCAGTACACCCTCGGCACCGGCGACAACTCGATCGCCAACGCCATGGCCAAGGCCTTCGACACCCAGCTCAGCTTCGGCGAGGCGGGCAAGCTCGCCGGCGGCAAGCAGACCTTCGCCACCTACGCGGCGGCGATCCTGTCGCAGAATTCCTCGGAGGCGGCGCGCGCGCAGAGCCAAGCGACCACCCAGAAGACGCTCTCCGCGTCGCTGGAGTTGAAGCAGGGGCAGATCAGCGGCGTGAACCTCGACGAGGAACTCACCCAGTTGATCATCTTCCAGCAGGCCTATTCGGCCGCCGCGCGGGTGATCACCACCAACCAGCAACTGTTCGACGTCCTCAACAACATCGCCACCTGAGGATAGGGAGAGCCACGATGACCCGGGTTCCCACGCTCGCCGCCCACACCCTGATGGCCTCGCGCCTGATGCAGACGCAGAGCAACATCCACGACCTGCAGACCCAGCTCTCGACCAAGAAGAAGTCGCAGACCTACAGCGGCATCGCCGCCGGGGCGGCGCGGCTGGTCAACTTCGAGACCCAGACCAACCGCACCCAGGCGTTCCTCACCACCAACACCGTGGCCAACGCCAAGCTCGGCGCCATGAGCACGGCGGTGGACGGCGCCCGCAAGTCGCTGATCTCGTTCCGCGACGATCTCAACCGCTTCCTCTCCACCGACATCACCGACATGTCGGACGACGAGATCAACAACTTCAAGGACCTCCAGCAGCGCGCCTTCAACACCTTGAAGGACATGGAGGACTACTTCGACATCAAGATCGACGGCCAATACCTGTTCGCGGGCGGCAAGTCGGACACCGTGCCGGTGTCGGTGCCCTACGGCTCGCTCTCGAGCTTCCAGGCGGTCTACGACGGCAACACCGTGACCGCGCCGGAGAGCCGCTTCGCCCACATGAACAACACCCAGGTGACGGCGGGCCAGACCGGCACCCTCACCTTCAACCCCGGCGGCACCATCGTCGCGGGCAACGCCGACGCCTTCAACCTCCAGCACCACACCTCGGCGACCATGGGGTCGGTGACCTTCGACAGCGCCTCGGGCACCATCGGCGCCACCACCGCCGGAGCGTTCTCCACCGTCGAGCGGGGGATGATGATCCAGGTCGGCGGCAGCACCGGCAACGACCGCTTCTACACCGTCACCGGCGTCTCCGCCGACGGCCGCACCCTCACCGTGGCGCCGCCGCCCGGCACCGACGAAACCGTCGCCGCGGGCCTCGACGTCACCGTGCCGTCGGTGCAGCCCGGCCCGGTCACGGTGACCGGCAGCAACGTCAACAGCCGCACCTACACCGTCACCGGCGTCTCCATCGACGGCACCACCCTCACCGTCACGCCGCCGCCCGCCGCCGAGGCGCTGGGCGCCACCCACGGCGTGCAGCTCGCCAACGACATCTACTACAAGGGCGGCGAAACCGTGGTGCAGCACCGCGTCGACGAGGTGCGCAGCGTCGAGTTCGGCATCAACGCCAAGGACGGCGCGGTGGAAAAGGCCCTGCGCGCCCTCGGCATCGTCTGCCAGGGCACCCCGAGCGACGGCGCGGGCGGCATCGACGGCGTCGAGCTGAAGCGCCGCCTCGACACCGCCCTCGGCATCGTCAACGACGCCATCGACCACTCGGTGGCGCGCACCGGCGAAAGCACGCAGGATTTCGGCCGCCTGGAAAACCTCCTGGCCAGCAACCAGACGGTGCTGGCGAGCGCGCTGACCCGGCAGAAGACCCAGATCTCGTTCCTGCAAACCCGCGCGGGCGAGATCGAGGACGCCGACGTCACCGCGGTGGCGGTGCAGATCAATTCCGAGGCCAACGCGCTGCAGTATTCCTATGCGGCGATGAGCATGGTCAGCGACCTGTCGCTGCTCAGCTTCCTCAAGTAGCGAAGTCGCGGGCCGCGAGCGCGGCCCGCAGCCGCGCCAGCGGCGCCGACCAATCGCCCTGGCGCTCCTGCCGCAGCAGCCGCGCCGAGGGATACCACGGCGTGTCGGCGCGGTCGCGCAGCCAGCGCCAGTCGCCCTGGGCCATCAGCAGGATGTAGACCGGCACGCCGAGGCCGCCCGCCACGTGCAGCGCGGCGGTGTCCACCGAGATCACCGCGTCCATCTGCGCCATCAGCGCCGCGGTGTCGGCGAAGTCGGCGATCGTCGGCGACAGGTCCACCCAACCGCTGCCCGCCGGAATCTCGGCGGCGCGCGCCCCCACCTGAAGGCTGAAAACCGCGAGACCGAGGCCGTCGAGGGCGGCGGCGAGGCGCTCGGCGTCGATGCCGCGGCTGCGCGCCTTGGGCTTGTCGCCCCACACCACGCCGACGCGCGGCCGCCCGCCCGCCTCGGGCAGGCGCGGCGCGGCGGGGGCGCCGAGATAGGGGAACGGGCCGGGCACGGTGTCGGGGGTGATGCCGAACACGCCGGGCAGGCTGAGCAACGGAATTTCGGCCGCGCAGCCGGGCGGCAGGGTCGGCGCGCCGACGCACGCCTCCACCCCGGCGACCCCGGCGAACAGGCGGCGCAGCTCGGCGGGTGCGCTCAAGACCACCGGCACCCCGGCGGCCTCGGCGGCGCGGGAAACGAAGCGCACGAACTGGATGCCGTCGCCCAGCCCCTGTTCGAAGCGCACCCACAGCCGCGTCCCCTCGGGCAGGCGCTCGCCCCGCCAGCGCGGGCAGCCCGGTTCCGGATAGGCGTCGCGGAACGCCTTGCGCCGCCAGCGCCACTCGTAATCGGGCCACGCGGCGAGCCAATCGCCGCCCAGCAGGTTGGCGAAGGCGCGGGTCATGTGCGCCTCCACGTCGTGCGGGTCGAGGGCGAGGGCGCGGTCGCAGGCGGCGAGGGCCTCGGCGTCGCGGCCCAGGTCCAGCAGCACCGCGCCGAGGTTGGCCCAGCCCACCGCGTCGTCGGGGTATTCCGTCACCACCCGGCGCATCAGCGCCTCCGCCTCCTCGGCGCGCATCAGCGCCACCAGCGCCTCGGCGAGGGATTCGGCGCGGTTGGCGGTGGCGTCGAGGGCGTAGGCGCGTTCGAGATAGGGCAGCGCCAGGGCATGGCGCTCGATTTTGGCGAGGGCGCGGCCGAGGGTCTGCTGGGCGTCGGCGTCGTCGAGCCGGGTGCGCGCCGCGACCTCCAGGTGGGGCAGCGCGGCGACGGTGCGGCCGAGCCGGTCGAGGGCGCGGCCGCGCAGGAAATGGGCGTCGGCGTCGTCCGGGTCCGCCGCGAGGGCGGCGGCGGCGGCCTCCGCCGCGGGTTCGAGGAGATCGGCCTCGAAGTAGCCGAGGGCGAGGATCAGGTCTTTGCGCACGCCTGCAACTCGCGATCGAAGCGCGAAGGGCCGAGGCCATGGCGCGGCCCGGCGGCGCACCACACCCGCCACATCGCGCGGTAGGCCGCCTCCATCGCGCGGGCGTGGCCGCGCTCGTCGCCCAGCGGCGAGGCCTTGAAGCGGTCGCGCATGCCCGGCCGCATCGCCGCCAGATCGTCGCGCCGCGCCGCCCAGTCCACCGCGCGGCGCACGTAGTCGTCCACGTCGGCGGCGACGAAGCCGTCGCTCAGGCCCATCGCCCCCACCAGCGATTCCCCCACCCGCGCGCTGTGGCGGTCGCCCTTGAGGGTGAGCGTCGGCACCCCCATGGAAAACGCCTCGCAGGTGGTGGTGGTGCCGTTGTAGGGGAACGGGTCGAGGCAGAGGTCCACCTCGGCATAGGTGGCGAGGTGCTCGCCCAGGGTGCGGGTGATCGGCAGCCCCACCAGCCGCTCGGGCGCGATGCCGCGCGCGGTCATCTCGTCGAGCACCAGGTCGCCGCCGTGGGCGTTCTTGAAGCGCACGCTCTTGAACAGCATGCGCGCCTCGGGCACCGCGCGGAGAATCGCCACCCACGCGTCGTAGACCCGGGCGTTGAGCTTGAGACCGTTGTTGAAGCAGCCGAAGGTGAACGGCCTGCCGAGGGTCGCGGGCGACGGCGCGATGTCGGGAATGTCCTCCGCCGTGCTGTAGCAGAGGAAGGTGCGCGGCAGCCGCACCAGCTGCTCGGAGACGAACAGGTTGGCCTCGCCGGGCGGGTCGGTGACCGCGTCGACGATGCGGTAGTCCATCGCCGGCAGGCCGGTGGTGTCGGGATAGCCGAGGTAGGTGACCTGCACCGGCGCGGCGCGGCGGGCGAACACCCCCAACCGGTGATGGGCGGTGTGGCCGGAGAGGTCGACGAGAATGTCGATGCGGTCGTCGCGGATCATCCGCCGCAGCGTCTCGTCGGTGACGTGCTCGACGTCGCGCCACACGTCGACGGTACGCGCGAACCACTCGGTGGCGGCGTCGCGGGCGCCCGAGGTGTAATAGACGGTGAGGTGGAAGTTATCCCGGTCGTGGCGGTCGATCAGCGCCACCATGAAATACGCCACCGAGTGGGCGCGCAGATCGGGCGAGATGTAGGCGACGCGCAGGCGGCGGTCCGGGTCGGGGACGTTCTCGAACCGCCACGCCGGGTCCTCGCCCTCGCCGCCGAAACGCTCGCCGTAGGCGCGGTGGGCCTCGGCCACGTCCTCGGGCGACAGCTCCGGGTCGTAATGGCGGAGGAACACCGCGTTGGAGGCGTTGATGGCGCCGCGCGGCTCGGAGGCGGCGGTGGCGGCGTCGTAATGGGGCACCGCGAGATCGGGGCGGCCGATGCCGTAGAGCACCCCCGCCCAGCGCGCGTGGATCGCGCCGTTGCCCGGGTCGTCCTCGTCGGCGCGGCGCAGCCACTCGATCGCCTCCAGCGGGCGCTCGCGATACGAGGCGAGGTCGGTGAGCTTCATGTAGACGCCGGAGCGCCGCGCGGCGGGGCAACCCGCCAGCAGCGCCTCGGCCTCGGCGTCCCGCCCGGCGTCGAGACGCAGCGCGGCGAGGCCGCCGATCCCCGCCGGGTTCGCCGGGTCCTCCGCCAGCAGGCCGCGGAACACCGCCTCCGCCTCGTCCGCGTCGCCGCAGAACCACGCGGCATAGCCGTAGATCACCTCGGCCTCGGCGATCAGCGGCGCCGCCTCGCGGGCGGCGGCGAGCGCCGCGCGCGCCTCGGGCACGCGCCGCAGGCCGTAGAGGGCGAGGCCGCGCAGGGTCGCCTCCTCGCCCGGCGCCACGCCGGGCAGGCCGTCGCCGAGGGCGGCGAGCGCACCCTCGAATTCCGAGGCGTGCAGGCGGCTCCAGGCGAGGTCGAGCTTGAGGGCGGCGGAGTCGGGATGGCGGGCGAGGGCTTCCTCGAACAGCGACTGCGCGCGGGCGCGGTCGGTCTCGGCTTCCAGCGTCGCCCAGGCGCTCCAGAAGGTAGGGTCGTCGCCCTTGTCGATGGCGTCGCGGAACGCCGCGCGCCCCGCCTCCGGCCCCTCGGATTGCCAGATCAGTCGGGCGCGGGTGCGCAGGGTGACGGCGCGCTCCGGCCGCAGCGCCGCCGCCCGGTCGAGGGCGCGCCGCGCCGCCGCCGGGT
Organism: Alphaproteobacteria bacterium; assembly: GCA_030604885.1. Classification (GTDB taxonomy): domain Bacteria; phylum Pseudomonadota; class Alphaproteobacteria; order Rhodospirillales; family Rhodospirillaceae; genus Oleispirillum. The sequence goes on along the minus strand of JAUVUZ010000010.1, from coordinate 16,003 downwards.
CGCCCGCGGCGATGGCGCAGATGCCGATCTGGAACGAGAGATCGGCGATTTCCCGCTCGTCGCGCAGGCGCGCGAGGGTGTCTTCGAGAATGCCCTCGGCGGCCGGGCGGTCGCCGCCGTACATCCGGATCGCCGCGCGCAGCTGGCCGAATCCGGCGATGCCGACGCTCGCCTCGTCCACCATCGCGGCGAGCATCTCGGCGCCCTCGGCGTCGTCGAACTGAAGCCGGCGCAACGATGCGCCGGCCAGGGGATGACGTCCGACATGAAGGATATCGGGGGCGAGGAACGCCTCTTTCGGAACCACCTGCGGCCCCCGTGCGCTCAGCCGACGGCGGCGGAGTCGGTGGTGGTGCGCAGCCCCGCGGCGAGGTTGCGGTTGATGTTGATCAGGGTGTCGAGATCCGCCGCGTCGCGGGTGCGCAGAACCTTGGAGGTCTGCTTGTCGACGAAGATGCTGAGCGACATGATGTTCGCCTTCAGCTCCGGCGGCAGCTGGTTCTGCGGCTCGACGATGTCGGCCTGGATGATCGTCCACAGCAGGTGGTTGAAGCGCACCGCCTTGGCGAACTCGGCGGGCTGGTCGGCCAGCGCCTTGGCGTCCTCGAGCTTCAACGCCGCCCGGGTGAAGGCCATCGCCTCCAGTTCGCGGCCCGACAGGTTCGCCTGCTGGACTCGCTGGTAGGCATTCAATTGCTCATGCACCATGGGACAGAACCTCCGCCTCGTGATCGATCAACTTCTTGCACGATTTTAAAGCTTTATAGTGATCGCCCGCAATGATGTGCTCGGAAGTCTCCATCATCAGATCGAGTCCCTCGTCGCCCAGCGGCATCACCAGCATCTGCTTTAACAGCAAAAAGTAAAAATTATGGAAACTTCGCTCCTGCTCGGGCGAAACGTACATGTTGAGAATCGTGTGGTAGATCTTCTTGGCCACCGTGTCGGCCTGTTCCTCGCTCATCATGTCCTTTTCCCGCAGGACCGGAACATGGTTGAGGACCACGAACTCCGACTTGGCGTCGCCGTTCTGCAAAACGGCGTTGCCGATCAGGATCTTCTCGTTGCGTCTGAGAGTGAGCTTTAAGGGCATCGGGTCTTTCCATCGCGGACATCGCGGCGGGCATTATGCGCAACCGCCGCCCCCGTGCCTACGCCTAAAACGAAGGCGGCGGGCTTGACGCCCGCCGCCCTTCACCATCGGAACCCTGCGAAGGCTTAGAACAGACGCAGGATCGACTGCTCGGACTGCTGCGCGATCGACAGCGCGATCGAGCCGAGCTGCTGGCGGGTCTGCAGCGAGAGCATGTTCGCCGATTCCTGGTTGAGGTCGGCGTTGACCAGGTTGGCCGCGCCGGATTCCAGGGTGTTGATGAGGTTCGACGTGAACTCGTTGCGGATCTGCAGCATCGAGGCGTTGACGCCGTATTCCTGGGCGCGCGAGCGCACGGTCTTGAGCGCCGAGTCGATCTTGTCGATTTCGGCGTCGATGGTGGTGACCACGCCGGTGGTGGCGTTCCAGTCGGTGGAGGCGACCGAGCTGACGCTCATGCTGGTGGAGTCGGAGGCCTTGCCGACGATCTCGAGACGACGCTCGTCGGAGGTGGCCTTGTCCTGCTCCGAGAACTTCACGGTGAGGGTCTCTTCCGTGCCCTGGGCCGGGCCCTTGAGCAGGTTCACGCCGTTGAAGCTCGAGTCGGCGACGAGGCTGTCGATCTGCGAGCGCAGGGTCTCGTACTGCTTGGCGAGGGTCTGGCGGGTCTCGGTGTCGGTGGCCGCGGTGGCGCGGGCCGAGCTGGCGACCGCCTTCATCTGCTTCAGCACGTCCTCGACGCTGGTCAGCGCGTCGGTGGTCTGGGTGAGGACGGAAATGCCGTTCTCGATGTTGGACTTGATGGTCGTGAGGTCGGACGCGCGGTCCGACAGGCCGCGAGCGGTGAAGAACGACAGCGCGTCGTCGATGGCGCTGTTGACCTTCTTACCGGTGGAGAGGCGGTCCTGGGTGCGCCCGATCAGATCGGTGGTGCGCTGCAGCGACAGCAGGTTGGAACGCGTCGCGGACGAAAGGGAGATATCACTGGCCATGGCTCTTGCTCCTGTTCTAGGCGGGCCGGGACAAAAATCGGCGGAAAGATCGATTCTCGATCCACCTTGCCGATCGCTTCGGATGATGGCGACATTTTCAGACCGAATCAAGTCTCGTCGCGCACCCTATGCGAATGGCGCAGGGATACCACGCGGGGGTTACCAAACTCCTAACGCGCCGCGCCGGGAGTGAGGATTTGACGCGCCCGGCCGGACTGGGCATCCTCGCGGTCGCGACCATTCATCCGGTGCCCCCATGAGTTCCCCTGACCTCGCCCGACGGATCGCCGACCTCAGCCTCGCCGCGCTTCGCGGCGACCGGCCGGACGCCGCCGAAACCTTCTGCCGACTCGGGCTGGCGATCGCCCCCGACGCGCCGGTGTTCCGCCACCACCTGGCCCTGCTGGCGCGCGGCCGGGGCGAGGCGGAGGCCGCGCTCGAACTGCTGAAGGAGGCGATGGAGCGCTTCGGCGCCGACGATTCGCGGGAGGCCCGCGCCGCCACCCGCGACCTGATCGACGCCCTGCTGGCGGCGGGCCACCGCGCCGCCGCGCTGGAGCGGGCGCTGGCGGCCGAGCGCACCTGGCCCGACGACCCGGAAATCGCGTGGGAGGTGGCGCGCGCCGCCGCCCGCGCGGGCGACGACGCAATCGCCGCCGACCGCTACGCCGTCGCCCTGGCGGCGATTCCGGCGGGCCACCCGTCGCGCGCCGGGGTGGCGTTCTCCCTCGGCGCGGCGCTGCACCGCCGCCGCCGCCTCGGCCCCGCCCTCGCCGCCTACCGCACCGCGGTGGAGGCGGCGCCGGAGCACAAGGAGGCGTGGTGCAACCTCGGCAACGTGCTCTCCGACCTGTGCCGCCCGGCGGAGGCGATCAAGGCCTACGAGGCGGCCCTCACCCTCGACCCGGGCTACCGCAACGCCCACAGCAACCTGTTGCAGACCCTGCACTACATCCCCGGCCAGACCGCCGCCTCGCTGCGCGCCGCGCACGTCGCCTGGGCGGCGCGCCACTATCCCGCCGACCCGCCGCGCCCGCCCGCGCCGCCGCCGCGCGAGCGCCTGACCGTGGGGCTGGTGTCGGAGGACCTGCGCCGCCACCCGGTGGGATATTTCTGCGCCGGGTGGCTGCCCCACGCCCGCGAGGCGGGGCTGGACGTGACGGTCTACTCCAGCAACCCGCGCGACGACGACCTCACCCAGGAGATGCGCCGCCGCGCGGCCCAGTGGCGCGACATCGGCAACCTCGACGACGGGGCGCTGGCGCGGCTGATCCGCCGCGACGCGCCCGACGTGCTGATCGACCTGGGCGGCCACACCGGGCGCAACCGCCTGGGCGTGTTCGCGCTGCGCCCGGCGGCGTTGCAGGCCACCTGGATGGGCTACGTCGGCACCACCGGGCTGCGGCAGATCGACGGCCTGATCGCCGACCGCGTCCACGTGCCCGCGGTCGAGGACGCCGCCCATGTGGAAGAGGTGTGGCGGATGCCCGAGGGCTACGTCTGCTACGCCCCGCCCGCCTACGCGCCCGCGCCGCAGGGGGGCGCGTGGCGGCGCAACGGCCACGTCAGCTTCGCCGCGTTCCACAACCCGGCGAAGGTCAACCCGGACCTGATCGCGGCGTGGGCGAAAATTCTCGCGGCGGTGCCGGAGAGCCGCCTGCGGCTGGTGTTCCGCGGCTTCGACGAAGCCCCGGCGCAGGATTACCTCGCCCGCACCTTCCAGGCCCACGGCATCGCCGCCGAGCGCCTCGACGTGCGCGGCGCCCTGCCCCACGCCGAGCTGCTGGCGCTCTACAACGACTGCGACTTCGCCCTCGACGCCTTCCCCTACGCGGGCGGCCTCACCACCCTCGAAGCCCTGTGGATGGGGATTCCGGTGGTGGCGACGCCGGGCGCCACCTTCGCCAGCCGCCACGCCGCCAGCCACATCACCTTCGCCGGGTTCGGCGGCGAACTGGCCTCGGGCGTCGCCGACTACGTGCGCACCGCGGTGGCGTGGGCCAACTCGCCGCCGATGCGCGACGCCGACCGCGCCGCCCGGCGCGCGCGGATGGCGGCCTCGCCGCTGTGCGACGGCCGCCGCTTCGCCGCCAACCTCGCCCGCCTGCTGGCGGCGGCCGGGCGCGCGTCGTGAGCGACTGGACCCCCGGCGACGGCGCCTCCGCCGCGCTGACGGCGGGGTGGCGGCGTTGCGGGCGGGCGAGCTGGAGCGCGCCGCCCTGCTGCTCGCCGCCGCGCCGGAGGTCGCCAGCGATCCGGAGGCCGCCTACCGCCTCGGCGTCGCCCAGGCCCTCTCCGGCCGCACCGCCGAGGCGGCGGCCACCTGGCGCGCGGCGCTGCGGCTCGACGCCCAGCACCCCGGCGCGCTCTACGACCTCGGCTGCGCCCTCGTCCAACTCGGCGACGACGCGGGCGCGGCGCGCGCCTTCCTGCGCCTGCTCGACGCCCACCCGGACCACGCCGAGGGGCGCTTCAACCTCGGCAACCTGCTGTTCCGCATCGGCGCCGCCGAGGACGCGGTGGCGGTCTACGCGCCGCTCACCGAGGCCGAGCCGCCGACCCGGGGCGCCCTCGTCAACCTCGGCCGGGCGCTGCGCCGCCTCGGCCGCCTGGAGGAGGCGGACGCCTGCTACCGCCGCGCCCTCGTCGCCGACCCGGACGACCACCTCGCCCATTGGAACCGCGCCCACGTGCTGTTCCTGATGGGCCGCTGGGCCGAGGGCTTCGCCGCGTGGGAGCACCGCCGCGCCGCGGGCATGGGGCCGCCGGTGATCCCGGCGCTGCCCGAGTGGCGGGGCGGCCCGCCGCCCGCCACCCTGCTGGCGGTGGCCGAGCAGGGCCACGGCGACGCGATCCAGTGCCTGCGCTACCTGCCGGAGCTGCTGGCGCGGGGCTGCCGCCCGGTGCTGGCGGTCCACGGCGCGCTGGTGGGGCTGGCGCGGGCGCTGCTGCCCCAGGTGGAGGTGCGCGACCTCTCCGAACCGGGCGCGGCCGAGGCGTGGGCGCCGCTGTTCAGCCTGCCGCACCGCCTGGGCGTGCCCAACCCGCGCGTCGTGCCGGAAATCGCCGCCGCGCCGGGATTCGCCGCCGCCCTCGCGGCGCTGCGGGCGGAGCGCCCGGCGCGCGGGCGGCGCGTCGGCGTGGCGTGGGCGGGCAACCCCCACCACGACAACGACCGCTGGCGCTCGATGCGCTGGTGCGACCTCGCGCCGCTGGTGGCGTCGCGTCCGGATCTCGACTGGGTGAGCCTGCAAGTGGGGGCGGAGGCGCCGGGCGCGCCGCCCGCGCCGCCGCTGCCGGATTTCGCCGCCACCGCGCGGGTGGCGGCGGGGCTGGATCTGGTGATCGCGGTGGACACCGCCGTCGCCCACCTCGCCGCCACCCTCGGCGTGCCGACCTGGCTGCTGCTCGCCGCCGAGCCGGACTGGCGCTGGGGCCAGCGCGGCGCGACCACGCCGTGGTACGCCTCGGCGCGGCTGTTCCGCCAGCGCCGCCTGGGCGACTGGGGGCCGGTGGTGCGGGAGGTCGCCGCCGCGCTGGCGTCACTCCCAGCCCAGGGCGGCGAATAGGGCGTCGATCCGCGCGGGCCAGCCCCATTCGGCCATGAACGCCGCGCCCGCCGCGCCCACCGCCGCCGCCGCGTCGCGGTGGGCGAACGCCCACTCCAGGCGCTCGACGATCTCGTCCGGATCGCTCTCCCCCCAGTCGGCGAGGAAGCCCGGGCGGTCCCCGGCCAGGGGCGCCACCGCCGCCTGCCGTTCGAGGGCGATGGCGGCGCCGGGCCGCGCCAGCAGGTCGCGGTGGCCGGTGTTGGCGGAGAGGATCGCGGGCACGCCGCAGGCCATGCACTCCATCGCCACCAGATTGGTGCCGCCCTCGCAGCGGTTGGGGAACAGCCCCACGTCGCAGGCGCGCAGCAGGCGCGGCATCGCCGCGTGCGCCACCTCGCCGAGGTCGAGCACCGCGCCGCGCGGCAGGCCGAGGCCCGCGAGCCAGCCGGTCACGTCCCAGGCGCCGTTCGCGCCGCGCACCGGCGCGCCGAGGCCATGGGGCGAGCGCCCGAGGCTCGCCACCGAGGCGTCCCACGGGTTGTGCCACGCGGTCACCAGCAGCGCCTCCGGATGCCGGGCGTGGAAGCGGCGGAACGCCTCGACGGCGATATCCTGCCCCTTGCGGAATTCGAGCTTGCCGCCGGAGAACACCACGAACCGGTCCTCCAGGCCGCCGGTGCGCGGCGCCGGGTGGAAACGGGTGAGGTCCACCCCCTGGGGGCAGGACGCCACGTGGGCGAAACCGTGGTCGGCCAGCACCTCGGCGTTCCAGGTGGACCCGGCGACCATCGTCGCGTAACGGGTCTTGGCGAAGGCGATGTCGTCGGCCGCCAGGGCGCGGTGCTCGAAGAACGCCACGCCGATCTCGGGCGCGCCGGAAATCCCGGAAATCTGCTCGGGCGGGCGCAGGTCGTTGCCCAGGCCCATCAGGAACGGGTAGTCCACCGCCACCCGGTCGTCGGCGAGGTCGAAGAACTGCCGCTCGATCCGCCAGTGCTTTTCGAGCGGCGCGATCGCCCGCGCCTCCAGCGGGTCGGGGGCGAAACTCGGCGCGATGTACACCGGAACGGGAATCCGCCCCCGCGCCGCGCCGCGCAGCATCAGCGCGAGGCCGTAGACTCCCCAACCGGTGGTGCCGCCCACCTGCCAGCCGATTCCGAACTTGCGATGCACGCCGCGCCCCTCCGCCAAGAGCCAGTTCCCCAAGCCCCGAAAGTGCTCTATGGTGGCGGTGCCGCGCACTTTTGACCAGGGGTTATCGAAACATGAGCGACGCAATGATGGGCAAGGTCGAGGGCCTGCTGCAGACGGTCTCCGACGACGTGAACCGCATCTACAAGGAATCCCTCGACGCCAACGAAACCTTCCTCGCCGCCCTCGACGACGTCGCCGCCAACGTGCTGGCGCTGCAATCCCTGGTGGCAACCCTGCTCAAGACCTACCCGGTCGAGGGCGACGCCGCCAAGGGCTGGCTGCGCGCCAACATGGACGTGGAAGGCCAGGGGCTGGAAAAGGCCGAGGCGGTGGTGGACTTCCTGCTCGGCAAGGGCTGACCGCGACGGGCGGCGCGCCATGGACATCTCGGTCGTCATTCCCACCCGCAACCGGGCGGAGCGCCTGCGGGCGATGCTCGCCGGGCTGCGCGACCAGCGCCTGAGCGCCGCCGACCGCTTCGAGGCGATCGTCGTCGACAACGGCTCCACCGACGACACGCCGAAGGTGGTGGCCGACGCGGCGGAGGCGTTTGCCGCCCTGCGCTGCGTCTCCGAGCCGGTGCCCGGCCTCCACGCCGGGCGCCACGCGGGTCTGCGCGCCGCCGAGGGCGAAATCCTGGTGTTCTGCGACGACGACATCGTCCCCGAGCCGGGGTGGCTCGCGGCGATGGCCGACAGCTTCGCGATCCGCTCGGTGGCGCTGGCGGGCGGCCCCTGCCGCCCCGACTACGCGGCGCCGCCGCCCGACTGGATCGAGGGCCTCAAGCACCAGACCGATTCCGGCTGGCTGCTGGGTCCCCTCAGCCTGATCGAGCTGGACGAGATTCCGCGCTACGTGCCGCCCGAGTGGATCTTCGGCTGCAACTTCGGCGTCCGCCGCGAGGCGGTGCTGGCGGGCGGCGGCTTCCGCCCGGATTCGATGCCGCCCGAGCTGATCGAATACCGGGGCGACGGCGAGACCGGCCTCGCCCAGGCGATCGCCGCCGCGGGCGGCCGCGCCTACTACAACCCGGAGGCGGCGGTGCGCCACTGGGTGGGGGCCGACCGCATGACCCCCGACTACATCTACCGTCGCGGCTTCGCCGAGGGCGTCACCACCTCGTTCCGCTTCGTGCGCGAGGCGCGCGGCCTGCCCGAATATCCGGAAATCGCGCCGCTGCCGCCGCTGCCCTTCCCCGACGACCCGCCGGTTCTCGCCCGCGAGGCGCGCGGCCGCCTGGACGGCTTCTGGTTCCACCAGCGCCGCCTGCGCCAGAACCCGCTGCTGCCGTTCTGGGTGCTGCGCGCCAGCTTCCTCGGCCACGAGGCGATCGGGGACCCGCCGCGATGAGCGACGTCCTGATCGTCCACGTTCAGGGGAACCTCAACAACAATCCGTTTCTCGCGGGCGCGGTGCGCGCCCTCTGCGCCCTCGGCCACCACGTCACCGTGGTGTCGGTGAAGCAGGACCACTACCAGCAGGCGCCGTGCGACGGCTGCCGCATGGTGCTGCTGGCCGCCGACGCCTTCGTCCTGCCCGAGGACCGGTCGTGGGCGTGCGTGCTGGGGGTGGACGCCCTCGGCATCGAGGTGGCGGCGCCGTTCGCGCGGCGGTGCGGCGCGCGCCTCGGGCTGGTGTCGTTCGAGATCTTTTTCGAGGGCGAGTGCGACCGCGCCGCCAAGCAGCGCGAGATCGCCGCCTGCCGGGGGGTGGATTTCGCGGTGGTGCAGGACGACGTGCGCGCCGCCCTGTTGCAGCACGAGAACCGCATCCCCCGCCACAGGATCGTCACCGTGCCGCTCGCCGCCGCGGGGGCGAAGCCGCGCACCGCCGCGCCGGGCGACCTGCATGCCCGCTTCGGCCTGCCCGTTGGCACCCGCATCGCCCTGGCGGCCGGGTCGTTCCTGAGCTGGGCGGGCAGCCGCCTGCTGCTGGCGAGCGCGGCGGTGTGGCCCGACGACTGGCGGATTCTCGTCCACCCCTATTACCGCATGGGCGCGGCGGACCGGGCGCTGATCGCCCTCAACGACACCGCCGGGCGGTTCCTGGTCTCCGACACGCCGATCCCCGACATCGACGGCCTCGGCGCCCTCACCGATCAGGTCGACATCGGCCTCGCGATCTATCAGCCCAGCTTCACCGACCCCTACACCGGCAACAACCTCAAATACCTCGGCATGGCCTCGGGCAAGATCGCCTCCTACCTGCGCCACGGCCTGCCGGTGCTGTGCAACCAGATCGGCACCATGAGCGACGAAGTGGCCCAGCACCGCCTCGGCCACGCGGTGTTCTCGATGGCCGACATCCCGCTGGTGCTCGACGGCTACCGCCGCGCCGACTACGAGGACAACTGCCTCGCCTACTTCCGCGAGCGCCTCGACCTCGACCGCACCATCGGCCCGTTCCTCGACGCGGTGCTGGGGCGCTGATGGCCGAAATCCTCGTCATCCACCCGGAAGGCAACATCAACAGCAACCCGTTCCTCAACGGCGCGGTGCGGGCGCTGTGCGGCCTCGGCCACGGCGTCACCGTGGTGTCGGCGCGGCAGGCGCACCCGCAGGAGCCGCCGTGCCAGGGCTGCCGCCTGCACCTGGTGGACCCGGGCGGGGCGCTGCTGCCCGAGGCGCGGGCGTGGGATTGCGTGTTGGGCGTCGACGCCCTCGGCATCGCCACCGCCGCGCCGCTGGCGAAGCGCTGCGGCGCCCGCCTGGGGCTGGTGTCGTTCGAAATCCTGTTCGAGGGCGAAACCGGCATCGCCGCCAAGCTGCCGGAAATTCTCGCCTGCCGGGAGCTGGATTTCGCGGTGGTGCAGGACGACGTGCGCGCCGCCCTGCTGCACCACGAAAACCGCATTCCCCGCCGCAAGATCGTCACCGTGCCGCTGGCGGCGGCGGGGGCGCGGCCGCGCCGCTCGGCCCCCGGCCGCCTGCATGCCCGCTTCGGCCTGCCCGAGGGCACCCGCATCGCGCTGATGGCCGGGTCGTTCGTGAGCTGGGCCGCCAACCGCCTGATCCTCGAAACCGCGTCGGTGTGGCCCGACGACTGGCGCATCCTGGTGAACGCCCACCACGGCCTGCGGGAGCAGGACCGGGCGCTGATCGCCCTCAACGACACCGCCGGGCGGTTCCTGATCTCCGACGCGCCGCTGCCCGACGTCGACGACCTGCGCGACCTCACCGACCAGGTGGACATCGGCCTCGCCCTCTACACCCCCACCTTCGTCAACGCCTACACCGGCAACAACGTCAAGTACATCGGCATGGCCTCGGGCAAGATCGCCTCCTACCTGCGCCACGGCCTGCCGGTGCTGTGCAACGAGATCGGGACGATGAGCGAGGCGGTCGCCCGGCACCGCCTCGGCGTCGCGATCCGCTCGATGGCCGAGATCCCGCTCGCCCTCGCCGACTACCGCCGCGCCGACCACGAGGACAATTGCCTCGCCTACTTCTGCGAGCATCTCGACCTCGACCGCACCATCGGCCCCTTCCTCGACGCGGTGCTCGGGCGCTGAGGGGCGGAGACTTTTTCAACCGGGGCGGCTAGAGTGGCACGGGGCCGCCAGGGCCGCCGTCACCGCCGGGAAGCCGCACATGACCGACGCCGCGAAGCAGCAGTACAACGAAGACCACCGCCGGGCCATCGACGAAAAGCTCGCCTCCGCCCGCGCCATCCTGCCGCTGGTGCGCGAGCTGGTGCCGGTGGAGAGCGTGCTCGACGTCGGCTGCGGCTACGGCGCCTTCCTCGCGGTGTGGGCGGAGTTGGGGGTGCCCACCCGCGTCGGCGTGGAGGGCGACTGGATCGCCCGCGAGGCGCTGCTGGTGCCCCCCGAGACCGTGCGGGTGCGCGACCTCGAGGCGCCGCTCGACGTGGAGGGGCGCTTCGACCTCGTCACCTGCCTCGAGGTGGCCGAGCACCTGTCGCCGCAGCGGGCGCGCGGCTTCGTCGCCGATCTCGTCGCCCGCGCCCCGGCGGTGCTGTTCTCCGCCGCGATCCCGGGCCAGGGGGGCACCGGTCACGTCAACGAGCAGTGGCAGGATTACTGGGTGCGCCTGTTCCGCGCCCAGGGCTACGAGCCGGTGGACGCGATCCGCCCGCGCGTCTGGGACGACCCGGAGGTGTGCTGGTGGTACGCGCAGAACGCCCTGCTGTTCGCCGACTGGCGCCTGATCGAGACCACCCCGGCGCTGGAACGCGCCTGGAGCGCCGCCCAGGGAACGCCCGCCAACCTCGTCCACCCGCGCCTCTACGCCAGCCTCCACGCCACCCTCGCCGCCCTCGCGCGCGGCGCCGAGCCGCCGCCGGACCCGGCGCTGTTCGAGGGCGTGGCCGAGCTGACCATGGAAAGCCGCGCCCGCCAGGAGCTGTTCGTCCGCCAGGTGGAGGCGGCGCTGGACCGGGGCGTGCCGGGCGACATCGTCGAATGCGGGGTGTGGAGCGGCGGCATGATGGTGCTCGCCGCCCGCACCCTGCTGGCGCGCGGCGAGACCGACCGCCACCTGTGGCTCTACGACACCTTCGCGGGGATGACCAAGCCCGACGACATGGACCGCCGCTTCGACGGCTCCCGCGCCGCCGACATCTGGGAGGCGGCGCGCACCGGCGAGAACTCCAGCGACTGGTGCGTCGCGCCGATCGAGGCGGTGCGCGCCAACCTCGCCGCCACCGGCTACCCGATGGACCGGGTGCATCTGGTCGCCGGAGACGTGAACGACACCGCGCCGCGCCACCCCTCGCCCATCGCGGTGCTGCGCATCGACGTGGACTGGTACGCGGCGATCCGCGCCTGCATCGACCACCTGTGGCCGCGCGCCGGCGCCGGCGCCCTGGTCACCATCGCCGACTACTCGGACTGGACCGGCGGACGGCGGGCGGGCGACGAATTCCTGGCGCAACTGGCGGGCACCGCGCTCGCCCGCACCGTCGACGGCATGCTGGTGGTGGAAAAGCCCGAGGCGGCGCCCGGCACAACGGTCTCTTAACCGCCGCACGTTTAGACTGGCACGATTTTCCACCTCCGGAGGCCGACGCCCGTGAGCACCGACACCCCCGCCCCCGCCCGGCACGCCGTCGAGCGCGTCGTTCACGACGGCGTCCTGCTCGCCATCGTGGTGCGCGAGGGGCCGCTGCCGCCGGGCATCACCTTCCTCACCGACGACGCCTATTCGCAGCAGCTGGCGCTGATGCGCCACCCGGGCGGCCACCGCATCGACGCCCACGTGCATTGCCCGGTGGCGCGCGAGGTGGCGATCACCCAGGAGGTGCTGATCGTCAAATCCGGCCGCCTGCGGGTGGATTTCTACGCGGACGGCGCGGCGGAGGATTACGTCGGCAGCACCGAGCTGGGCGCGGGCGACCTGATCCTGCTGATCGCGGGCGGCCACGGCTTCCAGGTGCTGGACGAGCTGGAAATGATCGAGATCAAGCAGGGGCCGTATGTCGGCCCCGCCGACAAGCGCCGCTTCGACGGCGTCGCCGAGGCGCGGGTGCGCCCCCTCGCCCAGCCCGCGGAGACCTGAGATGGCCGCCGACTTCGTTCCCGTGAACGTGCCGCAGATCGGCCCGGAGGACCGCGAGGCGCTCGCCGCCTGCGTCGAGTCCGGCTGGATCGGCGCCGAGGGGCCGCAGGTGGCAGCATTCGAGCGCGCCGTCGCCGACTGGTGCGGCCGCCGCCACGGCGTCGCGGTGAGCAACGGCTCGGCGGCCCTCGACGCGGCGGTGGCGGCGCTCCGCCTCGCCCCCGGCGACAAGGTGATCCTGCCCACCTTCACCATCGTCTCCTGCGCCGCCGCGATCGTGCGCGCCGGGCTGGTGCCGGTGGCGGTGGACTGCGACCCGGAGACCTGGACCATCGACGTCGCCCAGGCCGAGGCGGCGGCGGAAGACCCCCGGGTGCGGGCGATCATGCCGGTGCACATCTACGGCCTGCCGTGCGACATGGCGGCGCTGGGCGCGCTGGCGGAGCGGCGCGGCCTCAAGGTGGTGGAGGACGCGGCCGAGGCCCACGGCGTCACCTGCCACGGGCGTCGGTGCGGCGGCTTCGGCGATCTCTCCACCTTCAGCTTCTACCCCAACAAGCTCGTCACCACCGGCGAGGGCGGGATGATCCTCACCGACGACGACGCCCTGGCCGAGCGCTGCCGCAGCCTGCGCAACCTCTGCTTCGGGCCGCGCCGGTTCGTCCACGAGGAGCTGGGCTGGAACCTGCGGATGAGCAGCCTCCAGGCCGCGCTCGGGCTGTCGCAACTGCGCCGGGCGGAGGCGTTCCTCGCCCGCAAGCGCGCCATCGGCGCCCTCTACGACGCCCTGCTCGCCGACGCCCCCCACATCCGCCGCCCGCTGCCCGAGGCCAACGGCGGCCGCAGCAGCTACTGGGTCTACGGCGTGGTGCTGGACGACGCCTTCCCCCTCGACGCCGACGCGGTGATCGCCCGCCTCGCCGACGCCGGGATCGGCGCGCGGCCGTTCTTCTGGCCGATGCACGAGCAGCCGGTGTTCCGCCGCATGGGCCTGTTCGACGGGGTGCGCCTGCCGGTGGCGGAGCGCATCGCCCGGCGCGGGCTGTATCTGCCGGGGGGCCTCGGCTCCTCCGACGACGATTTCCGCCGCGCCGCCGCCGCGCTGCGCGCGATACTCGAAAGCCCGACGCGATGACCGAGGAATTCCGCGACTACGCCGCCGTCTACGATCTGCTCTACGCCGAGAAGGACTACGCCGCCGAGGCCGGGTTCACGCTCGCCCGCGCCGCCGACGTGCTGGGCGCGCCGCCCGCCCGGGTTCTCGACCTCGGCTGCGGCACCGCGCGCCACGCCCTCGCCATGGCCGCCGCCGGGGCGGCCGTCACCGGCGTCGAGCGCAGCGCCGAGATGCTCGCCCACGCCCGCCGCAACCTCGCCGGGGCCGGGGCGGCGGCGGAACGGGTGACGCTGGTCCCGGGCGACGCCTGCGGCTACCGCGACGGCGGCCGCTACGACCTCGTCACCCTGCTGTTCCACGTGATGAGCTACCAGACCGCCGACGCCGAGGTGCGCGCCGCCCTCGCCACCGCGCGCGCCCATCTGGCGCCCGGCGGTGCCCTGCTGTTCGACTACTGGCATGCCCCGGCGGTGGCGGCGGACCCGCCCAGCCTGCGGGTGCGCGAGGCGGAGAACGCGGCGATTCGGGTGCGGCGGCGCTCGGACCCGGGCCGGAGCGCCGACGGCCTGGTGCGCATCGCCTATCGCCTCGAAGTGTGCGACAAGGCCACCGGGGCGACGCGCGAGATCGCCGAGACCCACGTGATGCGCCCCTTCACCACCGACGAAATCGCGGGATTCTGCGCCGAAGCGGGGTTCGCGGTGGTGCGCCAGGCCGAGTTCCTCGGCGACCGCGCCGCCGACGCCTCGGTCTTCGGCGTCTACGCCCTGTGCCGGGCGGTCTGAGGCGTTAACGATTTCCTGGCGGTTTCGTGCTATGAATCGCCGTTTCCCCGCAGAAGCGGGGCCGCTCCTCCGAAAGAGGTGACACATGAGCTCGATGGTGCTGTCCAACGACGGGCTGGCCAATTTCAATTGGCAGCAGGTGGTCTACAACCAGATCGTCGCCCGCAAGGCGGACGAATACCAGGAAACCTCCACCAAGCTCCAGGAGGCGATGAGCGGCAACAACGCCTATTACGACAACATGTCGTCGCGTTACGCCCACGCCAAGGCCAGCATCAACAACGCCGAGGTCGCGGTGGGCAACGGCAAGAAGGGCACGGAGAAGATCCGCGAGCAGCTGCTCAAGCTGCGCAGCGCCGTCACCCAATACGGCCAGTCGGATTCCAAGGCGATGCTGCGCACCCAGTTCGACGACGCCGTCGACCAGATCAACCGCACCGCCGACATCTACGCCAAGGCCTACAACCCGATCGGCAACGTCACCCGGGTGGAGTGGACCCCCAACACCATCAGCTTCACCGGCGACCTGCTGCGCCCGGAAGTCCACATGACCGGCAGCTACGCGGGCGCGGATTTCTACATCGAGACCGAGGATTCGGTGTGGGTGCCCGACCCGGGCGTCTCCATCGTCGCCGAATACACCTCGTACAGCCCCTCGACCCCCGAGGCGAGCGAGAAGACCGGCGCCATCGCCTCTACCCGCGGCGGGCTGAAGCTCGAGAGCTACGACGCCGAGACCGGCGCCGTCACCGTCACCGTCGACCCCAACGGCGAGACGCCGCGCACCGTCACCGGCACCCTGAAGACCGGCGGCCTCGGGCTGATGCAGAGCTGGTTCTACGACCTCGAGACCGAGGAGGGCCGCCAGAAGGCCCTCGACGCGATCTCGGCGGCCGAAGGGCGGCTCACCGCCACCGAGGCCAACCTGACGACGATGTCGAGCCAGGTGAAATCGGAATCCGCCCGCGTCGAGGACGGCCTCAACACCCTGAAGGCCACCCGCTCGGCGGCGATGAAGCAGCAGATCGAGGCGAGCTACGCCGCGCAGGTGAAGGTGCAGCAGGAACTCCAGATCCTGCGCAACACCTTCAGCACCATCACCTCGCAGCAGGCCACCTACGCCAGCATGTTCAGCAGCGTCAAAACCAGCCCGCTGTTCGACTTCACCTCCTGAGCACGGCGGAAAATTCCTCCCGGCGGGGGCGGCAGATCTTGCCGCCCCTTCGCGTTTCCGGCCCCCGGCGCCGCCCGGGCATCTGCGTTTCCCACGTCGATTCAGCGCCTTGACCGCGCGCCCCGATTTGGCCCGGGGTTTGCTCTCCATTGTCCGAGATTGTGCATTTACCGCATGAGGACGGGTCATGGACCTTTACGCGCTGCTCGCCCAGAAGACCGCCGAATCCGCGAACGCCACGACCAGCCCGCGCGCCACCGCCGCCGAGGGTTTCGCCGACGCGCTGTCCGCGGCGCGGGGCCGGACGGGCTTGGCGGACGCCAACGCCGCCCTCGGCGCGCTGTTCCACGACACCACCGCCGCCCGTGCCGAACCGGCCCCGGCCAAGACCCGCGCCACGGCGCGCGAGGACGCCGCCCGCGCCGCCGAACCCCGTGCGAGCCGCAACCGTCGCGGCGACGACACCGCGCCCAAAGCCGACGCCGCGCCGAAGACCGAGGCCGCCGCCGCGCCCGCCGCCGATCCGGCCGCCGCGCCCAAGCCCGCCGAAACCGCTCCCGCGCAGACCGCCGCCGAGGGTT